>NZ_JBEZKI010000029.1:0-162555 GCF_040651615.1 Streptomyces sp. NPDC048417 | reverse complement strand
CGGGGCCCCCCCCCCCCGCCGGCAAGGCGGGGGCGCGGGGCCGTATCGCTATGCGGTTCCGCCGCGTGCGAGCAACCACTACGCGCCCGCGGCCGAAGACGTCGGGCCGATAACGGTTTGCCCTATCTCAGCCGTGCCGCGCAGAATCCCTGACCATGGGACACCTGGAAGCCGCGCATCTCGAGTACTACCTCCCCGACGGGAGGGCCCTGCTCGGCGATGTGTCGTTCCGGGTCGGCGAGGGGGCCGCCGTCGCGCTGGTCGGCCCCAACGGCGCCGGTAAGACCACGCTGCTGCGGCTGATCTCCGGCGAGCTGAAGCCGCACGGCGGCACCGTGACCGCGAGCGGCGGCCTCGGCGTGATGCGCCAGTTCGTCGGCTCCGTACGGGACGAGACCACCGTGCGTGATCTGCTGGTGTCGGTGGCGCCACCCGGGATCCGGGAGGCCGCGCAGGCCGTGGACCGGGCCGAGCACGGCATCATGACCGTCGACGACGAAGCCGCCCAGCTCCGCTACGCGCAGGCACTCGCCGACTGGGCCGAGGTCCGCGGCTACGAGCACGAGACACTCTGGGACATGTGCACCATGGCCGCGCTCGGCGTGCCGTACGACAAGGCCCAGTGGCGGCAGGTGCGCACCCTCTCCGGCGGCGAGCAGAAGCGGCTGGTGCTGGAGGCCCTGTTCCGCGGCACCGACGAGGTGCTGCTGCTCGACGAGCCGGACAACTACCTCGACGTCCCCGGCAAGCGCTGGCTGGAGGCGCAGCTGAAGGAGACCCGCAAGACGGTCCTGTTCGTCTCCCACGACCGGGAACTCCTCGCCCGCGCCGCCGAGAAGATCGTCTCCGTGGAGCCCTCGCCGACCGGCGCCGACGCCTGGGTGCACGGCGGCGGCTTCGCCACCTACCACGACGCCCGGCGCGAACGCTTCGCCCGCTTCGAGGAACTGCGCCGCCGCTGGGACGAGAAGCACGCCCAGCTGAAGAAGCTGGTGCTCAATCTCCGTCAGGCCGCCGCTGTCTCCCACGAGATGGCCTCCCGGTACGCGGCCGCGCAGACCCGGCTGCGCAAGTTCGAGGAGGCCGGCCCGCCCCCGGAGCCGCCGCGCGACCAGGACATCAGGATGCGGCTGCGCGGCGGCCGTACCGGCGTGCGTGCCGTCACCTGCGCGGGACTCGAACTCACCGGCCTGATGAAACCCTTCGACCTGGAGGTCTTCTACGGCGAGCGGGTCGCCGTCCTCGGCTCCAACGGCTCCGGCAAGTCGCACTTCCTGCGGCTGCTGGCCGGGGAGGAGGTGACGCACACGGGACAGTGGAAGCTGGGCGCACGGGTGGTACCCGGGCACTTCGCCCAGACCCACGCCCACCCCGAGCTCCAGGGCCGTACCCTCCTCGACATCCTGTGGACGGAACACTCCCAGGACCGGGGTGCCGCGATGTCCCGGCTGCGCCGTTACGAGCTGACCAACCAGGCCGAACAGACCTTCGAGCGGCTCTCCGGCGGCCAGCAGGCCCGGTTCCAGATCCTCTTGCTGGAGCTACAGGGTGTAACGGCGCTGCTGCTCGACGAGCCGACCGACAACCTCGACCTGGAGTCCGCCGAAGCCCTTCAGGAAGGGCTGGAGGCCTTCGACGGCACGGTGCTCGCCGTCACCCACGACCGCTGGTTCGCCCGCGCCTTCGACCGCTACCTGGTCTTCGGCACCGACGGCCGGGTCCGCGAGACCCCGGAGCCGGTGTGGGACGAGCGCCGGGTGGAGCGGGCCCGCTAGTGCTGTGACCGGAAAGGTTTGCCGGGCGTCGCGAACCGGTGAACCTTTCCCGTCGCAGCACTAGACAGGCCCGGCGGCCCGGACCTTCGTACAGTGGATGCAGGGATCCGGACCGCCGGGACGGACACGACGAGCGGGGTACCACCATGACCGGAGTAGACCCCAGCCGACTGGACGACCAGCAGCTCATGAAGGAGCTGGAGACCATCCACCGGACGCGCCACGACACCCTGCTGTACGGCTCCAACGACGCGCTGCGCGCCCACAACGAGCGCATGGCCCAGCTGGAGGGCGAGTATCTGCGCCGCAACCCGCGCCGCATCGTCGCCGCCGGCCGCACCAGGGAGGGCGCCAGGGAGCGCAGCTGCGCGGAGACGGCGACACCGCGCGCCTCCGCCAGCTGAGATCCGGCGCCCTGCTCGGGCTCAAGCCTCGCGCAGCGCGTCGAGGAAGGCCTCGCAGAAGGCCTTGAGGTCGTCCGGCTTACGGCTGGTGACCAGCGTGTTGGGACCGGCCCCGCAGACCTGGACCTGCTCGTCGACCCAGGTGCCGCCGGCGTTGCGGAGGTCGGTCCGCAGGCTCGGCCAGGATGTCAGGGTCCGGCCACGCACCACATCGGCCTCGATCAGCGTCCAGGGCGCGTGACAGATCGCCGCGACCGGCCGGCCCGCCTCGAAGAAGCCCTTCACGAACGCCACGGCTTTCTCGTCCATCCGCAGAAAGTCCGGATTGGCGACCCCGCCGGGCAGCACCAGCGCCCCGAACGAGTCCGCGGAGGCGTCGCCGACCACCTCGTCCACGGGGAACGTGTCCGCCTTGTCAAGATGGTCGAAGCCCTGGATTCGCCCCGGCTCCGTCGACACCAGTACCGGCTCGTGCCCGGCGTCGGAGACCGCCTTCCACGGCTCGGTCAGCTCCACCTGCTCGACGCCCTCGGGCGCGGTCAGAAATGCGACACGCATGATGTCCACTCCTTGCTCTCTCGGCTTCCTCGGCTTCCTGGCCGGTGTCCCGGGTCACTCCCCGCCGACCACGGCCTCGGCCAGTGCCAGCAGGTTGCGGTAGCGCGTCGAACGCGGCAACCGGGACACCTGCCGGACCAGGGCGTCCGGGGCGTTGCCGCGGCGCAGCGCGCGTACCAGTTCACTCGGCTGGGCCGGGAAGTCGTGCCGGGTCAGGGACCGGGCCAGCTCCTGCCGTACGGTCGCCGACGACGGCCGCCCGCTGGTCCACGACAGCATCGGGGCGCGGTACATCTCCGGATCGTCCTCGGCGGGCGGCTCGGGGTCGGTCCAGTCCTCGGTGCGTGTCGGATGCCCGGACCTGAGCAGTTCGCGCAGCTCGTGCTTCATCTCGTCGTCCCGGCGCACGCTCAGCCGGTCACTACCTCGCTGCATATCTCCCTCCAGGTACTTCAGGGGTGCGGGACGCGTACCCGGCGACACGGGGCCGACACGCCGGAACCGGCCCGTCACCCGAAAGGGCGGGCGTGTCCCGCGAATGGGGGTCGGCCGCGCGCGGCACGGCGTGGGGCGGGCTGTGATGGCTGCGGGGGCACCAGCCGCGTGTCCCCGGAGTCGTACGTTCCGAGGAGCCACCCCATGCGCCGTACCGCTCGGGCCCTGTCCGTCGCCGTCCTGGCGGGTGCCGCGTTCGGCCTCGCCGGTACGGCAGCCGTGGCCGGCCCCGCCGTCGAAGCGAGCCCCGCCGCCGAGGCGAGCCCCGGCGCTGCGCGTCCCGGCGCCACCCCCTCTGTGACCTGCGGGACGACCGACGGGACCTGCCCGGCGGCGGGCGGGGTGCAGGGGCCGCCCCGGAACACGCCCTTCACGGTCACCAGGAGCGGGGGGAGCGCTGTCGGGAGTGGGGGGAGTCCCGTTCCCCCGGCCGGCGCCGGCGCGGTCCCGGGCGGGGACAGCGGGGTCCCTCACGGTGACGGCGGCGCGGTGCCCGGTGGTGACGGCGGGGTGCCTCATGGTGACGGCGGCGCGGTGCCCGGTGGTGACGGCGGGGTGCCTCATGGTGACGGCGGCGCGGTGCCCGGTGGTGACACCGGGGTGCCTCATGGTGACGGCGGCGCGGTGCCCGGTGGTGACGGCGGGGTGCCTCACGGGGATGACGGCACGCTCTCTCGGGAGGACGACGGCGCGGTCCCGCACGGCGACGATGCCACGGCTCCTTGGGGCGACACCGGCACGGGGCCTCAGGGTGACACCGGCACGGGCGCGCGGAGCGACACCGGTACGGGCACTTGGGGAGACGACGACGGCACGGCCGGGCGGGGCGACGCAGGCACAGGCGGGCGGGGTGACGATGCCACGGGTTCTCGGGGGGACGTCGGGGGCGGCACGGCGACCGGGGGTGACGGCGAGCGGCCCTGTTCCGCGGGGCAGAAGGCGTGCGGCGAGGGCGGACACGAGTGTGCCCCCTCCGGTTCCTCCCATTCCTTCGGCTCCTCGGGTTCCGGCGGAGCCGGCTTCTCCGGCTCGTCCGGTTCCTGCGCGGACGACCACGCGTGTGACCAGCCGCGCGGCGGTGACACCTCCTGTGATCCGCCGACCGTCGAGCACGGCGTGGAGGCCGGGGCGGGCGGCGCCTTCACGGACTCGGTTCCCGCACTGGTCGCGGGCGGCATGCTGATCGCGGCCGCGTGCGGCGGCGCGGTGTACCGGCTGGCCGGCGGGAGGTCCCGCGCGCACGGATGAGACGGCCGCCACCGGGTAACCCCAGGGCGAACACTCCGGCACCGTACGCATCACCACCCGACGGAGCGCACGGCCCGGACCGGACGGCACACGGCACCACGGACTGCGCGGAGGCGGACATGCGGCGGACGGATCCCGAGGGTCAGAGGCCGCTCCGGGACACGCCCGCGCGGGGCCACGGACCCGTCCGGTACGGGCCGGCGCTGCCCGACGACGGGCTGCCCGTCCTGCCCGAACTCTCCACTGTGCTGGCCGCCGCCGCGAGCCGGGGCGGGGAGGAGCCCGTCGGCGGCGGTCCGGCGCTGCTCGACGCGGCCCGCGGCTACTGGGAGCGCCGTGGGCTGCCCGCCACGCCCGGCCGGGTGACCGCGGGCCCCGGCGCCCCCGCCCTCCTGGTGGCGCTCACCGCCGCGCTCGGCGGTGACGTCCTGGTACCGCGCCCCTGCGCCGCCTGGTGGGCGCCGTACGCCCGGCTCCTCGGCCGGCCCGTCTTCCACGTGGCCACCCCGGCCGAGTCCGGGGGCGTGCCCGACCCCTACGCGCTGCTGGAGACCGTGCGCCGGGTCCGGGACGAGGGCGGCGACCCCCGGCTGCTGGTGCTCTCCGTCGCCGACGACCCGACCGCCACCGTCGCCCCGCCCGAACTGCTGCACGAGACCGTCGAGGCGGCCACCGGCGAGGGACTCCACCTGGTCAGCGACGAGACCTGGCGCGACACCCTGCACGCGCCGCACGCCACCGTGCTGCTCAGCCCCGCCGAGATGCTCCCGGACCGGGTCACCGTCGTCAGCGACCTGGCCGGCGCCCTGCTGCCGGCCGGCTGGCCCGCCGCGGTCGCCCGGTTCCCCGAGGGCGACGCCGCTTCGGCCCTGCACGCGCGCGTGCTCGACGTCCTCACCGCGCTCGGCGCCCGCCTCGCCGGGCCGGTCGCGGTCGCCGCCGCCCACGCGCTCGACGAGCCCGAGCCCGTCACCACCCGCCGGGCGGACGCCGTACGCCTGCACGCGCGCGTGGCCGCCGCCGTGCACACCGCGGTGGTCGCCGGAGGCGGCCTGGCCCGGCCTCCGCAGGCCGGCCGTCACCTGTACGCCGACCTGGAACCGCTGCGCGCCGCGCTCGGCGCCCAGGGGGTCGGCGACGCACAGGAGTTGGAGGACTTCCTCACCGCCCGGCTCGGCATGCCCGCGCCCGGCGGCCACCGCTTCGGCGACGACCTCCAGGCCCTGCGCGTCCGGCTCGCCACCGGGCCGCTGCTGGGCGGCACCGACGAGGAACGCCTGGAATGCCTCACGTCCCCCGCACCGTTGGAACTGCCACACGTGCAACGCGCGTTGATGTCCTTGAGGTCGGTACTCGACGATCTCCGCGACGACGCTCAGCGATGGGAGCCTCCTCGATGACGCAGCAGACGCATGAGTCAGGGTCCACCACGACGACTGCCCCCGCGACGACTGCCGACCCGACTGCCACGACGACCCGGGACGCCACCACCCCCACCGTCACCACACCCACCGTCACCGCCCCCACCCCCACCGCTCCGACTTCCTACGCGCCTCCGTGCCCGCCACTCGCCGAACCCCGCCCGCTGGGCGAACTCCGGGTCTGGCCGCGGACCTTCCACGACCGCCTGACCGCACCCCTGCCCGACCTCAAGGCCATGGCCCGCTTCGCGCGCGAGGGCTCCGTCCGCCCCGGGCGCGAGGGCCTCGCCGACATCCCCCTGCTGCCCTACGAGCCGGGCCCGCTGCCCCGCGTCGACACCGACACGGTCGCCGTCACCTGGGCGGGGCACGCCAGTTGGGTCGTCCGGATCGGCGGCCTGACCGTCCTCACCGACCCCGTCTGGTCCCGGCGCATCATCGGCACCCCGGCCCGGGTCACCCCGGTCGGCGTCGACTGGGAGACCCTGCCGCGCGTCGACGCGGTCGTCATCAGCCACAACCACTACGACCACCTGGACGCCCCCACCCTGCGCCGCCTCCCGCGCGACACCCCGGTGTTCGCACCGGCCGGCCTCGGCCGCTGGTTCCGGCGCCGCCGCTTCACCACCGTCACCGAGTTGGACTGGTGGGAGGCGGCGGAACTGCCCGGCGTCCGTTTCGACTTCGTCCCCGCCCACCACTGGTCCAAGCGCACCCTCACCGACACCTGTCACAGCCTCTGGGGCGGCTGGGTCCTCACCGCCGCCGACGGGCAGCGCGTCTACTTCGCCGGTGACACGGGTTACGGCCACTGGTTCTCCCGCATCGGCGGCCGCTACCCGGGCATCGACCTCGCCCTGATGCCCATCGGCGCCTACGACCCCCGCTGGTGGCTGAGCGACGTCCACCTCGACCCGGAGGAGGCGGTTCGGGCGACGGCCGACCTGGGGGCGCGGCGGATGGCCCCCATGCACTGGGCCACGTTCATCCTGTCGGCAGAGCCGGTGCTGGAGCCGTTGCGGCGGGTACGGGCGGCGTGGGAGAAGGCGGGGCTGGACCGGGAGAACCTGTGGGATCTGCCGGTGGGGGGATCGAGGGTTGTGGAGCGGACTTCGCTCGACAGCGCTCGGTAACAGGGGCGCCCGTCAGGGGCGCGGGCCTGTATCGATGTGCGGCCACCGCCGCGTGGGCGCGACCAGCACCCACCCGCCCGCGTTCCGCAACGTACCGTCACCCGGCAGAACGAACCCGCCTCCACACACCCGGCATCGCGCTGATCACCACGGTCAGCGCGACCGCCAGCACAACCCCCTCCCACGGCTCCGGGAACAACGACCCGCCCAGAATCCCGATCAACTGATAGGTCGCGGCCCACGCCACACAGGCCGGCGCGTTCCCCCGCGCGAACCGCCGCAACGGCCACTCCGCCAGCAGACAGGCCAGCATCACCGGTATCCGCCCCGCCGGCACCAGGCGCGACAGCACCAGCACCATCACCCCGTGCTCGGCCAACTTCTCCTGCGCCTGCTCCAGCCGGTCCTCCGGCGCCCGCGCCCGGATCGCCGCCAGCCACCGCGACCCGTTCTTCGACCTCATCCCGCGCCGTCCCAGCCAGTACAGCGCCGCGTCCCCCAGGAAGGCGGCCAGCGACGCCGTCACCAGCACCAGCGCCAGCGCGAACGGCGCCGTCTGGTGAAAGGCCACCACCGCCGCCGAACTGACCAGCGCCCCCGTCGGCACCACCGGCACCAGCGCCCCGATCAGCACCAGCAGAAACAGCGTCGGATAGCCGATCGCCTGCTGCGCGGACTCGGTCGACGAGGTCGACGAGGTGGCCGCCGTCGCACCGGCGGCCGCCACCGCCACCAGCAGTCTCACCGTGCGACCTCCAGCCGCACACTCTCCCCGTGACCGAGCTTGTGCACCGCCACCTGCGGCGCGTACTCCGCCGCGAGGCGCACGAACTCCTCGCCCGGCGCGTGGAACTCGTGCGGGCGCACCCCGTCCATACCGATCGGCCAGTACGTCCCGTAGTGCACCGGCACCGCGCTGCGCGGCGCCAGCCGGGCCAGCGCCCGCGCCGCCCGCCCGGCGTCGAGATGCCCTTCTCCGAGGTGGGGCCCCCACCCGCCGACCGGCAGCAGGGCCACGTCCACCGGCCCGACGGCCTCGGCCATCTCGTCGAACAGCCCGGTGTCCCCGGCGAAGTACGTCCGTGCCGCACCCTCGACGACATATCCGAGGGCGGGGGAGCGGTGCGGGCCGACCGGCAGCCGGCGCCCGTCGTGACGTGCGGGCACGACTCGTACGACGAGCGGGCCGACGGATATCTCGTCCCCGACACCGACCTCGGTGATCCGCAGCTGCCGGAGCCGACGGAGCGTGGGCACCGCCCGTGGTGCGCCCCGGGGCACAAGCAGGCGCGTGCCCGGGGGGAGCCCGGCCAGCGAGGGGACGTGCAGGTGGTCGGCGTGCAGGTGGGAGACGAGCGCGAGGTCCGCACGACGGGCCTCGGGCGGCGGCGGGGCGCCCCGGCGGCGGCGCAGGTGCGCGAGCCTGCGTGCGAACAGAGGATCGGTCAGCAGTCGTACGCCCGAATCCTCGATCGTGCAGGTGGCGTGACCCCACCAGGTGATCTCCACCGGCACCTCTTTGCCTCCTTCGCGCGACTCCCCGAAGCCTACGTGCAGGAGTAGGGTCGGCGGCGAAACCCGGAGGTGAGGGGGGACGCCATGGGACAGGTGCGGGGTGCCTACCGCGGGCTCGCGCCGGTGCGGGTGACCGCCATCGCGAGTCTGACGCCCCTGGAGGAACTGGAGATCGACCCCTTCCTGGTCGACTCCCGCAGCCAGCACGCGATGTGCGCGCGCTGGGCCGTGGAGCACGGGTACGTCATCGCCCGGGAACTCCTGGTCCGCGGGCTGCGGCACGACCACAGCGCCCTGTGGGCGGGTGTCCGGCCCGGCCTCGACGTCTTCGTCGCACCGAGCAGACGGGTGCTGGAGAGCGCGCTGTCGTCGGTCGAGGACTTCACGGCGGAGTGCGCGAGACGCGGGGTGCGGGTGGAGACGGTGGGGCGGGCCGAGCCCTGTTACGACGCCCAGATGAAGGCGCGGGTCCACCGGAGGCTGTCGATGCCGACGGCGGGGTACGACGGGAGGTGAGCCCGCTCGCGTCCGTGGCCGTGTGACAGTGTTGGCGGCAGCAGACCCGCGGTGGACGCGGGTCGCGGACGTGAGGTCGGTGGGGCGTGCGGTGGCGGCGGGTCGTCAGTCAGGTCGGACGGAGCGTCGTGGTGTGGGCGGTGTCCACCGTGACCATGCTGGTCCTCGCCGGGATCCTGCCCGACTTCCAGCTCCAGTCCGCCGACGGTGACAGCGCCACCCGAATCGCCGTGACCGCGGCCCTCGGCGCCGGCGCCTTCGGTGTCCTGTCGGCCGTCGTATGGCCCCTGCTCGTACGACTCCTGCTGCTGGTGCCGGCCCTCGTCCTCGGCCTGCTGGTCTTCTTCCTCAACGGCTCCCTCCTGCTCGTCGCCCTGCGCATCAACCCCTCGGGGCAGAGCGAGGCCGCCCCGGAGACCGCCGTGATCGTGGCCGCCGTGATGTCCGCCGTCGCCTCCACCACCGGCGGTGCCCTCGCCGTCCGCGACGACGACGCCTACCGGAGCCGGCTCTCCCGTCTCGCCACCCGCCGCAGCGGCTCCCGCCCGCCCTGCCCGGCCACCCCCGGCACCGTCTTCCTCCAGCTCGACGGCGTCGGCCACGACGTCCTCACCGCCGCCGTCGCCAAGGGCCTGATGCCCACGGTCGCCGCCTGGCTGGACGCCACCCACCGGCTCACCCTCTGGCGCACCGACTGGTCCAGCCAGACCGGCGCCAGCCAGCTGGGCATCCTGCACGGCTCCACCTTCGACGTCCCGGCCTTCCGCTGGTACGAGAAGGACAGCCGGGAGGTGATGGTCTGCAACCGCCCGACCAGCGCCGCCGAACTCCAGCGCCGTGCCGTCGAGCGCACCGCCGACGGGGGACTGCTCACCCTGGACGGCGCCAGCCGCGGCAACCTCTTCAGCGGCGGCGCCGACGAACAGGCCCTCGTGCTGTCCATAGCCACCCGGCGCCGAGGCCGGGAGAACCGTTCCCGCGCCGGCTACTTCGCCTACTTCTCCGACCCGGCCAACGCCGTCCGCACCGCGCTCTCCTTCTTCGCCGAGGTCGGCCGCGAGATCGGCCAGTCGACGGCGGCCCGGATGCGCAAGCAGCGGCCCCGCGTGGGGCGCGGCGGCCTCTATCCCTTCGTCCGCGCCTTCGCCACCGTCGTCGAACGGGACGTCGTCGTCGCCGCGGTCATGGGCGATCTGCTGGCCGGCCGCACCGCCGTCTACGCCGACCTCGTCGCCTACGACGAGGTCGCCCACCACTCGGGGCCGCACAGCCGCGACGCCGAGAAGGTGCTGCAACGCCTGGACCGCGCCCTGGCACTGATCGAGAAGGTCGCCGAGCACGCCCCGCGGCAGTACCGGATCGTCGTCCTCTCCGACCACGGGCAGAGTCCCGGCGAGACCTTCCACTCCCGGTACGGACTCACCCTCGGCGACCTGGTCCGGGCCGGCTGCGGGCTGCATGTGCCGCGCCGGGCCGAGCGCACCCACAGCGGGGCCGAGGCCCGGGCCGCCGTCCGCGCGGCCCTGCGCAGGCCCGTCGAGGAGGGTGGCGAGAGGCACCGGCCCACCCGGCGTTCGGAACCGGTCGTGCTCGCCTCCGGCAACCTCGGCCTGGTCGCGTTCCCGGACGTGCCGCACCGCATGACCAAGGAGGAGATAGACGCCCGGTACCCCGCCCTGCTCACCACCCTCGCCAACCACCCCGGCATCGGGTTCCTGCTGGTGCGCAGCGAGGAGCACGGCGGGGTGGTGCTGGGGGCGTACGGCGCGGAGATACCGCTGGACCGGCTCGACGGGCATCCGGGGCCGCTGGCCGTCTTCGGGGCGGGCGCGGCGGACGCCGTCCGGCGCACGCACTCGTTCCCGCACACCGCCGACATCATGGTGAACTCGTCGTACGACCCGGAGGGCGGCGACGTCCTCGCGTTCGAGGAGCAGATCGGGTCGCACGGGGGGCTGGGGGGCGCGCAGGGCAGGCCGTTCCTGTTGTCGCCGGTCTGCGTTTCCGCGGCGGTGGCGGAGGGCGAGGAGCTGGTGGGGGCGGAGGCCGTGCACGGGGTGCTGCGGCGGTGGCTTCGGGAGACGGACGGGCCGCAGGTGCCGTTGCCTGCCGGCGAGGAGAGGGCCGCGTAGTTCGGGTGCGGGTGCGTGGGGGCTGGTCGCGCCCGCGCGGCGGAGCCGCACATTGACACAGCCCCGCGCCCCTTGAGGGGCGCCTCAAGCCGTCCGGCGGAAAATCAGCTGCGTTCCTCTCGGCCCCGGCTCACACTGTTCGAGTCGCACATCGCTCGAACATCCCCGAAGGAGCCGCTTCTTGCAGGCTGCCGTCACCGTCACCCCCGCCCGTCTCCCCGAGCTTCTCCTCGGCCTCGCCACCGTGCGGCCGGTGTTCATCTGGGGGGCGCCCGGGATCGGGAAGTCCTCGCTGGTGCGGGCGTTCGCCGAGTCGCTGGGGCTGGAGTGTGTGAGTCTGCTCGGTACGCAGCTCGCGCCCGAGGACCTGATCGGCGTTCCCCAGATCCGTGACGGGCGGTCGGTGTTCTGCCCGCCCGAGGCGATCGCCCGCGACGAGCCGTACTGCCTCTTCCTCGACGAGCTGAACGCGGCCACCCCGGATGTGCAGAAGGCGTTCTACTCGCTGATCCTGGATCGCCGGATCGGGAACTACGAGCTGCCCAAGGGGTCGATCGTGATCGGCGCCGGCAACCGGGCCACCGACAACGCCCTCGCCCGGCCCATCGCCTCCGCGCTGGTCAACCGGCTGGCCCACGTCCACCTGGCGGCCTCCGCGCACGACTGGCTCGCCTGGGCCGCGGGCGACGGCATCCACCCCTGGATCCTGGACCACCTCACCGACCGTCCCGACCATCTGTGGTCCAAGCCGCCGAAGACCGAGGAGCCGTTCTCCACCCCGCGCTCCTGGCACATGCTCTCCGACGCCCTGCACTCCTTCGGGCGCGACCTCGACGAGGAGACCCTGAAGGTCCTCGCGCACGGCACGCTCACCCCGGCCCACGCCACCGCCTTCTGCGGATACGTCAAGATCGTGCGCAGCCGGTTCGGCATCGAGGCGATCCTCAAGGGCGACGCCGGCTGGCCGCACCGGATCGAGGACCGGGACCTGCTGTACTACCTCGCCGAGTCGTTCCGCGGGCGGCTGGTCAAGGAGCTGCCCGCTGCCAAGGAACACATGTCGGCGAACGGCCGGCAGACCGCGTACCGCGCCAAGTCGCTGCTCGTGCAGCTCGCCGAGATCTCCGTCGAGGTCGCCCAGACCGTCATCGCCTCCGACCCCGAGGGCAACCCCGTGCTGCCCTCCTGGTTCCTGATCGAGGCCGCCCGGGACATGCCCCGGCTGGTGGAAGCCCGACGATGAGCCGCAGCGGCCGTAAGGACCAGAAGAAGGAACAGAAGAAGGACCCCGCGGCGGAGGACTTCGCGGCCGGGGTCGAGCTGCTGCGCGCCAACCCGGCGCTGCGAGCGGTCGAGTTCACCCTCTGTCGGCACGAGAAGTGTGAACTGGCGCCCCACGAAGGGCTGGTTCGAGCCGATTCCAACGGAGTCCTGCACGCCCACGCCACCCGGCGCGCCGAACCGGCCGAGTGGGCCTGGGCGTTGGCTCACTGCACGATCCATCTCGGCTTCGGTCACCTGCCCGCCGCCACCGGGCCGCGCCCCGAGCCCGACCACTACGACCTCGCCGCCCGGTGCACCGTCGTCAACCGTTTCCTGGGGACCTTCCCGGTCGGCGAGGCACCGGACCACCTGCCCGCGTCCTATCCGGAAGGTGACGAGGACCGGCTGGCCGCCGGCTGGCGCCGGGCCGGCAGCGTCCCGGCCGCCTACGAGCGCGGCGGCACCAGCGGCGGCGAGCCCGACCAGCTCCTCCTGCCCTGGGACCAGTGGGCCGGCCAAGTCCCCGACTGGCAGGTCGGGTTCGCGCACGCGCTGACCCGGACCATGTCCCGGGCGATGGACCTGGCCGGCGGACGCCGCACCTCCATGACCGGGCCGCCGACCCCGCTGCGCCCCTGGGAACAGGCGCTCAGCTGGTTCGTCTCCTCCTATCCGCTGCTCGGCGGGATCGCGGCCGGCATCAAGCTGGTCGCCGACGCCGAGCTGGCCCGCGCCCACGACATCGCGATCGCCGCCGTCAACCCGGAGGCCGGCGAGATCTACGTGAACCCGCTGCGCACCCTGGACGACGAGGAGTGGCGGTTCGTCCTCGCCCACGAGATGCTGCATGCCGCCCTGCGCCACGGCGACCGCCTCGGCGGCCGCGACCCCTACCTCTTCAACGTCGCCTGCGACTACGTGATCAACGGCTGGCTGGTCGAGATGCGCGTCGGCACCATGCCCGAAGGGCTGCTGCACGACCCGGAGCTGAAGGACCTGTCGGCGGAGGAGGTGTACGACCGGATCGCCGTCGACCTGCGCCGGATGCGGCGCCTGGCCACCCTGCGCGGCAAGGGACGCGGCGATGTCCTGGGCGCGCCGCTCGGGCCGCCCGGCGCCTGCGTCGACCTCGACGAGTTCTACCGCCGGGGCCTCGGCCAGGGTCTCGACCTGCACCAGACGCAGGACCGCGGATTCCTGCCCGGCGGCCTGGTCGAGGAGATCCGCGCGCTCAGCCATCCGCCGCTGCCCTGGGACGCTCAGCTCGCTCGCTGGTTCGACGAGTTCGTGCCCCGGCCGGAAGCCGTCCGGTCGTACGCCCGGCCCTCCCGCCGGCAGTCGTCCACCCCGGACATCCCGCGCGCCGGCCGGTACTTCCCGCCCGAGGAGGTCGCCCGCTGCACCTTCGGCGTGGTCCTGGACACCTCCGGCTCCATGGACCGCACCCTGCTCGGCAAGGCCCTGGGCGCGATCGCCTCCTACGCCGAGGCCCGGGACGTACCGGCGGCCCGTGTCGTGTTCTGCGACGCGGCCCCGCACGACGCCGGGTACCTGCCGACGACCGAGATCGCCGGGCGGGTCCGGGTGCACGGCCGCGGCGGCACCGTCCTCCAGCCCGGGATCGACCTGTTGCAGCGCGCGGACGACTTCCCGCCGAACGCGCCGGTCCTGGTGATCACCGACGGCTGGTGCGACGTCCTGCGGGTGCGGCGCGAGCACGCGTACCTCGTGCCCGACGGCCGTCGCCTGCCGTTCACTCCCCGTGGGCCGGTCTTCCGCGTGCGGTGAGCCCGGATGTGATCGGATGGGAGGCAGCGAAACCGGTTCATTCGCCTTCGTACGCCGAAAGGAACAACCGTGGCCACCACGCGCACCGCACACACCGTTTGGGAAGGCAACCTCCTCGAGGGCAACGGTGTCATCACCTTCGACTCCTCCGGTATCGGCCAGCAGCCGGTCACGTGGGCCTCGCGTTCCCAGGAGGCGAACGGCAAGACCAGCCCGGAGGAGCTGATCGCCGGCGCCCACTCCAGCTGCTTCTCCATGGCCCTCTCGCACGCCCTGGCCGGGGCCGGCACCCCGCCCACCAGGCTGGTGACCACCGCCGACGTCAAGTTCCAGCCGGGTGAGGGCATCACCGGGATCCACCTGACCGTCGAGGGCACGGTGCCCGGTCTGGACGAGGCCGGCTTCGCCGCCGCCGCCGAGGACGCCAAGAAGAACTGCCCGGTCAGCCAGGCCCTGGCCGGCACCACCATCACCCTGGACGCGAAGCTCGCCTGACCGTCGTACCCCTTCGGATGCCGCGTCCCCGTCCTGGGGGCGCGGCATCGTCGTTCACGGGGTACCCGGCATTGACAACGGCCCGCTCAAGTTTTGTGCTGGAGTCGGGGAAGTGCCCTGGGCGGAAGGGGACGGACATGACACGTGCGGTCGGGATCGACCTCGGTACGACGAACTCGGTGGTGGCCGTCCTGGAAGGCGGTGAGCCCACCGTCGTCGCCAACGCCGAGGGGGCGCGCACCACCCCGTCGGTGGTGGCCTTCGCGAAGAACGGCGATGTGCTGGTCGGCGAGGTCGCCAAGCGGCAGGCGGTGACCAACGTGGACCGCACCGCGCGCTCGGTGAAGCGGCACATGGGCGACGGTGCCTGGCGGTTCCCGGAGAGCGGGAGCGTCGACGGCACGCGGTACCGGGCCCAGGAGCTGTCGGCGCGGGTGCTGCAGAAGCTGAAGCGGGACGCCGAGGCGTACCTCGGCGAGGACGTCACCGACGCGGTGATCACCGTACCCGCGTATTTCGACGACTCACAGCGGCAGGCCACCAAGGAGGCCGGAGAGATCGCCGGCCTGAAGGTGCTGCGGATCATCAACGAGCCGACCGCCGCGGCGCTCGCCTACGGCCTCGACCGGGGCGAGGAGCAGACGGTCCTCGTCTTCGACCTCGGGGGCGGAACTTTCGACGTCTCCCTCCTTGAGATCGGCGACGGCGTGATCGAGGTCAAGGCCACCAACGGCGACACCCACCTGGGCGGCGACGACTGGGACCAGCGGGTCGTCGAGCACCTGGTCAAACGCTTCAAGGGGCAGTACGGCATCGATCTGGGCAACGACAAGATGGCGTTGCAGCGGCTGCGCGAGGGCGCCGAGAAGGCGAAGATCGAGCTGTCCTCGTCCACGGAGACCTCGGTCAACCTGCCGTACATCACGGCATCCGCCGAGGGCCCGCTGCATCTGGACGAGAAGCTGACGCGGGCTCAGTTCCAGGAGCTGACCGCGGACTTGCTGGACCGCTGCAAGAAGCCGTTCCACCAGGCCGTCAAGGACGCGGGCGTGGAGCTGTCCGCGATCGACCATGTGATCCTGGTCGGCGGCTCGACCCGGATGCCCGCCGTCACCGACCTGGTCAAGGAACTCACCGGCAAGGACCCGCACAAGGGCGTCAACCCGGACGAGGTGGTGGCGGTCGGCGCCGCCCTCCAGGCAGGCGTCATCCGCGGCGACGTCAAGGACGTCCTGCTCCTGGACGTCACCCCGCTGTCCCTGGGCATCGAGACCAAGGGCGGCATCATGACCAGGCTGATCGAGCGCAACACCACGATCCCGACCCGGCGTTCGGAGATCTTCACGACCGCCGCCGACAACCAGCCCTCGGTGGGCATCCAGGTCTACCAGGGCGAACGGGAGATCGCGGCCTACAACAAGAAGCTCGGCGTCTTCGACCTCACCGGCCTGCCGCCGGCACCGCGCGGGGTACCGCAGATCGAGGTCGCCTTCGACATCGACGCGAACGGGATCATGCACGTCTCGGCGAAGGACCTGGCGACCGGGCGTGAGCAGAAGATGACCGTGACCGGCGGCTCCGCCCTTCCCAAGGACGACATCGACCGCATGATGCGGGAGGCCGAGCAGTACGCCGAGGAGGACCGCAACCGCCGCGAGGCCGCCGAGACCCGCAACCAGGCCGAGCAACTCGTCTACCAGACCGAGAAGTTCATCCGCGACAACGAGGACCGCGTACCGGCCGACACGAAGACCGACGTGGAATCGGCGATCACCGAGCTCAAGACCCTGCTGGACCGCAACGCCGACACCGCGGAGCTGCGCCAGGGGGTGGAGAAACTGGCGACCGTCAGCCAGCGCATGGGCCAGGCCATGTACGCGGGTGCCTCCGGCGGGTCGGCCGAGGAACAGCGGCCGTCCGAGGCCGGCGAGGAGGGCGTGGTGGACGCGGAGATCGTGGACGACGAGAGGGGTGCGGCCGGGTGAGGCACCGCCGTGATCCGCCGTCGTGGCTGATCGCCGCCGCGGCGGAGGAAGGGTGAGCGGTGGCCGGAAGGGTGCGTACGGCCGGAAGGACGCGCGGGCGAGGGGGACGCGCGGGCGAGGGGGACGCGTGGGCGAGAGGGGCGCGCGGGCGAGGGGGATGCGTGGGCGAGGGGGGCGCGTGGGCGAGGGGGATGCGTGGGCGAGGGGGGCGCGTGGGCGAGGGGGACTGGGCGAGAGGGACGGCTGGGAGTCAGCGGCGGGTGGTCTCCCAGCCCCGGCGTTCCGGGCGCGGGCCCAGTTGGTGGGGGTCTCTGGTGCGGTAGATCACGTAGGGGCGGAAGAGGTACTGGAGAGGGGCGCTGAACATGTGGACCAGGCGGGTGTAGGGAACCAGGGCGATCAGCGTCATGCCGATGACTGCGTGGATCTGGTAGAGGACCGGGACGCCGGCCATGAGGGCCGTCTTCGGCTGGAGGGTGAAGAGGCTGCGGGCCCAGGGGGCGATCGTCTCGCGGTAGTGGTAGCCGTCTCCGGAGATGCGGCTCAGCTTGGCGGTCATGCCCATCAGGAGCGCGGCCACCAGGAACAGGTGCATCACCTTGTCGTTGGCCGTCGTGGCGCGCAAGACCGGTGCCCGGGTGCGGCGGCGGTAGATCAGCAGGGCCAGGCCGGTCACCGCGAGAACGCCCGCCACCGTGCCGCCGTACAGGGAGAACAGGTGGTACGTGTGCTCGCTCACGCCGATCGCGTGTGTCCAGGACATCGGGACGAACAGGCCGATGAGATGGCCCGCCAGGACGAACAGGACACCGTAGTGGAAGACGGGCGAGGCGACGTTGAGGAGCTTCGACTCGTAGACCTGGGAGGAGCGGGTCGTCCAGCCGTACTTGTCGTAGCGGTACCGCCAGACCAGGCCGGCGACGAGCAGCGCGCACGCGACGTAGGGCAGGGCGCCCCACAGGAGGATGCTCATGGGCGGGCTCCGGTGCGTGCCGTCGGCAGGGCCGCGCAGACCGCGTCCAGCACGCACGCATAAGGGGTACCGAAGTCGGTGAGCCTGCGCCGGAGTTCGGTCAGGCAGTCACGGTGCTCGGTGAGCAGGTCCGTGTTGCCGGTGCGTGCCGTGAACTCCAGGACCGCGGGCAGGAAGTCCGGCAGCTCCTCGCCGGTGAACTCCATGCCGTACGCCTGGTAGACGTCCTTGAAGCGGACCAGGGACATGCCCCGGCGGCGGGTGTCGCCGTCGTGCCACCAGCTGAGATAGAGGCTGTGCCGGTTCTTGAAGTCGAAGACCTGCACATAGTGCGCGGCCAGCTCCTGCGGCGGGGTCACCGCCGCATGGTCGGTGAACTCCCGCAGTTGCGGGGCCGCTTCGCGCAGCAGCGGCAGCCGGGCGACGAAGTCGTCGTCCGGGTAGGTGAGGCAGAGCGCCGCCGCCTGGTAGAACACCGCGTCCGTGGACATCAGGCCTCCTTAGCCTCGTCCGGGGTGTCGGCGGTCTGCCGTCTGCGCAGCAGGTGGAAGTTCTCCACCGACACCAGGGGGAGCAGTTTCCGGCCCGAGTCCTGGCCGAAGGGTCCGTCGCCGCCCATGCCCGGGCCGCCGTCGTGGTCGAGGCTGCACCCGTCCGGGAGCGCGGACTCCTCCAGCCGGCGTGCGTCGCCGGCCGCCGCGGTCGGGATCACATACCGGTCCTCGTACTTGGCGATCGCCAGCAGCCGGTACATCGCCTCGATCTCCGCAGCGGTCATCCCCACCTCGGCGCAGATCCGCGCGTCCGGCTCCTCGCCGAGGTTGAGCGCCCGCATATGGGAGCGCATGGCGGCCAGCTTCTCCAGGGACGCCCGCACCGGCGCGGTGTCGCCCGCCGTGAACAGCTCGGCCAGGTAGGCGAGGGGGATCCGCAGGGTGTCGATCGCGGCGAAGAGGTTCTGGGCGTCCTCGCCGTCGTGGCCCGTCTCGGACAGGGCCTCCACGACGGGGGACAGCGGCGGGATGTACCAGACCATCGGCATCGTGCGGTACTCCGGGTGCAGGGGCAGAGCCACCCGGTAGGTGTGGATCAGCCGGTACACGGGGGAACGGCGGGCCGCCTCCAGCCAGTCGTACGGGATGCCCGCCTCCTCGCAGGCCTGCCGCACCGCCGGATCCTCCGGGTCCAGGAAGACGCCCAGCTGGGCCTCGTACAGCGCCTTCTCGTCCTTGGTCTCGGCCGCCGCCGTCACCCGGTCGGCGTCGTAGAGGATCACCCCGAGATAGCGCAGCCGGCCCACGCAGGTCTCCGAGCAGACCGTCGGCAGCCCCACCTCCAGGCGCGGGTAGCACAGGGTGCACTTCTCGGCCTTGCCGGTGGCGTGGTTGAAGTAGACCTTCTTGTACGGGCATCCGGTCACGCACATCCGCCAGCCCCGGCACCGGTCCTGGTCGACCAGGACGATGCCGTCCTCGGCCCGCTTGTGCATCGCCCCGGACGGGCAGGAGGCCACGCACGACGGGTTGAGGCAGTGCTCGCAGATGCGTGGCAGATAGAACATGAAGGTCTGCTCGAACTCGAACCTGACCTTGTCCGAGGCCTGCCGGCGGGTGCGCTCGACCATCGGGTCCAGGTCGCCGTGGGCGGGGGCGCCGGCCAGGTTGTCGTCCCAGTTCGCCGACCACTCGATCTTCATCGGCTTGCCGTCGAGCTGGGAGACCGGCCGGGCCACCGGGTAGTCGTCGCCGAGCGGGGCGTCGGTGCGGTTCGTGTAGTCGTACGTCCAGGGCTCGTAGTAGTCCTTGATCTCCGGGAGCCTGGGGTCGGAGAAGATCCCGGCGAGCTTGTGCAGCCGGCCGCCCGCCTTGAGCTTCAGCGCGCCGCGCCGGTTCAGCTCCCAGCCGCCGCGCCAGGTCTCCTGGTCCTCGTAACGGCGTGGATAGCCCTGGCCGGGCCGGGTCTCGACGTTGTTGAACCAGACGTGCTCCATGCCCGGCCGGTTGGTCCACGCCTGCTTGCAGGTGACCGAACAGGTGTGGCAGCCGATGCACTTGTCGAGGTTCATGACCATCGCGATCTGGGCCATGCAGCGTCCGATAGTGACTCCGTCACGGGGCATCAGTACTCGACCTCCTGGCCGCGGCGGCGGATCACCGTCACCTCGTCGCGCTGGTTGCCGGTCGGGCCCAGGTAGTTGAAGGCCCACGAGAGCTGCGCGTAACCGCCGATCAGATGGGACGGCTTGAGGATCAGCGGGGTGAGCGTGTTGTGGATGCCCCCGCGCATGCCGGTGGTCTCCGTCTTCGGGACGGCGACCGTGCGCTCGTGCGCGTGGTGCATGTAGACCGTGCCGGGTGGCATACGGTGCGAGACGACCGCACGGGCCACGACCACGCCGTTGCGGTTGACCGCCTCGACCCAGTCGTTGTCCGACACCCCGATCGCGTCCGCGTCCTGCGGGGACATCCAGATGTTCTGGCCGCCCCGGGAGAGTGCGAGCATGAACAGGTTGTCCTGGTACTCGGAGTGGATCGACCACTTGTCGTGCGGGGTGAGATGACGGACCGTCACCTCCCGCTGCCCGTCCGGGCCGAGGCGCGGTTCGCCGAGGAGCCGGTGCACGTCCAGCGGTGGCCGGTAGACCGGGAGCGCCTCGCCCAGTTCGTGTATCCAGTCGTGGTCGAGGAAGAAGTGCTGGCGGCCGGTGAGCGTGTGCCAGGGCTTGAGATGCTCGGTGTTGAGGGTGAACGCCGTGTAGCGGCGGCCGCCGGACTGGCTGCCCGACCACTCCGGAGAGGTGATCACCGGGACCGGCGCCGCCTGGGTGTCGGCGTAGGTGACCCGCTTGCCCTCGTGCTCGGCGGCGAGGTGGGCCATCTCCTGTCCGGTGCGCTGCTCCAGGGTGCGGAAGCCCTGGGTGGCGAGCCGGCCGTTGGTGGTGCCGGACAGCGCCAGGATGGTGTTCGCCGCTTTGACCGCGGTGTCGAGGGAGGGGCGGCCCTCGAAGCCGGTGCCGTTCAACTCCTTCAGATGCGCGACCTCTTGGTCCGGCCTGAGGGCGATGCCCTTGGCGGGCAGACCCAGTTGCTCCACCAGGGGTCCGAGTGCCGCGAATCTTCCGCCGATCGCTGTGTAGTCCCGTTCGACCACGACCAGGTTCGGCATGGTCTCCCCGGGCACCGGTTCGCACTCCCCGCGCTTCCAGTCCCGCACCACCCCGCCGGGCTGGGCGATCTCGCCCGGGGTGTCGTGCTGGAGCGGCGCGGCCACCAGGTCCCTGCGTACCCCGAGATGGCGCACGGCCAGCTGGCTCAGCCGCTCGGCCAGTGCCTTGAAGGTGTCGAAGTCGGTGCGCGCCTGCCAGGGCGGGTCCACGGCCGGGGTGAACGAGTGCACGTAGGGGTGCATGTCGGTGGACGACAGGTCGTGCTTCTCGTACCAGGTGGCGGCCGGCAGTACGACGTCCGACAGCAGGGTGGAGGAGGTCTGCCGGAAGTCCAGCGAGAGCAGCAGGTCCAGCTTGCCCTCGGGCGCCTCCTTGCGCCAGGTCACGTCACGGGGGCGCTCGGCCGGGGCCGCCTCCTCGGCGCGCAGCGAGGAGTGCGTGCCCAGCAGGTGCTTGGTGAAGTACTCGGCGCCCTTCGCCGACGAGCCCAGCAGGTTGGCCCGCCAGAGGGTCAGGACCCGCGGCCAGTTCTCCGGGGCGTCCGGGTCCTCGCAGGCGAACTTCAGCGTCCCCGCCCGGAGTTCGGCCACCGCCCTGGCCACCGGGTCGCCGAACACCCCGCCCAGCTCCAGGGGGTTGCGGTCGAAGGTCGGGTACGACGGCATCCAGCCCGAACGGGCCGACAGCGCCAGGCAGTCCGCACCCGTCATCCCGGCGAACCTGCCCTCACCGAGCGGCGAGGCCAGGACGCCGGCGCCGAAACGGTCGTAGCGCCACTGGTCGGTGTTGAGGAACCAGTAGGCCGTGCCGATCATCTGGCGCGGCGGCCGGGACCAGTCGTCGGCGGAGGCCAGAGTGGCCCAGCCGGTGACCGGGCGGCACTTCTCCTGGCCGACGTAGTGCGCCCAGCCGCCGCCGTTGCGGCCCTGGCAGCCGGTCAGCTGGAGCAGGGCCAGGAAGGTGCGGTAGATGGTCTCCGAGTGGAACCAGTGGTTGGTGCCCGCGCCCATCAGGATCATGCAGCGGCCCTTGGAACGCTCCGCGGTCCGCGCGAACTCCCGCGCGATCTTCACGCACTTGGCGGCCGGGACCGAGGTGTGCCGCTCCTGCCAGGCGGGGGTGCCCGCGGTACCCGCGTCCTCGTAGCTCGCGGGCCAGGCGCCCGGCAGGCCGTGCCGCCACACCCCGTACTGCGCCACCAGCAGGTCGAACACCGTCGTCACGAGCGGGCCGTCCGCGCCGCCCAGCCGGGTCGCCGGGACCCCGCGCCGCAGCACCTCCCCGCGGCCCTGTCCGTGCTCGCCGCCGTCCGTGTCGAAGCGCGGCAGCAGCACCTCGACCCCGCTCGCGAACTCACTCCCGTACAGGCTCAACAGCGGATCGATGTCGCCGAGTTCGAGGTTCCAGCGGCCCTTGCCGGTGTCGGTCCAGCGGAAGCCCAGGGAGCCGTTGGGGACGACCGCGCGGCCGGACGTCGCATCCAGGACGACCGTCTTCCACTCGGCGCCCTCGCCCTGCCGCCCGAGATCGGTGGCGCGCAGGAACTTGCCCGGCACGTACGCGCCGTCCCGTTCGGTGAGCGTGATCAGGAAGGGCAGGTCGGTGAACTTCCGTACGTAGTCCGCGAAGAACGGGGTCTCCCGGTCGACGAAGAACTCCTTCAGGACTACGTGGCCCATCGCCAGGGCCAGCGCGCCGTCCGTCCCCGGGTGCGGGTGCAGCCACTCGTCGG
This sequence comes from Streptomyces sp. NPDC048417, assembly GCF_040651615.1. Classification (NCBI taxonomy): domain Bacteria; kingdom Bacillati; phylum Actinomycetota; class Actinomycetes; order Kitasatosporales; family Streptomycetaceae; genus Streptomyces; species Streptomyces sp. NPDC048417. Next base: position 139,956 of record NZ_JBEZKI010000029.1, on the reverse strand, counting down.
CGAACTTGGCGTTGTCCGCGTAGTCGGGGGCGACGACCACCACTTTCTGGCCGCGGTAACGGGCCTCCGCCATCCAGTGCGCGTCCGGGGTGCGGGTCACCGGGACGTTCGAACCCCACATCATCAGATAGGCGGCGTCCCACCAGTCGCCGGACTCCGGGACGTCCGTCTGGTCGCCGAAGACCTGCGGCGAGGCCACCGGGAGGTCGGCGTACCAGTCGTAGAACGACAGCATCGGGGCGCCGATGAGGGCGTGGTAGCGGGCGCCGGCCGCGTGGGACACCATCGACATCGCCGGGACGGGCGAGAAGCCGGCGATCCGGTCCGGGCCGTAGGCCGCGATGGTGTGCACCTGCGCCGCGGCGACGATCTCCACCGCCTCGTCCCAGGTGGCCCGCACCAGACCGCCCTTGCCACGCGCCCGCTGGTAACGGCGGCGCCGCTCGGGGTCGTTCTGGATGTCCGCCCAGGCGGCCACCGGATCCCGCAGCCGGCTCTTCGCCTCCCGGTACATCTCCAGCAGCACGCCCCGGACGTACGGATACCGCACCCGGGTCGGCGAGTACGTGTACCAGGAGAACGCGGCACCGCGCGGGCAGCCGCGCGGCTCGTACTCGGGGCGGTCGGGGCCGACCGACGGGTAGTCCGTCTCCTGGGTCTCCCAGGTGATGATCCCGTCCTTGACGTACACCTTCCAGCGGCAGGAGCCGGTGCAGTTCACGCCGTGCGTGGAGCGCACGACCTTGTCGTGGCTCCAGCGGTCCCGGTAGAAGGCGTCCGCCTCCCGGCCGCCGGTCAGGGCCACACTGTGCAGATCGGGCGCGGGCGCGCCGGGGCGGAAGAACCGGGCGGCACCGAGGAGCGCCGCACCGGGCTCCCTGGGAGGTGTCTGCGTGTCGGTCACCTGCGCTCCCTTGCTCACCCTTCGCTTCGACGCTAGGGGCGGGCGCGGGAACGCACCTGTCCAGACGATCCGAACGGGTCACCCGGCCGAGCCGTACGAGGTCACCTGTCCAGGACATCCGGAGGCGTCGCCGGTCCGGAGCGACCGAACGACTCAGACCTTGCGGGCCACGGCTCCGTACACCGGCACGATGCCCTCCTGCTGGAGGGCCACGTCCTGGGGCTCCGGGCGCCAGCCGGAGACCGGGATCACCCCGGGGCCGAGCAGTTCCAGTCCGTCGAAGAAGCGGTGGAAGCCGGTCAGCGGACGCGGGTGGAAGGGCGTCCCGCTGCGCCGGAAGTGCGCGGCCGCCTGCGCCACGGCCTCGGGGCTGAGGTCCGGGGTGACCTGGGAGAGGATCAGATGGCTGCCCGGGGCGAGCGCGTCGACGTACCTCCTCAGCAGGCCGTGGACGTCGTCGCCGTCCGGGTCGTCGTCGAGGTAGTGGGTCAGCGCCACCAGCGACAGGGCGATCGGCTCCGCGAAGTCCAGGGTCTCGGCGGCGTGGGCCAGCAGGGTGTCGGGGTCGCGGACGTCGGCGTGGACATAGGCGGTGCTGCCCTCGGGCGTGCCGCGCAGCAGGGCCTCCGCGTGCCGGAGCACGATCGGGTCGTTGTCCGCGTACACCACCCGCGCATCCGGTGCGACGCCCTGCGCCACCTGGTGCAGATTCGGTTCCGTGGGGATGCCGGTGCCGATGTCAAGGAACTGGCGGGTCCCGGACTCGGCGACGACGCGCACCGCCCGCTGCATGAACCGGCGGTTGGCGCGTGCCCCGCGCAGCACCGTGCCGTCCACGGCGAGGATCCTCCGGGCGAGCTCCTCGTCCACCGGGTAGTTGTCCTTGCCGCCCAGCCACCAGTCGTACACCCGGGCCGGATGAGGCCGGCTGGTGTCGACGGCCGTGGGTGCGGGCTCGGATGCGGTCACGGTCTTGGCTCCTCAGAGGTTGTCACGGTACTCCCGCAGCAGTTCCTCGGTCCGGTGGGCCGAGGCGGCACGGGCCGTCATGTGGTCCAGCACCTCCAGATGGGCGCCGACCTCGTCACGGGAGTCCAGGTACAGGGCGCCGGTCAGATACTCGGTGAAGACCATGTCGGGCAGCTCCGGTTCGGCGAACCGGAACAGCGTGAACGGCGCGTACGTCCCCGGGTGCGGGCCGCTCGCGAACTCGGCGATCTGGAGGGTGATCCGGTCCCGTTCGACGAAGGCGAGGAGCTTGTCGACCTGCTCGCGCATCATCCCGCAGTCGGTGCTGACCGGGCGCCGCAGCACCGTCTCGTCCATGATCACCCACAGGTGCGGCGGATCGTCCTGCTCCAGCAGCCGCTGCCGGGTGAGGCGCAGCGACACATGCCGTTCCACGGCCGTGGGATCGCTGTGGCCTATCGTCCCGGCCTCCAGGACGGCCCGCGCATACGCCTCGGTCTGCAACAGGCCGGGCAGGAAGTGCGGTTCGTAGGAGCGGATGACCCGGGCCGCGCCCTCCAGGCTCACGTACAGGCTGAACCAGTCCGGCAGTACGTCGTGGAACCGCTGCCACCAGCCCGGCTGGTTGGCCTCCTCGGCCAGCCGCACGAACGCGGCGTGCTCCTCCTCGGGCACCCCGTACGTCTCCAGCAGCACCTGGACGTACGGGATCTTCAGTGCGACCTCGGCCATCTCCATCCGCCGTACGGTCGCCTGTGCCACCCGCAACACCCGCGCCGCCTCGTCCCGGCCGAGGCCCGAGGCCTCCCGCAGTTCCTGCAACCGCTTGCCGAGCACGACCTGCCCTACGGTGGGCGCAGCACGCCGCTCACTCACGCCACGCCTCCCCTACGTGCACAAGTACGGGGAGCAGTGTGCCACGCGAAGCCGCCTCGCACACCTGGTCGAGGCAACCTCTTGGATCAACTTGCCAGTGAGTGCAGGTACTTGGTCGTCGCCGGATCCGCAGGCAGGAACGTCTCGATGGCCAGCTCGGCGACCGTCACGTCCATCGGGGTGTTGAACGTCGAGATCGACGACACGAACGACAGCACCCGCCCCTGGTGTTCGATCCGCATCGGCAGCGCGAACCAGGCGACGGCGTCGGCGGGTCGGCCGTCGTCCACGCCCGCCGGGGCCGGATAGCCGGCGACCTCCTCGTACAACTCCCGCAGCGCGTCCGAGCGGTGCAGCGCGATCTGCCGTCGCATCTGCTCCAGCAGATGCCCGCGCCACTCGCGCAGGTTGCGGATCCGCGGTGCCAGGCCCCGCGGATGCAGGGTCAGCCGCATCGCGTTCGGCGCGGGCGCGAGCAGCGACTCCGGTACGCCCTCCAGCAGCATCGAGATGCCCCGGTTGGCGGCGACCACGGTGTACGTGGCGTCCACGATCAGCGCCGGATACGGCTCGTAGCCCTGGATCAGCCGTTCCATGCCGTCGCGCAGCGCGTCCAGCGCCGGGTCGTCCAGCGGGGTCTCCGGGTAGTGCGGGGCGTAACCGGCCGCCAGCAGCAGCGCGTTGCGCTCCCTCACCGGCACGTCCAGATGCTCGGCCAGCCGCAGCACCATCTCCTCGCTGGGCCGCGAGCGGCCGGTCTCGACGAAGCTGATGTGCCGGGCCGAGGAGTCGGCGCGCAGGGCCAGCTCCAGCTGGCTGACCCGCCGCCGCTCCCGCCAGGCGCGCAGCAGCGGCCCGACGCCCTTCCCCTCGGGCGCGGGCGGGGAGGCTGCGGGGCCGGCGGTGACAAGGGTCATGCGGACGACCGTAGTCGAGGAGGGAGCCGGCCGGGCCGGGCCGGCGGCTCCCGTCGAGGGCGCCGACCGCGAGGCGACGCGCACCGCGGTGCGCACGCGCCCGGCGGGCCTGGTCGTGGCAGGCTGAACCCACGCACGCCTCCGGGCATCTCAGGGAAGGAAGCCGCACCATGGCCGTCGCACCGCTGTCGCAGCAGGAGATCGATGACCGGCTGGCCGAGTTGCCGGGCTGGTCGCTGGACGGCGACCGGCTCGCCCGCGTCTACCGGCTCGACTCGCACTTCGCCGCCACGGCACTGGTCGTGCACATCGCCCGTATCCAGGACGAGCTCGACCACCACTCCGACCTCACCCTCGGGTACCACACGGTCACCCTCACCGTGAACACCCACAGCGTGGGCGGCGCCGTCACCGCCCTGGACTTCGAACTCGCCCGCAAGGTGGAGGACATCGCCCCAGGTCACGGCGCACACTGAGCCATGTGCTCGATTAAGACAACGAAGCCGGGGTCTACGACGCGACACGCGGCGGCGAACCCCGCGCCGAGGCGGCCGCGGACGCCGTCCTCGGCCTGATCCCGACCGCCCCGGCCGCCTCCTCGACCTCGCCTGCGGCACCGGCATCGTCACCCGCCGCCTCGGAAAGCGGGCCGGCGCCCGCCGGACAGACCACCTTGGCTCGGGCGCGAGTTCCGGGAAAGCCGCCTGTCCCGTCGTGTCGAGCATCACCGGTCCCGAAGTCTGACTGGGTCACACAGGCTCGACATTCGGAAAGTCCCTAGAAGGACCGAAAGACTCCTGCGGGATCGAGCCGGGCGGCATCGGCGACGTCCGCGAAGTCCAGGTTCGCGATCGACAGGTTCGCGTGGAGGTCGTGGATGCCGGCGGGAACAGCGCGGACCGATCCGCTGTACGCCTCGAACTCCTCGTCACTCTCGCACTCGTCCCTGGTCAGGACAGCCACCGCCAGCAGCGAGTGGTCGTGGTCCCGCATCGTGGTGCGGTCGGCGAGGAAGACGACGCTCAGATCCTCGTCCGCGGACACGGCAGCGACCACGTCGTGAGCCGTCGCGCCGGACCAGGCTGGGTCATCGACGACGTGGACGACAGGTTCGTAGTCGCCGTCGCCCCACGGCCTCGACAGCTCGGTGCACACGGACCGCCAGGCCGGCTCGCCGCTGAAGTCGGTTCTGATGACCAGCGCGGCGAACTCATCGCGGCCGGTAACAGCAGGCAGCACCCTCAGGCTCCGGTCTCTCTACGGGTGTACGTACTGCGTACAAGATGCCACCTCCTGCCGACATCCGGTCGAGCACCGAGTGGATTGGTCGGAGTTCGGGAGGGAGGAGACCGCCCGCCGTGGTCTTCACCGCGAGAGGAGTATGCGCGTGCGGAGGAGGTCGAGCTCGCCGCGGCCGAACATCTGGCGCTTCAGCATCGTGATGCGGTTGACGTGACCCTCGACCGGGCCAGAGTTCCAGCGGAGCGTAAGGCCGGCCATGACCGCGTCCCAGTCCTTGCGCGGGCCGGCGGCGAATCCGCGCGGCTCGGGCAGGCGGCTGGCCTCGGCGTCCACGGTCCACTGTTCGAGCTCCTCCTCGCCGCGGCGGTTGACGAGGGCCGAGGCGAACCGCGCGACGAGGTCGCAGACGTCGTCCAACTCGCCGCATCGGTTGGCCCGAGTACCTGACCATGTTCAACGGGCAGACCGGCAAGGCGATGGGCACGGTGGACTACGTCCCGGCCCGCGGCACGGTGTCGTCGTGGGGCGACTCCTACGGCAACCGTGTCGACCGCTTCCTCGCCGGCACGGCGTACCTGGACGGCTCCCGTCCGTCCCTGATCATGGCGCGCGGCTACTACACCCGCACGGTGATCGCCGCCTGGGACTGGCGCAACGGCGCCTTCACCCGCCGCTGGACCTTCGACACCAACTCCTCCACCAACACCGGCAAGGGCTACGACGGCCAGGGCAACCACCAGTTGTCCGTCGCGGACGTCGACGGGGACGGCAAGGACGAGATCGTGTACGGCTCGATGGCCGTCGACGACAAGGGCAACGGCCTGTGGACGACGAAGAACGGTCACGGCGACGCCATGCACGTCGGCGACCTCGACCCGTCCCGCCCCGGCCTGGAGGAGTTCAAGGTCGACGAGGACAGCTCCAAGCCCTCCTCCTGGATGGCGGACGCCAGGACCGGCGGGATCATCTGGTCCACTCCCGCCAACGGCGACAACGGCCGGGGTGTCTCCGGTGACATCTGGGCGGGCAGCGCGGGCGCCGAGTCCTGGTCGTCACGCGCGGACGGGGTGCGCGATCCGAAGGGCACGGTGGTCGCCGCCCGCAAGCCCTCCAGCATCAACTTCCTCTCCTGGTGGGACGGCGACCCGGTCCGCGAACTCCTGGACGACACCCACATAGACAAGTACGGCACGGCATCCGACACCCGCCTCCTGACCGGCGCCGGCGTGCACTCCGACAACAGCACCAAGGCGACCCCGTCCCTCTCCGGAGACATCCTCGGCGACTGGCGCGAGGAGGCCGTCTGGCCGACGACGGACAACACGGCCCTGCGCATCTACTCCACGCCGTACGAGACCAGTACGAAGATCACCACCCTCCTCCACGACACCCAGTACCGCACGGCCCTGGCCTGGCAGAACACCGCCTACAACCAACCCCCGCACCCGAGCTTCTTCATCGGCGACGGGATGGGCACGGCACCTCGCCCGACGGTCTACACACCCTGAGCGGCAGCGGGCGCGTGCCGGCGGTGGCACGCGCCCGCGCTCGATGATGTGCGTGTCGCCGCGTCGCACCGGTTGCGGTCGGTCGCTCGGCGCGCGCTCCGTCGCGTGCACCGGACGGAATGCTTGACTGGCCGGAGGAATGGGACATTTGCCAATCACTCCACATCAAGGTGCGAAATCGTGCAGACGATCATGACGGAACCCCCGAACCTCCGATCCGACGCGTTCGACGCGTTGATCCGTGACCTGGTCGGGCCGCTCGCCGACGAGGTGGACCGGGCCGGCCGCTTCCCGCGGGAGGGGATCCGGGCGCTCGGCGAGGCCGGGCTGCTGGGGCTGCTCAGCGCGCGGGAGAGCGGTGGAGCGGGCGCGGGCCTGCGTGAGGCCGCCCAGGTGATCGAACGGCTCGCGGGTGCGTGCGGGTCGACGGCCATGGTGCTGCTCATGCACTACTCGGCCGTCACCGTCCTCGACCGGCACGCCCCCGAGGACGTCCGGCGCGAGATCGCCGCCGGCCGCCATCTGACCACCCTGGCGTTCTCCGAGCGCGGTTCCCGCAGCCACTTCTGGGCCCCGGTGAGCACCGCCGTGCCCGAGGGTGCCGACGCGGTGCGCCTGGACGCGCAGAAGTCCTGGGTCACCTCGGCCGGCGAGGCCGACAGCTACGTCTGGTCGAGCAGGCCGCTGCGGGCGGACGGCCCGATGTCGCTGTGGCTGGTGCCCGCAGGCAGCGCCGGCCTCGAAGTACAGGGCGACTACGACGGGTTCGGGCTGCGCGGCAACGCATCCAGCCCTGTGTCGGCGACGGACGTGTCGGTGCCCCGGTCCGCGCTGCTGGGTGCCGACGGGGAGGGCCTGAGCACCGCTCTGGAAGTGGTGCTGCCGTGCTTCCTCGTGCTCAGCGCCGCCTTCTCGCTCGGCGTGACCGAAGCACTGCTCGGTCTCACCGCCGCGCACCTTCGCAACACCCGCCTGGCGCACCTGGACCAGACGCTGGCCCAGCAGTCGATGACCCGCAACCGGTTCGCGGGGCTGCGACTTCGTGCCGACGCGCTCCGCGCCCTGCTGGAGGAGACCCTCACCGCGACGGAGACCGGACGCCCCGAGGCGACGCTGCGGGTCCTGCAGATCAAGGCCCTCGCCGCGGAGACCGCCGCCGAGGTGGCGGACGGCGCGATGCTCCTGTGCGGCGGCGCCGCCTTCCGCCGTGAGACGGGCGTGGAGCGACGGTTCCGGGACGCCCTCGCGGCCCGAGTGATGGCACCCACCACCGAAGCGCTGCACGACTTCTGCGGCCGCGTGGAACTGGGCCTGCCGCTCTTCGAGGAGGCCTGATGCAGGAGCTGGTCCTCGGCGCCGTCGCCTACGACCCGAAGGTCGTGACCATCTGGTCCGGCTTCCGGTCCTGGCTCCTCGCGCAGGGTCTGCCCTTCGACTTCGTGCTCTACGCCCACTACGAGCGGCAGGCACAGGACCTGATCGACGGGCGGATCGACGCGGCCTGGCACTCGCCGCTGGCCTGGCTGCGCACCCGCCGGCTGGCCGCCGCCGCGGGTGCGGAGGTGACACCGCTCGTGATGCGCGACACCGACCGCGACCTGACCTCCGTGGTGGTGGTCCGGGCGGACGGCGAGATCCGCTCGACGGCCGACCTGAAGGGCCGGACGGTTGCCGTCGGCGCGGTCGACTCACCCCAGTCGACCCTGATCCCGCTGCAACACCTGGCCGATCTCGGCCTGGTCGCGGGCACCGACTTCGAGGTACGCCGTCATGACACCGGGGTGGGCCTGCACGGCGACCACATCGGCGGCGAACGGGACGCGGCCCGCGCGCTGATGGCGGGGGAGGCGGACGCCGCCTGCATGATCGACGCCGGCCACCTGCTGTTCGGGCAGGAGGGCATCCTGCCGCCCGGTGGTACCCGGCTGCTGTCGCGCACCGAGCCCTACGACCACTGCGTACTGGCGGCCGGACCGTCCCTGGACAAGGAACTCGGCGACCGGTTCTCGGCGCTGCTGCTCGCCATGAAGTACAGCGATCCCGAGGTTCGTCGACTCCTGGACCTGGAAGGGCTCACCCGGTGGCTGCCCGGCCGGGAGACCGGCTTCGGCCAGCTGACCGCGGCCGTCGACGCCACCGGCTTCTACGACGCGAGCGGCCGGATCACCGCGGTCGGCTACCGGCCGTGACAGCCGCGGGCACGGTCTCGGCCGACCTCGGCACGCTCGGCTTCGAGCAGGGCGCGCGGCTGCTGCTGAGCCGCGCCCTGCGGCAGGCACCGCCCGGAACACGGGTCGAGGTGCTCGGGACGGATCCGGCGCTCCTGCCCCATCTGGCCGCCTGGTGCCGCCATGAGGGGCACGAGCTGGAGGCCGCGGACCCGCGGGAGGCGCCGGTGGTCGCGCGGGTGCGGGCGGGGCCCGTCGCGGGCGCCCGCCTGCACGGGGCGGAACGCGCCGGTGGCGTGTCGGCCGGGGGGATCGCGGACCGGGTGCCCCTGCACTGGGGCCTCGCCGCGCGCGGAGCGCTGGTGGAGGCGGGCGGACCGGACGTGCCCTTCGCCGTCGTCGACAGGGACGTCGCGTGGACCGATCTCGCGCCCCGTCTGTACCGGCAGGCGGTCACCTCGCAGTGGGACCCCTACCGCGCGGTGGACTGGGACGAGGACTTCACCCTGCCCGACGAGATCGAGACCGCCGTCGTCCAGGTGATGACCTACCTGGTGGAGAACGAGCAGGCCGCCCTGGTGGTGCCGGGCCGGCTGCTGGTCCAGGTCCATCCGCACTTCCGCGAGGTGCTCCAACTCCTCGCGGTACAGGCGGCCGACGAGGCCCGGCACGTGGAGGTCTTCACCCGGCGGGCGCTACTGCGCGGCGGCGAGATGGGCACCTCCTCGGTGGGCGGCCGGGCGTCCCTGGCGACCCTGCTGACCGAACCGGACTTCTCCATCGCGTCCTTCCTGCTGTCCGTGCTCGGGGAGGGCAGTTTCCTCAACCTCCTGTCCTTCCTGGAGCGGCACGCCCCCGACCCGGTCACCCGCCGCATCAGCCGTCTGGTCCGCCAGGACGAGGCACGGCACGTGGCGTTCGGCGTCGGGCATCTGGAGCACCGGGCCGCGGCCGACCCGCTGCTGCACGGCCGGCTGCGGGCCGCGGTGGAGCGGCGGCACGACGCGCTGACCGGCACCGCGGGACTCGGCCAGGACGTCTTCGACTCCCTGGTGCTGCTCGCCGCGGGCTCCTGGGCGCCCCCCGACATCGCCAGCGGCTGGCAGGCGGTGCAGCTCCTGCAGAAGGAGATGGACGAAGGACGCCGCCACCGACTGGCACGCCTGGGGTTCCCCGACGACGAGGCGGCGGCCCTGTCCGCACTGCACACCCGCAACTTCATGTGACGCTGCGGGGCGGCGCAGCTACAGCCGGACCCGGCTCCGTCGGCGAACGAACGGATGCGCGGGGACCATGACGAACATGCCGGAGCCCCGGGCCAGGACGACGCTCCGATCTACCTGGACCACGCGTCGAGGCATCCGCGACCGCCCGCACCGCGGGTCCACCGAGGCGCTCCCCGGCCGGCCGCGCCCGTCCCGGCCCGCGACGCCCTGAACTTGCCGCGGCCCGGCCCGCGGGTAGCGTGGAAACGAGGTCGGGGGCCCTGACCCGAAGGAGCGGGCGGATGGGCGTGAAACGGTGGGCGGGCCTGTGGCCGGTGTACCGGCAGATCACCGGAGCCGACCGGCTGGGCCGGGGCAGCGCGGTCCAGTCGAAGCGGTCGAGGACCCTCACACCCCACACCGAGGACGCCGACCGGGTCGTGCACTCGGTGTGCCCCTTCTGCGCCGTCGGCTGCGCCCAGAACGTCTACGTCCGAAACGAGCGGGTCACCCAGATCGAGGGCAACCCGGACAGCCCGGTCTCCCGCGGCCGCCTGTGCCCCAAGGGCTCCTCCAGCAAGCAGCTGGTCACCGGACCGCAGCGCGAGGACAAGGTGCGCTACCGGGCCCCGTACGCCACCGAATGGCAGGACCTCGACCTGGAGACGGCCCTCGACATGGTGGCCGACCGGGTCCTCGACGCCCGCCGCCGGGGCTGGCAGGACTCCGACGAGCACGGCAACCCACTTCGCCGCACCATGGGCTTCGCCAGCCTGGGCGGCGCGGCGCTGGACAACGAGGAGAACTACCTCATCAAGAAGCTGTTCACCGCCCTGGGCGCCCTGCAGATCGAGAACCAGGCGCGCATTTGACACTCCGCCACGGTTCCCGGTCTGGGAACCTCGCTCGGCCGTGGCGGTGCCACGGACACCCCGGAGAGCCTGACGGACGCCGACTGCGTCATCATCATGGGCTCCAACATGGCCGAGGCCCATCCGGTCGCCTTCCAGTGGGTCATCGAGGCCAGGAAGCTCGGTGCCCGGGTGGTCCACATCGACCCCCGGTTCACCCGCACCAGCGCGCACGCGGACCAGCACGTGCGGATCAGGGTGGGCAGTGACATCGCCTTCCTCGGCGGTGTCGTCAACCACATCCTCTCCAACGACCTGCACTTCGAGGAGTACGTACGGGCCTACACCAACGCCACGTTCCTGGTGCGCGAGGACTTCCAGGACACCGAGGACCTGGACGGCCTGTTCAGCGGATACAACCCGGAGACCGGCAAGTACGACAGCAGCAGCTGGGCGTACGAGTGCGTCGGCGGCGAGGGCGACGGCAGGCAGGGCAGCACACTCATCTCCGCCACCCCCGCCCAGTCGGCCGGCGGTCACGAGGCGCTGCCCGGCACCGCCGGCCGGATCGCGACGGACCCCACGATGCGGCACCCGCGCTGCGTGCTCCAGATCCTGAAACGGCACTTCTCCCGGTACACCCCGGAGATGGTGGAGCGGGTCTGCGGCATCACCCGGCGGCAGTTCCTCGACGTGTGCCGCGCCTGGACCGAGAACTCCGGCCGGGAACGGACCACCTCGCTCGTCTACAGCGTGGGCTGGACACAGCACTCCGTCGGCGCCCAGTACATCCGGGCCGGCGCCATCGTCCAGCTGCTCCTGGGCAACATGGGGCGGCCCGGCGGGAGCATCCTGGCGCTGCGCGGCCACGCCAGCATCCAGGGCTCCACGGACATCCCGACCCTGTACAACCTGCTGCCCGGCTACCTGCCGATGCCCAACGTCACCCACACCAGCCTGACCAAGTTCGTGGACGACGTAAGCCACGTGATGCGCAAGGGGTACTTCGCGAACGCCAGGACGTACATGGTCTCCCTGCTGAAGGAGTACTGGGGCGACGCGGCCACCCCGGAGAACGACTTCCGCTTCGACTGGCTGCCGCGGATCAACGACGACCACGGCACCTACCGCACCGCGATGGACATGATCGCCGGCACGGTCCACGGCTTCTTCCTGGTCGGGCAGAACCCGGCCGTGGGGTCGGCCCACGGACGGCTCCAGCGGCTCGGCATCGCCAACCTGGAGTGGCTGGTCGTCCGCGACCTCGCGATGATCGAGAGCGCGACCGTGTGGAAGGACGCACCCGAGATCGAGACGGGCGAGATCTCCACCGAGACCTGCAAGACCGAGGTGTTCTTCTTCCCCGCCGCCTCGCACGTCGAGAAGTCCGGCACCTTCACCCAGACCCAGCGCATGATCCAGTGGCGCGACCAGGCGCTCGAACCGATCGGCGACCGCCGCTCCGACCTGTGGTTCTTCTACCACCTCGGGCGGATCGTCCGGGAGAAGCTGGCGGGGTCGCAGGACGAACGCGACCGGCCGGTCCTCGAACTGGCCTGGGACTACGCGATGGAACAGGGGGACGAACCGTCCGCCGAGGACGTCCTGCGCCACATCAACGGCATCGACCTCACCACCGGACGCACCGTCAACTCCTACGAGGAGCTCAAGGACGACGGGACCACCGCGTGCGGCTGCTGGATCTACAGCGGCGTCTTCGCGAACGAGACGAACCAGGCCCGGCGCCGCACCTCACGGTTCGAGCACCCGATCACGGACAACCAGTGGGGCTTCGTGTGGCCGCTCAACCGCAGGGTCCTCTACAACCGGGCGTCCGCGGACCCGGACGGCCGGCCGTGGAGCGAGCGCAAGGCTCTCGTCTGGTGGGACGGGGACCGCGGTGAGTGGACCGGCCACGACATCCCCGACTTCCAGCGGCACAAGCCGCCGCACCACCAGCCGCCGCCGGAAGCGACCGGTACGGACGCGCTGACCGGGGACGACGCGTTCATCATGATGGGCGACGGGAAGGCGGCGCTGTTCGCACCGACCGGCCTGGTCGACGGGCCGCTGCCCACCCACTACGAGCCCGAAGAGTCCCCGCTGCGCAACGCGCTCTACACCCAGCAGTCCAACCCGACCCGGCTGACCTACGCGCGCACCGACAACCCGTACAACCCCTCGCCTCCCGAGCCCCACACCGATGTGTTCCCGTACGTGTTCACCGCCTCCCGGTACACCGAGCACCACACGGCCGGCGCGATGAGCCGTCAGCTCCCCTACCTCTCGGAGCTCCAGCCCGGACTGACGGTGGAGGTGTCCCCGGAACTCGCCGCCGAGCGCGGACTGCACCACATGGACTGGGCTCACGTGATCACGAGCCGGACCGCGGTGGAGGCCACGGTGGTCGTCACCGACCGGCTGGCCCCGCTGCGGCTCGACGGCCACACGGTCCACCAGATCTGGATGCCGTACCACTGGGGCAGCCGCGGCATCACCACCGGCGACGTCGTCAACGACCTGATCGGCGTGGTGGCCGACGCCAACGTGCTGATCCAGGAGAGCAAGGTGCTCACCTGCGACATCCGGCCCGGGCGGCGCCCGCGCGGCCCCGCACTCCTCGCCTATGTCGAGGACTACCGGCTCCGGGCGGGCATCACCACGAGGACCGGCACCAGCGAGGTGACGGCCCACGGCCACCGGACGGACACGCCTCCCGAAGACGGCCGCCCGGCCACCACTGAAGGGCCGGAGGAACCCTGATGAGCGAGCACGAGAACAGCTTCTTCGGCCCGCTGGCGGACCCGGCCGGGGACGCCGGCTACCCCGAGGACCACCCGCCCCGGGTCGGTTTCTTCACCGACACCTCCGTCTGTATCGGCTGCAAGGCCTGCGAGGTGGCCTGCAAGGAGTGGAACGACGTCCCGGCGGACGGCTTCGACCTGCTCGGCATGTCCTACGACAACACCGGCTCGCTCGGCGCGAGCACCTGGCGGCACGTCGCCTTCATCGAGCAGGACCTGCGGCTCGGCGCCCAGGACTCCGGTCTGGTCGGCCTGCCCACCGGGCCGTCCGGGACGGAGACCACCCGCGAGGTGGTCGCGGAGGCGCTGCACGACGCGGGCCCGCGGGCCGGCGCCGAACTCGGCACGGAACCGGTCGACCTGGGCTTCCCCAGCTTCGACCTGCCCGGCGCCGGGAGCGGCGCGGAGACCCGCACGGACTTCCGCTGGCTGATGTCGTCGGACGTGTGCAAGCACTGCACCCATGCCGCATGCCTGGACGTCTGCCCCACCGGGGCGCTCTTCCGCACCGAGTTCGGCACCGTCGTCGTCCAGCCCGACATCTGCAACGGCTGCGGCTACTGCGTCTCCGCCTGCCCCTACGGCGTCATCGACCGCCGCCCCGACGACGGCCGGGCCTGGAAGTGCACCATGTGCTACGACCGGCTCAAGGGCGGCCTGGAACCGGCCTGCGCGAAGGCCTGCCCGACCGACTCCATCCAGTTCGGCGTGCTCGACGAACTGCGCGAGCGCGCCGACGCCCGCCTGGAACAGCTCCACGAGGCAGGCGTGCCCGAGGCCCGGCTGTACGGCCGTGACCCCGACGACGGAGTCGGCGGCGACGGCGCGTTCTTCCTGCTCCTCGACGAGCCGGAGGTCTACGGACTGCCACCGGACCCGGTCGTCACCACCCGTGACCTGGGATCCATGTGGAAGCACGCGGCCGTGGCCGCCGGGATGATGGTGGCCGCGTCCGCCGCGGTCTTCGTCAAGGGAGGCCGCCGATGACCGGGCGCGGCGGGCGCGGGAAGCACCGCGGCGGCGGTGGCGAGGAGTCGATGGTCCCGCGCGCGGACTTCCGGTCCTACTACGGACGCCCGGTGCTGAAGCCGCCGGTATGGGAGTGGAAGGTCCCCGCCTACCTCCTCACCGGCGGCCTCTCGGCGGGCGCCGCCCTGCTGGCCGTCGGCGCCGACCTGACCGGGCGGCCCGAGATGCGCAGGTCCTGTCGCGTCGGCAGCTTCGGGGCGCTGCTCGCCAGCAGCTACCTCCTCATCGGCGACCTCGGCCGGCCGCTGCGCTTCCACCACATGATGCGGGTGGCGAAGCCGAGTTCCCCGATGTCGATGGGCACCTGGATCCTGATGTCGTACGGCCCCGGCTGCTCCCTGGCCGGCATCGCCGAACTGGTGCCGAGGTCCTGGCTGGACCGGGCCGGGCTCACCACCGCCGTGAAGTGGGCCGCCCGGCTCGGCGGCGTCTCCGCGGCCGCGATCGCGCCCGCGCTGGCCTCGTACACGGCCGTTCTGCTCTCCCAGACGGCGGTACCGGCCTGGCACGAGGCCCACAAGGAGCTGCCGTTCGTGTTCACGGGTTCCGCCGCGGCGAGCGGCGCGGGCCTGGCGATGATCTGCGCCCCGCCGGCGGAGGCGGGTCCGGCCCGCCGGCTGGCCCTCCTCGGGGCCGCGATCGAGATCGTGGCGGCTCACCGCATCGACCGCAAGCCGCAGTTCGAGACCTCGGCGTTCACCCACGGCGCCGCACACCGGATGCGCAGGGCGTCGGAGTACCTGACCCTCGGCGGGGCATGTGCCGCGCTCACCTTCGCCCGCCGCAGCCGGGTCGCCGCCGCGCTCGGCGGCCTCGCGCTCCTGGCGGGCAGCGGGTTCCAGCGGTTCGGGACCTTCGAGGCGGGCGTGGCGTCCACGAAGGACCCGGCGTACGTGGTGAAGCCGCAGCGCGAACGCCTCGACGCCCGGCGCGAGGCCGAGGGCGGTACGTGACCTCGTGACGGTGCCCGCCCGGCGCGAGGCAGCGTGCCCGCTCGCGCTCGTCACGGCCCGCGTCAGGCCCGCGTGTCCTCGTCACGGTCCGCACCGGATCAGCGCACCGGCCCCCGACCCGCCTCGGCCGTGAGCCGTACCGGTCCGGGCCGGACCGCGCACGGTGCGGCGCGGGCTCCGGGAGCGGCCGCCGACCTAGCCTGGCCGCGTTGCCATCAGCATGGGCCGGAGCGGAGGTGCACGGGATGGGGCGCGACCACGCCGGCGCGGCGGACGCCGCCCCGCCCGTCGACGAGCGGCGGCGGCTGCCGCGCACCGATGTGCTGCTGGCCGATCCCCGGCTGACCGCGGCGGCGCGGCGGCTCGGACCGGAGCTGGTCAAGGACGTGGTCGCGGGAGTGCAGTCCCGGGCCCGGGCGGGCGAGGTACCCGTCGACGAGATCGCCGACCGTGCCGTGGCCGCCCTCCCCGCCACCGCCTGCACCCTGCGCCCGGTCGTCAACGCCACCGGCGTGCTGCTCCACACCAACCTGGGCCGGGCCGCGCTGTCGCAGGCGGCCCGGGACGCCGTGCTGGCCGCGTCCGGCACCACGGACGTCGAACTCGACCTCGCCACCGGGACCCGTTCCCGGCGGGGGCGTACCGCGCTCGACGCCCTGCTGCGCGCCGTGCCGGCCGCCGAGGCCGCCCATGTGGTCAACAACGGCGCTGCGGCGCTCGTCCTGGCCGCGACCGCGCTCGCCCAGGGGCGGGAGATCGTCGTCAGCCGGGGCGAGATGGTGGAGATCGGGGACGGCTTCCGCCTGCCCGACCTGCTCGTCGCCACCGGCGCCCGGCTCCGCGAGGTCGGCACCACCAACCGCACCACACCCGCCGACTACGCCGCGGCCGTGGGCCCGGACACCGGCTTCGTCCTGAAGGTCCACCCCTCCAACTTCCGCGTCACCGGCTTCACCCGGGAGGCGTCCGTCGCCGAACTGGCCCCGCTGGGGGTGCCCGTGGTGGCCGACATCGGCTCGGGCCTGCTCACCCCGGAGCCCGCACTGCCCGGGGAGCCCGACGCGACGACCTGGCTGCGGGCCGGGGCGTCCCTGGTCACGGCCAGCGGCGACAAGCTGCTCGGCGGACCGCAGTGCGGGCTTCTGCTGGGCGACGCGGAACTGGTGCGGAGGCTGGCCCGGCACCCGCTGGCCCGTGCCCTGCGCGTGGACAAGCTGACCCTGGCCGCCCTGGAGGCGACCGTGCGCGGCCCCGTCCCGCCGACCGTCACCGCGCTGCGCGCCGACCCCGTACGGCTGCGGGAACGTGCCAGGGACCTCGCCGGGAGCCTGCGCGCGGACGGGTTCGACAGCCGTGCCGTCGACACCGAGGCGGTGGTCGGCGGCGGCGGCGCGCCGGGCGTGATGCTGCCGAGCGCCGCCGTCTCGCTGCCGGTCGCCTACGCGGCCCCGCTGCGCGAAACGGCCCCGGCCGTGATGGCCCGCGTCGAGAACGGCCGCTGCCTGCTGGACCTGCGGGCGGTGCCGCCGGAGGCCGACGCGCTCCTGGCACGGGCGGTACGCCTGGCCGAGGTGCCGCCCGGGGCGGCCGGGCCGGGAACAGGGAGCTGACCCGTGCACGTCGTCGCCACCGCGGGACACGTCGACCACGGCAAGTCCGCGCTGCTGCGCGCCCTGACCGGGATGGAGCCCGACCGCTGGGCGGAGGAACGGCGCCGGGGCATGACACTGGACCTGGGTTTCGTGTGGACGCGGCTGCCCGGCGCGGATGACGTGGCCTTCGTCGACGTACCGGGGCACGAACGCCTCGTCGGCAACATGCTGGCCGGGGTCGGCCCGGTTCCCGCCGTCCTCTTCGTCGTCGCCGCCGACCAGGGCTGGCAGCCGCAGTCCGAGGAGCACCTGTCCGTCCTGGACGCGCTCGGGGTACGGCACGGCGTCCTCGCCGTCACCCGCTGCGACCTGGCAGGACCGGACGCGGCCCGCGCCGAGGCGCTCGCCCGGATCGCCCGGTCGTCCCTGGGCGACGTGCCGGGCGTGGCGGTCAGCGCGGTGACGGGTACCGGCCTCGACGCGCTGTGCGCCGCCCTGGTCCGGATGACCGGCGACCTGCCCGCCCCGGACCTCGCCGCGGACGTACGGCTGTGGGTGGACCGGGCGTTCACGGTGCGCGGCCACGGCACGGTCGTCACCGGCACCCTCGGCGCGGGGACCGTGCGCGTCGGCGACCGGCTCCGGCTCGCCCACGACGGGCGGACGCTGCGGGTACGCGGGCTGGAGTGCCTCAAGGAGCCGTGCCAGGAGGCCGGGGCGGTCGCACGGGTGGCGGTCAACGTGACGGGACCGGGCGCCGGGGAACTGCGCCGCGGGGACGCGCTGCTCACTCCGGACCGCTGGCTGACCACCGACATCGTGGACGTACGGCTGCGCGGTGACGCGGCCGGTGATCTGCCGCGCGACCTCACCCTGCACGCGGGCTCCGCGGCGGTGCCGGTGACGGTCCGCCCGCTCGGCGCGGACACCGCGCGCCTGCGGCTGGCCGCACCGCTGCCGCTGCGCGTCGGCGACGGCGCGCTGCTGCGCGACCCCGGACTGCACCGCGTCCCCGCGGGGATCACCGTGCTGGACGTCCGCCCGCCGCGGCTGACCCGGCGCGGTGCGGCGGCGGCCCGGGCCCAGGAACTGGCGGCGGCGCCGGGACCCGCCGACGGAGCCGGGGAACTGCGCCGGCGCGGCCTGATCCGCCGCTCGGAGCTGCTCGCCATGGGGGTGCGGCCGCCCGCGGAACCGGTCGCCGGGGAGTGGCTGGCGGACCCGGCCCACTGGGCGGCGCTGCGCGAGCGCCTGACCGAGGCGGTCGAGGAGCACGCCGCCCGCAACCCCCTCGAACCCGGCATGCCCCTGGAGGCGGCCCGTCAGACGCTCGGACTGCCGGAGCGCGGCCTCGTCGAGGCGCTCCGGGCACAGTCGCCCGGCCTGCGGTACAGCGACGGCCGGCTCTACGGCAGCCGCGGCGGCCCCACGCTGCCGCCCGCGACCGAGGCCGCGGTGGAAGCCGTACGCGCGGACCTGGCCCGTGCGCCGTTCCACGCCCCGGACGCCGAGCGGCTGCACGAACTCGGGCTCACACCCAAGCTGCTGGCGGCCGCCGAGGCCGCGGGAACCCTGTTGCGGATCGGCCAGGGAATCGTGCTGCTTCCGGACGCGGACGTACGGGCCGCGGCCGTCCTCGCCCGGCTGGAGCAGCCGTTCACCACCAGCCAGGCCCGCCAGGCCCTGGACACCACGCGCCGGGTCGCCGTCCCGCTGCTGGAATACCTGGACCGGCACGGCCACACCGTGCGGGTGAACGCGGCGCTGCGCCGCTGCCGCGCCACAGCCCCGGACGACCGGTGACGCGGACCGCACGCGCGGATCGGCGGAGACGGACGGGAATCGAACCCGCCTGCCCGAGTTGCTCGGACACCTCGGTTTTGAAGACCGGGAGGGCCACCAGGCACCCTTACGCCTCCCCGCGGGGCCATCGAACCGTCGCATTCCCGGGCAAGTCAACGCGCCACACGGCGCTCCCCTTCACCGCAAGGATCGATGCAGCCATGACAGGCACACGTATGGGCGTCCACGAGCCACAGGAGCACGGGACCGTACGGCTCACGCAGTACGCACACGGCGGCGGCTGCGCCTGCAAGATTCCCCCCGGCGAACTCGAGGAGATCGTCGCCGGACTGACGGCCCCGGGGATGCCCGGCACCGCCACGGGCGACCTGCTCGTGGGCCTCGAAGCCGGCGACGACGCGGCGGTCGTCCGACTGCCCGGCAACGCCGGCGCGACCGCCGCCGTCGCCACGGCGGACTTCTTCACACCGGTGGTCGACGACCCCTACGACTGGGGCCGCATCGCCGCCGCCAACGCGCTGTCCGACGTCTACGCCATGGGCGGCACCCCGCTCGTGGCGGTCAACCTCCTGTGCTGGCCCCGCGACGTGCTGCCGTTCGAGCTGGCACGAGAGGTACTGCGCGGCGGAATGGACGTCGCCGCGGCGGCGGGCTGCGTCGTGGCGGGCGGCCACAGCGTGGACGATCCGGAACCCAAGTACGGCATGGCGGTGACCGGCACCGTCGATCCGGACCACCTCCTGCGCAACGACGCGGGACGGCCGGGGACGCCGCTGTCCCTGACCAAACCGCTGGGCCTCGGAGTCCTCAACAACCTGCACAAGACGACCGGCGAGGTCTTCCCGCAGGCCATCGAGACGATGGTGGCGCTCAACCGTGACGCGGCGCGCGCCGCGGTGGCCGCGGGGGCGGTCTGCGCCACCGACGTCACCGGTTTCGGCCTGCTGGGCCACCTCTACAAGCTCGCCCGCGCATCGGAGGTGACCGCCGTCGTCGACTCCGCCGCGGTGCCGTTCCTCGACGGCGCCCGGGAGGCCGCCCGCACCGGACACATCAGCGGCGGCACCCGCCGCAACCTCGCATGGGTCACCCCGCACACCGACTTCGGCGACGCCGACGACCTGACCCGGTTGCTGCTCGCCGACGCCCAGACCTCCGGCGGCCTCCTCGTCGCCGGCGAGGTCCCGGGCGCCCCGGTCATCGGCGAACTGGTCCCGGCGGGAGCGCACCGACTGGTCGTCCGCTGACCGGGCCTGTCGATGGCCGAGAGGGCGCGTGCCCGGTGCGGCACGCGCCCTCTCGGCCGGTCAGGCGACCGTGCAGGTCTGGTCGCCCAGCTTGAAGGACGAGGGTCTGGCGTTCGTCCCCGTCCAGCCCCCGGTGAAGCCGAAGGACACCGAGGAGCCGGCGGCGACCGTGCCGTTCCAGCTGACGTTCTTCGCGGTCACGGAAGCGCCGGACTGGGTCCAGTCGGCGTTCCAGAGCTGGCCGACGGTCTGGCCGTTCGGGAAGGACCAGGCCAGGGACCAGCCGGTCCATGACGCGGTGCCGGTGTTGGCGAGTCGGACGTCCGCCTGGAAGCCGCCCGTCCACTGGTTGGTGATCCGGTAGGTGACCGTGCAGGCGCCGGACGGGGTGGGATCCGTGCCGCCTCCGCCGTCGTCACCGCCGCCGGCTGTGTCGCCGTAGACCACACCCCGGCCGTTCGTGGAGATGTACACCCGGCCGTAGACACGCGGATCGCCCGTGATCGCCGCGCCCGTCCAACCCCACTGGTGGGCATCGTCGTTGATACGCGTCCAGGTCGCCCCCTTGTCCGTGGAGCGGAAGACGCCGCGTACTCCGCCGATCTTCGCGCTGGTGTAGAGGGTCTGGTACGAGGCGCCGGCCGCCGCCTTGCCGAAGCCGATCGTGTCGGCCTGGTCGACGTTCGAGAGCTTGGCGAAGCTCGCGCCGCCGTCCGTGGAGTGCCACAGGCCGTAGGCGCCGTCCGTGGCGCCGCCCGCCAGCCACACATCGCCCTTCGTCCCGGGCAGCGCGTTGAACCGCACGCTGTCGCCGCTGGGCAGGCCGGTCGCGGCGGACGCCGTGAAGCTCGCGCCGCCGTCCGTACTCACGTAGAACTTCCCGGACTTGAAGCCGTAGAAGGTCTTCGGGTCGACGCGGTCGGACTCGACGGTCGCCCCGGCCGGGATCCCGCTCGACGCCGACCAGGACGAGCCGAAGCCCGTCGCGTACTGGACGCCGGTGCCCGCCGGGCTCCAGACGAACCGGCTGCCGTCGGCGGCCGCCGCGACCGTACCGCCGCCGCTCACCCCCGAAGGGTCCGTCCCGGCGAACCAGTTGGCCCCGTTGTCCGTCGAGAACGCGATGTGCGGGCCGGAGTCGAGATTGCCCACCCTGACCACGGTGTTGGGGTTCGTCTCCGCGAAGTCCAGGCTCGTCGTGGTCGTGAAGGTGGGGGACGTGTACATCAGCGAGGGGACCTTGGTCAGGTCCGTGTGACGGAAGCCGCCGATGTCACCCAGCGCGCTGAAGAGCTGGGCCCCGCCGGACGGCGGCGCGGCCAGGTCGTCGACCGCCGTCTCCTCCAGGCCCTGCACCATCGGCTTGATCGTGAACTGGCCGCCGGAGTCCCACTTGCCCAGGTTCTCCGTGCCGTAGAGCGTCGCTCCCGTCCCGTACATCATCCGGTTCGAGTCGAACGGGTCGATCTCCAGCGCCTCCGTCATCCACCCCAGTTTCGGGGCCTGTTCGGGTGGTGACGGGTTCGCGCCGAAGGTGAGCCACGGGCTGGACGAGACGTCCATCGTGTAGCGGTTCGAGCGGTTGGGGTACGACGTGTAGTCCCACGCCTTCGTCCAGGTCGCGCCGCTGTCCGTGGAGCGGAAGAGCTGGGTGTCCGGCCACCAGGAGCTGTACGCCGTCGCCATCACCGTGCCGGGGTGCTGCCGGTCGACCGTCAGGCCGGAGAAGCCGTAGTAGGTGTCGGCCTCCGCCACCGGGCTGATGTTCGTCCAGGTGCCGGTGGCGGTCGCGTACCGCCACAGCTGACCCTTGCCGCCGTCGTACGGGCCGCCCTTGTCGCTGTAGGAGAGATACAGATATCCGTTGACGGCGTCCAGCACGCCCTTGTGCGCGAGGTATCCCGTCGGCTGTCCGGCGAGCCGGGTCCAGGTGGCGCCCGCGTCCGTCGAGCGGTACACCGAGTTCTGCAGGTCGGCGACCCCGACGTAGATCGCCTTCGTCGCCGTACCGGCCGTACCGGTCGACTCGTCGAAGGTGACCCAGGTGATGCCCTGGTTGTCGGAGGCGTAGCCGCTGGTG
This sequence comes from Streptomyces sp. NPDC048417, assembly GCF_040651615.1. Classification (NCBI taxonomy): domain Bacteria; kingdom Bacillati; phylum Actinomycetota; class Actinomycetes; order Kitasatosporales; family Streptomycetaceae; genus Streptomyces; species Streptomyces sp. NPDC048417. Next base: position 117,808 of record NZ_JBEZKI010000029.1, on the reverse strand, counting down.
TCGGTCGCATCCTGCACGTAATTGCCGACGTTGGGGAAGTTGGTCACCTGCGCCCAGGTCACCCCGGAGTCCGTCGACCGCCACAGCCCCTTGCCGCTGGGCGCGCCCAGATACAGCACGCTGTCCTTGTTCGGGTCGATCGCCAGCCGCTCGCCCATGCCCCGGCCGGGCATGTTGCCGCCCAGCTTGAAGGGCAGATCCGTCTTCTGCCAGCTGGCGCCCCGGTCGGCGGAGCGCAGCACGGCCCCGTTCGTCGGGTCCCAGCTGTTGGTGTACGTCCCGACGGCCGCGTACACCTTGCTCGGATCGACCGGGTCCGAGGCCAGGCTGACCACGCCCGTATGGCCCCACTGGTCCCAGCCGACCGAGTCCAGCAACGGCGTCCAGGTCTTCGTCGACTCCTGCCAGCGGTAGGCGCCGCCGATGTCGGTACGGGCGTAGGCGAGGTTCTTCTCGCTGCGGTTGAAGACGATCCCGGGGACGAAACCACCGCCGTCGATCCGGGCGTTGTGCCAGGTGTAGCTGTCGGCGGCGAGCGCGACCTGCGTGGTCTCGCGGGCGGCGAGAGCGGGCGGGGTGCCGACGAGCAGCCCGGCGGCGAGGGCGAGGACGGCGGTGAGGATGCGGGTTCTTCGCAAGGGAAGTCCCTTCCGCGAGAGACGGGTAAGCGCTTTCCGGGCAGGGTGAGAGTTGCCGGACCGCCCTCAGTGCGGGTGAGGACGGCCCGGCTGCAGCGCCCCGTAAGGGGCGCGGGGCTGTATCAATACGCGGCTCCGCCGCGCGGGCGCGCCCGGCCACGACGCGCCCGCAGCCGAACTACTCCAGCAGCTCCGCGTACGACCCCATGGCCAGCGCGATGTCCGCCTGGGCCCAGAACCGGTGATACGTGAACGACGGCGCGGCCCCGCCCGCCAGATAGCTCTCGATCTTCGACCAGGCAGGGTCGTCCTGGTAGAAGGACCGCAGCGAGGCGAACGTCGACGACGAGTTGACCGTGTCGCCGTTCGGCATCTTCCCGGACCACCCGCTCGGCACGTACACGCTGTCGTCGAAGCGGCTGTAGTCGGCCCGCGTCTCCGGCACCGCGATCCCCAGGCTGTCCTGGTAGTTGGCCCACATGCCGTCGAGCAGCGCCTTGGCCGTCGACTTCGCCGTCGCGTTGCCGGACTTGGCGGCGTAGTAGGTCAGCGTCTTGGCATACGCGGCCGCCACGCCCACGTCGTTCGTGTAGTCGGCGACGGTGACGTGAAGTCCGCTGTTGGCGCCGGGACTTGAGGCGTTCCAGGTGTCGGGCTGGCCCGACCACTGGAGCGTCGAGGGGATCTGGTAGGTGCCGTCCGGGTTGATCGTGGTCTTGGACAGCGCCCACGCCACCCACTTGTCGAGAACCGCCTGGGCCGTGGCGTTCCCGGTCTGCTGGTAGTACTCGGCGACCCGCTCCATCGACCAGGCCTGGAAGCCGAACCACTGGTTGGACGGCGGGTCGTGGTAGACCGGCTCCCAGTCGTAGTACATGCCGTAGAAGGTCGACGTACCGGCCGGCGGACTGGCGTACCGGCCCTGCCAGCTGTTCGTCGCCCCGCCCGCGATGGCGCCCTCGGAGGACTGCAGCCAGCGGTAGAACTCCAGCTGCCGGGTCAGTGACGTACTCCAGTCCGCTGCCCCGGTCGCCGACTTGGGCTTCAGGTCGGCGTACGAGCTGAGCGCGTACGCGGCCAGCGGGTTCTGGTAGCCGCCGTGCACATGGCCGGACCCGATGCGCCACGCCCAGCCCGCGTTGGTGTCGGTCGCCCCGCCCCACGCGTAGTACCAGGACAGCAGGTAGTCCGAGGCGTCCTTGCCGGTGCCGGCCGGGCAGGTCGACGGGCCGACGCAGTTGCCGATCTTCTTGAAGTACTTGTCGTACATGGCGTAGCGCAGATAGTCGCCCATCTTCGCCGCCTTGCCGACGGTGGCGGAGACGTCGGCGCCCTTGCCCTGCGCCTTCGCCCACACGTCCGCCCAGTACGCGGCCTGTACCGCCCGCGCGTCGGCGTCCGGGGCGTCCGTGTACTTCCACTGCTTGGCGTAGGACGAGTCGCCGGTGAACAGGTCCAGGTACCCGTTCGTCCCGCCGTACTTGAAGGCGTCGCAGGTCGGCTGCGGGACCGTCTCCCACACCGACTCCTGCGCCCCGCGCTGGAAGGTGTTGATGTACGACGGCCCGTCGGCCGTCGGGCCCGCCTCGCAGCCGCCGCCCGGGGTGTCGCCGTAGCCGTAGACGTTGTCGACGTCCTCCAGCCAGTGCATGCCGTAGACGTCGTCCGTGCCGTACGCGGTCTTCAGTTCGGCCGCGATCGGGTCCGAGCCCACCGACACGGAGGTGTCCAGCTTCGCCGGGTACTCGTTCGGCGTGTCCAGCTCCGGGGCGTAGGTGGCGGGCTTGGACGCGTTGTAGAAGGAGTTCGTCGGCTGGTCGGCGTGGGTCGGGATCATGTACTTCTCCATGAGGGTCCACGCGCCGTTGAACTTGGACCAGTCACCGGTGACCTTGCCGTACATGGCCTGCAGCCAGAGAAGGTAACTGTAGGCCTCCGACGTGGTCTCATGCCCCTGGTCCGGCGCCTCGACGATCAGCGTCTCGACCGAGTGGTACGGGATGCCCTCGGGGGAGAAGTAGCCGTTCGCCGGGTTGGTGATCTTCCCGTAGAGGTCCAGGAAACGCGCGTCGTACGCCTTCGACGCGGCCAGTTCCGTCACGGTGACCGCGGCGCCGGCGTAGCCGGTCGCGGACACGGTGAAGGTCGCCGTGCCGGTGCCGGCGGAGTCCGCGGCGACGGTCACGTTCTGCGCGGTGCTCCAGTTGGACGGGGTGAAGGTCAGCGACGACCCGGCGCTCACCGACAGCCCGGTGTTCCCGGCCGTGCGGGCCACCGACACCGTCACGTTGGCGGTCGGCTGCTTCGACAGGCGCACCCCGAACGTGCCGGTCGCGCCCTGCTGGATGCCCAGTTGGGTCGGTGAGGCGACCACGGCGGGACCGGAGGCGACCGTGACACCGACCGGTGTCGAGGACGCGGACGCGCCCAGGCTGTCGTACGCCTTCGCCACCAGCGAATGGCTGCCCACGGTCAGACCGGTGACCGAGAGCGAGTACGGCGACGAGGTGTCCGTCCCCAGCAGCGTGGTGTCGTCGTAGAACTCGATCTTGCTGATCGTCGCGCCGTCGGCCGCCGCCGCGGTCGCCGCCAGCGGCACCGCGTCGCCCTGGGTGTAGACCGCTCCCGCGCTCGGGCTGGTCAGCACGGTGACCGGCGGCTGGTGCGCGCCGGCGCAGGTCGTGCCGTTGACCGCGAAGGCGGTCGGGGCCGCGTTGCTGCCGGTGTACGAGAACTGGGCGCCCGTCGACACCGCCGCGCCCGCCGCGACGGTGCCGTTGTACGACGCGTTCTGCACCGTGATCGAGGTGCCGGACTGGGACCAGGTGCCGTTCCAGCCGTTCGTCAGCTTCTGGTTGCCCGAGTACGCGTACGTCAGCGTCCAGCCGTTGATCGCGTCGGTACCGCGGTTGGTGAGGGTCAGGTCGGCGGTGAAGCCGGTGCCCCAGTCGTTGGTCTTGTAGTCGACGCTGCACTGGACCGTCGCCGCGTGGGCGGGGGTCGTTCCGGTGGCGAGCATCGACAGGGGCAGGGCCAAGGCAGCGACGACGGCCGTCCACAGCCGTCGTACGGCTCTGCCTCTCCGCCCGGGGTGCGGGGGGTGTGCGGGATGCATGTGCTGGTTCCTCCTTGCGCTTGCGGCTCGGGAAGAAGTCAAGGCTTGAACCAGTGGGAGCGCTCCCATAGTGGAGACGTGGCATGGTGCGGTCAAGGCCGTTGAAGAGTCGAAAAGATTCGACGGACGCCGCTGAGGAAAAGTCAAGCAACTCCCCTGTTCTTTGCTGCGACTTGGCGCTACCTTCCTTCGCACCAGTGGGAGCGATTCCGTTCAGTCGACGCGTCCGTCATGACGCGCCCGAGCTGCAAGGAGTCGCTCATGCGACACCCCCCGCGTTCAGTTCTTTTAGCCGTCGCCGGTGCGGTCGCCCTCGTCGGGTCCGCGCTGGTGCCGGTGGTGTCGGCGTCCGGAGCAACGCCGGCGTGCACGGTGCAGTACACGGTCACCAGCCAGTGGGACACCGGCTTCCAGGCCTCCGTGACCCTCACCAACAACATGGCGGCCATGAGCGGTTGGAGCCTCGGCTTCGGCTTCGCGAACGGTCAGAAGGTCACGCAGGGCTGGAGCGCCAAGTGGTCCCAGTCCGGTACGGCGGTCACCGCCACGAACGAGAGCTGGAACGGTTCGCTGGCCACCGGCGCCAGTGTCAGCGCCGGGTTCCTCGGCTCCTGGTCGGGGAGCAACGCCGTACCGACGGCGTTCAAGCTCAACGGCACGACCTGCAACGTCGATTCCGAACCCACTCCCACCCCGACCCCGACCCCGACCGAGCCGCCCGGCACCGGCACGGCGCCCGCCCTGCACGTCGCCGGCACCAAGCTCGTGGACGCCGGCGGCACGGCCCACCGGCTCCTCGGCGTGAACCGCTCCGGCGGCGAGTTCATGTGCGTGCAGGGCTACGGGATCTGGGACGGCCCGGTGGACGACACGGCGATCAAGGCGATCGCCGACTGGAAGGCCAACGCGGTCCGCATCCCGCTCAACGAGGAGTGCTGGCTGGGCCTGTCCAACGTCAAACCCGAGTACGGCGGCGCCAATTACATCAACGCGGTCAAGGACCTGGTGGCCCGCGTCGAGTCGTTCGGCATGACGCCGATCCTCGAACTCCACTGGTCCTACGGCCAGTACACCGGTAACTCCGCGGGCTGCTCCGACGTGCACGCCACCTGCCAGAAGCCGATGCCGGACGCGCAGTACAGCCCGTCCTTCTGGTCCTCGGTGGCCGGCACCTTCAAGGACGACCCGGCGGCCGTGTTCGACCTGTTCAACGAGCCGTACCCGGACCGGGCGACCTCCACCGTCACCCAGGCCTGGCAGTGCTGGCGGGACGGCGGCAGCTGCCCGGGGATCGGCTACGAGGTCGCCGGCATGCAGGATCTGGTGGACGGCATCCGGTCGGCGGGCGCCAGGAACGTCATCATGATCGGCGGGCTCGCGTACTCCAACGACCTCGGCCAGTGGCTCGCGTACCGGCCCACCGACCCGGCCGGCAATCTCGTCGCCGCCTACCACGTCTACAACTTCAACACCTGCGCCAGTGAGAGCTGCTGGAACTCCACCCTCGCCCCGGTCGCGGCCCAGGTGCCGCTGGTCGCCGGGGAGATCGGCGAGAACACCTGCTCGCACGGCTTCGTCGACCAGGTCATGAAGTGGTTCGACGACCGCGGCCTGTCCTATCTGGGCTGGACCTGGAACACCTGGGACTGCTCCTCGGGCCCGTCCCTGATCTCCGACTACAGCGGTACGCCGACGGCGTACGGCGCCGGCCTGCGCGACCACCTCCAGGCCATCAATCCCTAGCCCTCCCACCGAAGAAGAAGGAAACCCGCACTCATGAGTCGTACCAGAACAGCGGTACTCGCCGCCCTGGCGCTCGTCGCCGGGGTGTCCGGGCCAGCGTTCGCCGTGACCCCCTCCTCGCAGGCGGCGATCGCCGCGATTCCCTGCACCGTCGACTACAAGATCCAGAACGACTGGGGCGCCGGCTTCACCGCCGCCGTCACCGTCACCAACAACTCGGCGGCGAAGTCGAGTTGGACGGTGAAGTGGTCGTACGCCGGGAACCAGAAGGTGACCAGCTTCTGGAGCAGCAAGATCACCCAGAGCGGCACCGCCGTCACCGCGGCCAACGAGACCTACAACGGTGCGCTGGCGACCGGCGGTTCGGTCAGCTTCGGCTTCAACGGGTCCTACAGCGGCACCAACGCGCTCCCGACCGCCTTCACCCTCGACGGCGTCACCTGCAACGTCGACGACGGCAGCGGCGGAGGCGGGGGTGACAACGGTGGCGGTTCCGGCACCCGCGTCGACAACCCGTACTCCGGCGCCAAGGTGTACGTGAACCCCGAGTGGTCCGCGAAGGCCGCCGCCGAACCGGGCGGCAGCCGCGTCTCCAACCAGCCCACCGGCGTCTGGCTCGACCGTATCGCCGCGATCGCGGGCGTCAACGGCGGCATGGGCCTGCGCGACCACCTGGACGCCGCCCTCGCCCAGAAGGGCAGCGGCGAGGAGGTCGTCCAGCTGGTCGTCTACGACCTCCCCGGACGGGACTGCGCGGCCCTCGCCTCCAACGGCGAACTCGGCCCGACGGAGATCGACAAGTACAAGACGCAGTTCATCGACCCGATCGCGACGATCCTCGCCGATCCGAAGTACGCATCGCTGCGGATCGTCACCACCATCGAGATCGACTCGCTGCCCAATCTGGTCACCAACACCGGCAGCCGGGCCACCGCCACCGCCAACTGCGACACCATGCTCGCCAACGGCAACTACGTGAAGGGCGTCGGCTACGCGCTCGCCAAGCTCGGCGCGATCCCGAACGTCTACAACTACCTCGACGCCGGCCACCACGGCTGGCTCGGCTGGGACGACAACTTCGCCCCGTCGGCCACCCTGTTCAAGCAGGCGGCCACCAGCGAGGGCGCGACCGTCGACGACGTGGCCGGCTTCATCACCAACACGGCCAACTACAGCGCCCTGAAGGAGAACAACTTCACCGTCAACGACACGGTGAACGGCACCTCCGTCCGCCAGTCCAAGTGGGTCGACTGGAACCGCTACGTCGACGAGCTGTCCTTCGCCCAGGCCTTCCGCACCCAGCTGGTCTCGGTCGGCTTCAACTCCGGCATCGGCATGCTGATCGACACCTCCCGCAACGGCTGGGGCGGCAGCGCCCGCCCGGTCGGCCCGGGCGCGACGACCAGCGTGGACACCTACGTCGACGGCGGCCGCTACGACCGCCGGATCCACGTCGGCAACTGGTGCAACCAGTCCGGAGCCGGTCTCGGCGAACGCCCGCAGGCCAGCCCGGCCACCGGGATCGACGCCTATGTCTGGATGAAGCCCCCGGGCGAGTCCGACGGCTCCAGCACCGCCATCCCGAACGACGAGGGCAAGGGCTTCGACCAGATGTGCGACCCGACGTACACGGGCAACGCCCGCAACGGCAACAGCATGTCCGGCGCCCTGCCGAACGCGCCGCTGTCCGGGCACTGGTTCTCCGCCCAGTTCCAGCAACTGATGCAGAACGCCTACCCGCCGCTGTCGTAGGACGGTGACCGTCCGCCGGGGTCAGCCCTGCGCAGAGCCCAGGGCCAGGCCCCGGCGGACCGCGAGTTCGACCGGCGAGTAGGCCCCGTCGGGGCGGTCCAGCTCCAGGGGAGCGTTCAGGTACAGGGGTGGCTGGGCCAGGAAGCGCGGACGGTTGCCGTGGTTCGGCTGGGCGGCATGGACCAGGAACGGGTGGCACAGGTAGACGTCGCCCGGCCGGCCGGTGGCGAAGGCGACCGGGCGGTGCGCGGAGGCCGCCGCCACCTGCGGGCCGAGCTCACCCAGCGTGGCACCCCCGGCGCCGTACGGCTCCAGGATCCGGGGCACGTCCAGGTGCGAGCCGACCCGGACGCGGGTCGGGGCGTCCTCCTCGGTCACCTCGCTGAACAGGAACAGCATCAGCAGGGCGCGCTCCTTGGACCACACGTTGGCGTACCAGTCGGTGGCGCCCTCCGGCTGGAAACTCGTGTCGATGTGCCAGCCCGCGTCGTCGGGTTCCTCCCGGTGCGGGAACCTGAGCGGGAAGGCACCCAGCGAATAGCGCGGGTCCCAGCGCCGCTCGCCGACCAGCAGGTCGAACGCCTCGTGCAGCGCCGGGGAGTTGGGGGCGGCGGCGAAGGGGCCGTCGGCCAGGCCGGCCACCCACACCACCGGGTCCTTCCAGGTGCCCGGGTCCTCGGGGTCGTACCCCGTCTCCTGCCACAGCCGCCGGGCGCAGCCTTCGGCGACCCGGGGTGGGACGGCCCCCTCGATCTTCACGAAGCCGTCGGTCAGGAAGCGCTCCACCAACTCGTCGTCCATCCGGCCATCGTGGCCCGCCGGCCTTGCCGTCCGCATCTCCTTTTTTGCCGCACCGGCAACAGGACTGGCCTCCGGGCGGTGCGTCGGCGCACCCTGGCGGCACCCGGACGAGAGGCTGCTCCCATGGCGCACGATCACCACCAGCACAGCGACACCCACGCCCATGCCCACGCGCACACCGACATCGACTGGGCCGAGATGGCCCCGCATCTGGAGTCGCAGGCGGAGCTGTTCGCCCCGCTCTACGAGAACGCCCTGGGCTGGCTCGGCAAGGAGATCACCGAGCCGGGGCTGATCGTCGACGCCGGCAGCGGGCCCGGTGTGGTGTCGTGTCTGTTCGCCGAGGCCTTCCCGGGCGCCCGGGTGCTGGCCGTGGACGGCAGCGAACCGCTCCTCGACCGCGCCCTGGCCCGCGCCGAGCGGCTGGGCGTGGGGGACCGGTTCGGCGTCCTCGCCGGTGAACTCCCGGGCGTCCTGGACAAGCTGGACTACCCGGCCGACCTCCTGTGGGCCGGGCACAGCCTCCACCACCTCGGCGACCAGCGGGCCGCGCTCACCGCGTTCGGCGAGCGGCTGGCCCCCGGCGGCACCCTGGCCATCCTCGAAGGCGGCCTGCCCAGCCGTTTCCTGCCCCGTGACATCGGCATCGGCAGGGCCGGACTCCAGGCACGGCTGGACGCGCTGCAGGAGGAGTGGTTCGCGCAGATGCGCACCGACCTGCCGGGCGCCGTCGCCGAGGCCGAGGACTGGCCCGCGCTGCTCAGCTCCGCCGGGCTCAGGTACGCCCGCAGCCGCAGCTTCCTCATCGACCTGCCCGCCCCGGCCTCCGACCGGGCCCGTGACTACGCGACCGAGATCCTCTCCCGGCTGCGCGACACCGTCGGCGAGGGGCTGGACGCCGACGACCGCACCACCCTGGACCGCCTCCTCGACCCGGCCGACCCGGCGAGCGTGCACCGCAGGTCCGACGTGTTCGTCCTCGGCGCCCGCACAGTGCACACGGCCGTACGGCCCGTCTAGGGCACGTCTAGGGCCTGTCTGACAATTCCCGTCGTCGCCCGGAGGGCGGCCTCGCGGCGTCAGGTGCGTGCTCTCGCCGTGCCGGGCGTAGGCCCTCGTCCTGGACGTACTTGGGTCTGCGCCCGGTGCGGCGAGTGGGGGCACCTCCCACGCCCTCAAGGCAGTGGGGGAGCGTGCATGGCGTCGTGGGGCAGACGGGAATTGTCAGACAGGCCCTGGCAGCGGAGCGCGTACACGCTCACCCGCGCTCCCCGCACCGTCCGCGTCCCGCACTCCTCGAACCGCTCGGCGAGCGTCCTGCGCTTCATGGCCTCACCCGGCGCGGGATCCGGCGGCTGTCCCACCGGATCCCGCAGTACGACGACGCGGTGCGCGGTGAGCAGCCGGGCCCGGATCACGGACGGGCCGGCCTCCGTGCCGTACAGCGTTCCGGAGGCCGCGGGGGTGCGGTCCAGGGCGAGGTCGCGCAGTCCCCGCGCGGTGCCCGGGTCGGCGAGCGACCAGACCCGGCGGCGGGCGGGCAGATAGAGGATCCCGTCGGCGCCCGCGCCCGCCGTACGTACGGCCGCGGTGACGTCGTCCAGGCGGCTGCCCGGGGTGCGCAGGTACGTGGTGACGGGGAGCAGTGCGGCGATGGCCGCGCCCGCCGACTCGGTGGTGTGGGCGATCCGGCAGCCGGCCGGCGTGGACGTCAACACCCTTGTCGTACGCCCGCTCGGGCAGCCCAACTGACGTGCCGACGGCCCGGTACCGCGTGGTACCGGGCCGCTCGCCCTCCCCGGTTCAGTTGCTGGCGAGGAACTGCTTCGCCAGCTGGTCGCCGAGGGACACCGCCGCGCTGTGGCTCTCGATGGGGGAGACCGTGGAGTTCTTGAACAGTATGTAGGTGACGCCCGAGTCGGCACCGCCGGTCGCCGGGTCGGGGTCGATGCCGAGCGCCTTGGCGGTGGCGTAGGACGCCTCGCCGATGATCTGCGTGGGGCCGGTGTCGCCGACCACCGCGTACTCGACCTTGTTGTTGTAGATGACGGCGACCACGCCGCCGCCCTTGATGCCGGCACTGGAGTAGTTCCAGATGCTGCTGGAGCTGGGCACCACGACGTACGGCAGCGACTCGGCCTTGAGCGGCTTGCCGTCGGACTGATGGAACGCGGTGTCGTCCTGGTACCAGGGGTCGCGGTCCTCGTTGCAGTTGGTGGTGCGCTGGCCGTCGCAGTCGATGTCCATGTCGGACTTCCAGAACACCGCGCCGTTCTTGCCGCACACGGGGATCGTGGCCGAGGTCTCGTCGTCGGTCTTGTACTTGCCGCTGGAGATCTGGGAGCAGGAGGTCACCTTCGCGAGCAGGTCGGCCGCGCTGACCGAGCCCTCCTGGGCGGACTTCGGGACGGTGGTGCCGGAGGCGCTCGCGGGGAGCACTCCGGCGGCCAGCAGTGCGGCCCCGGAGGCCGCGGCGAGGGTCAGTGTTCGGATGCGCACTGTGGGGGGTCCCCTTCTGTTAGGAAAGTTTCCTGACCGGGTGCCGTACAAGGTGGCCCCGCTTACATGTCCGCGTCAACCCCTGAATGTGAACTCGGGCAATTGTCATGCATTGCGCCGATATGAAGCCCGGGGAACACTGGTGGGGCAGATATTCCGAACATTTATGCAGGAGCCGTGCGGGGGTTGGGCAGTGGCTCCGGTGGCTCCTGGGAGGCGAGGGGTCATGTTCGTACGTACGGTGTACGCCACCGGCGATCCGGCGCAGATCGAGTCCGCCATCCGGGCGCTGAACAGCGAAGGGCGCAGTCTGCTGGAGGAACGTCCCGAGTACCGGGGCGCGGGCGTCTTCGTCGACCGGGAACTGGGGAAACTGCTCGCGGTGAGCTGGTGGGGCTCCGAGGAGGCCCGGCGCAACAGCGACCAGGTGATGCGCGAGCGGCGCGGGCCGATGCTGGAGCCGTTCGCGGGCACCGTCGCCGTCGAGAACTACGAGGTGGCCGTCTTCCACTCGGTGCAGCTGCCGAGGGTGGGCGGCGGAGTGCGGATGACCAGGGTGGAGTTCGACCCGGCCGACACGGACCTGTTCGTCGAGACGTTCCGGTCGTCGGGGGTACCCCGCCTGGAGACCCTGCCCGGGTTCGCGCGGTGTGCCCTGTTCGTCGACCGGCAGCTGGGCCGGGGCACGGTCGGTGTGCTGTTCGTCGACCGCGCCTCGATGGCCGCGTCCCGCGGCGGGCAGGCGGCCGCTCGGCGCCAGGACGTCGCCAAGGCGCATGTGACCGTGGTCGCCCTGGAGGAGTTCGAGGTCGTCCACGCGGACGTGCACTCCGACTGACGCGCCCCGCACGGGGGTCGGGGAACGCGCCGGGTGACGCGAGCGGCCGTCCCGCCGTGTTCACGGCGGGACGACCGGTGTGCGGCGGGCTGCCGCTCAGCGCATACCGCTCAGCGCTCGCCGTTCAGCGCATGTCGAAGGTGGCCGGGTCCGGGCCGATGCGACGGTCCTCGTTGAGCGCGCTGATTGCCGCGAGGTCCTCGGTGTCCAGGCTGAAGTCGAACACCTCGATGTTCTCCTTGATCCGGGACGGCGTGACCGACTTGGGGATCACCACGTTGCCCAGCTGGATGTGCCAGCGCAGTACGACCTGGGCCGGGGTGCGGTTGTGCTTCTGTGCGATGGCGACGATCGCCGGCACCTCCAGCAGGCCCTTGCCCTGGCCGAGCGGGGACCAGGCCTCGGTGGCGATGCCCTGTTCGGCGTGGAACTCCCGAGCCGCGTGCTGCTGCAGATGCGGGTGCAGTTCGATCTGGTTGACCGCCGGGATCACCGACGTCTCCTCGATCAGCCGTTCCAGGTGCTCCGGGAGGAAGTTGGAGACGCCGATCGATTTCACGAGGCCGTCGGTCAGCAGCTGCTCGAACGCTTTGTAGGAGTCGACGTACGCGTCCCGGGCCGGCAGCGGCCAGTGGATGAGGTACAGGTCCAGATAGTCCAGGCCCAGCTTCGCCAGCGACGCGTCGAAGGCGCGCAGCGTGGCGTCGTACCCCTGGTCGGCGTTCCAGAGCTTGGTGGTGACGAACAAGTCCTCGCGGGGGATGCCGGACGAGGCGATGGCCTTGCCGGTGCCCTCTTCGTTGCCGTAGATCGCCGCAGTGTCGATGCTGCGGTACCCGGCCTCCAGTGCCGTGGCGACGGCCCGCTCGGCCTCGTCGTCCGGCACCTGCCACACACCGAAGCCCAGCTGGGGCATCTCGACGCCGTTGTTGAGGATTTTCGGGGGGACCTTGCTGCTCACGAGCTCTCGATCCTTAGGTTGTCGACAGGTGATACACCCATCGTCAACGATCAACGGCCGTGATGCATTCCTGAGCCCGGAATCCGCCGGAACCGAGCGGTGGGTCAGCCTCCCGGGGTGGAGATTGGCCGGAAACGCATCCGACCTTATTGGTCCGGACCATTGACGGGTGGCTGTGGAAGCGCCGACGGACGAGACGGCATCCGGGGGCAGACGGTCAGGGGGGACCCGCCCGTCTGCAGACATCCGATGAAAAGGTCTGGCGAAGCCCTGGTCACCAGATCGTGGAGATCGCCGTCAGATGATGGAGTGACGGGTCGTCAGGCCCGGTAGAGGGCCTCGACCTCGTTGGCGTAGGCGTTCTCGATCGCCTTGCGCTTCAGCTTCAACGACGGGGTCAGCAAGCCGTGTTCCTCGGTGAACGGCTGGGCGAGGATACGGAAGGTACGGATCGACTCGGCCTGTGAGACCAGGGTGTTGGCGGCCACCACCGCGCGCCGCACCTCGGTCTCCAGGTCGGCGTCGCGCACCAGCTGGGCCTCGGGCATCCGGGGCTTGCCGCGCATCTGCAGCCAGTGCTCGACGGACTCGGTGTCCAGCGTGACCAGAGCCGCGATGTAGGGGCGGTCGTTGCCGACGACGATGCACTGGTTGACCAGCGGATGGTCGCGTACCCGCTCCTCCAGGACGCCGGGGGAGACGCTCTTGCCGCCGGAGGTCACCAGGATCTCCTTCTTGCGGCCGGTGATGGTGAGGTAGCCGTCCTCGTCCAGGGAGCCCAGGTCGCCGGTGGCCAGCCAGCCGTCGTGCAGGGAGGCGTCGGTGGCCTTCTGGTTGTTGAGATAGCCCTGGAAGACATGGCCGCCGTGCAGCCAGACCTCGCCGTCGTCCGCGATGTGCACGGTGCTGCCCGGGACGGCCTGGCCGACCGTGCCGTAGCGGGTGCGCTCCGGCGGGTTGGCGGTGGCGGCCGCCGTCGACTCGGTCAGGCCGTAGCCCTCGTAGATCTGCACGCCCGCGCCGGCGAAGAACAGGCCGAGCCTGCGGTCCATGGCCGAGCCACCGGACATGGCGTTGCGGATCCGCCCGCCCATCGCCGCCCGCACCTTGGAGTAGACGAGCTTGTCGAAGAGCTGGTGCTGCATGCGCAGTGACGCCGACGGGCCGGGTCCGGTGCCCCACGCCTTCGCCTCGACGGCGTCCGCGTACTTCACCGCGATCTCCACCGCCTTCTCGAACGGGCCGCCCTTGCCGTCCTTCTCCGCCTTCCGCCGGGCCGCGTTGAACACCTTCTCGAAGATGTACGGCACGGCCAGGATGAACGTCGGCCGGAACGCGGCCAGATCGGGCAGCAGCGCGGCCGCGTTCAGCTGCGGCTGGTGGCCGAAGCGCACGCCGTGCCGGACCGCGGCAACCTCCACCATGCGGCCGAAGACGTGCGCGAGCGGCAGGAAGAGCAGGGTGGAGACCTCCTCGCCCTTCTTCGCGCGGAACACCGACTCCCAGCGGCCGACGACCGCGTCCGCCTCGTACATGAAGTTGCCGTGCGAGAGCACACAGCCCTTCGGGCGGCCGGTGGTGCCCGAGGTGTAGATGATCGTGGCGACCGACTCCGGGGTGACCGCCTGCCGGTGCCGGTGCACGACCTCGTCCTCCAGGTGCGCGCCCGCGTCGTACAGCTCCTGCACCGCGCCCGAGTCCAGCTGCCACAGCTGGCGCAGCTGCGGCAGCCGGTCGATGACGGTGGCGATCGTCATCGCGTGGTCCTCGTGCTCCACGATCGCGGCCGTGCACTCGGCGTCGTACAGCATCCAGAAGCACTGCTCGGCCGACGACGTGGGGTAGACCGGCACCACCTGGGCACCGATCGTCCACAGGGCGAAGTCGAACAGGGTCCACTCGTAGCGGGTGCGGGACATGATCGCGACCCGGTCGCCGAACCGGATGCCGCGCGCCAGCAGGCCCTTGGCGAGGGCCAGCACCTCGTCACGGAACTCGGCGGAGGTCACGTCACGCCACTGGCCGAGGTCGTCCTTGCGGCCCAGGGCGATGTGCAGCGGGTCCGTCAGGGCATGCTCGAACACACAGTCGGCCAGGCCGCCGACCGGCGGTGCCGACGCCAACGGCGGGTTGGTGAACTCGCGCAAACCCCGCTCCCGCTTCTCGCTCCCCAGTCACGCTCCGCACAGCGCCGTGAAAGCTACCCCACCGGCAGACCGTTCGGGAGGGGGGTGCGAAAACGAGCATTGCTCTCGTATGCGCCCGTCAGGGTCTGGAAAATACACTCACATGGGGAAGGGTCGGACAGAATCCCTACGGTTGAGTAAGTTCCGCCTCCGTAATCTCCACTGAATCTGTACGACCCGATTACCGCCCCCGGCTGGTTACCGGCCGGTCAGGCCCGCGGGAATGCCGTGTCCCCCGAGGACTGCGCCGCCGGGGCCGATTTCGTCACCCGGCCGTCCGCGCGCGGGGCCCGCACCAGCACCAGGACCAGCGCGCCCGCCGCCACCGAGGCACCCCCCAGCACCATCAGGGCACCGTTCAGCCCCGAGGCGAAGGCCGTGCGCAGGGTGTGCTCGGCGAAGGTGCCCCGCAGTGCTCCGGCGCCGCCGCCCGCCAGTGTGTGCGCCGCGTCGTGCGGGAGGGTGCCGGTCATCCTGGAGGTCACCACGGTCCCGGAGACGGCGACCCCGAGCGCGTACCCCAGCTGCCGGACCGTGTTCACGGCACCGCCCGCCATCCCGGCCCGCTCCGCGGGCACCGCGGCCAGCGCCGCGCCCGCGACCGTCGGCGACACGAGCCCCGTGCCGACACCGACCAGCACGAACCCCGGTATCAGCGCGGTCCAGGAGGAGGCCGAGCCCAGCACCGCCTGGCAGAGGTCGCCCGCGCCGATCAGCAGCAGCCCGCCGCCGACCGTGAGCCGGGCCGGCGCCCCGTGCAGCAGCCGTCCCACCAGCACCGCGACCACCATCGCCGCCACCGTCATCGGCAGCAGCGTCAGCCCGCCCCGCACCGGGGTCATCCCGAGCAGGGTCTGCATCCAGATCGACACGTACGGCAGCGCGCCGAACGCCACCCCGCTGAACGCGAACGCCCCCACCATGACCCCGGTGAACGACCGCCCGCGCAGCAGCGACAGCTCCAGCAGGGGATGCGCGGCCCGCCGTTCCACCAGCACGAAGACCAGCAGCCCCAGGGCCGCCGCGGCGAACGCGCCGAGCGCGGCCGACGCCGTCCAGCCGTCCTCCCCGGCCCGTACGACCCCGTAGGTCACGCCACCGGCGAACAGCGCGAACGCGACCGTACCCGCCCAGTCCACATGCATCCCGCGCGGCCCCCGCGACTCCGGTACGACCCGCAGTGTCAGCCACACCGCGACCACGCTGACCGGCAGGTTCACCAGGAAGATCCAGCGCCAGCCGGGCCCCGCCGTCAGCAGCCCGCCGACCACGGGACCGACCGCCGCGGCCCCGCCGCTCACCGCACCCCACACGCCGAGCGCCGCCGACCGCTGCCGCCCCTGGTAGACCGAACCGAGCAGCGGCAGCGTGGCCGCGAACATCGCGGCCGCCCCCACTCCCTGCACGGCCCGGGCCGCCACCAGGAGCCCCGGCCCCGGCGCCAGCCCGCACAGCAGGCTCGCGGCCGCGAACACCACGACACCGGCCACATGCACCCGGCGCCGGCCCAGGATGTCGGCCGCCGCCCCCGCCCCCAGCAGCAGCGCGGCCAGCGCCAGGGCGTAGCCGTCCACCACCCACTGCAGATCGCTCAGGGACGCGTGCAGTGCCGCCGCCATGTCCGGCAGCGCCACCACCACGATCGTCACGTCGAGCAACAACATGAACGTTCCCAGACACACCGCGGTCAGCGGCCCCCACCTGCGCATCTCTTCACTCCTCGGTAGAACGGCTCGATGTCACTCCGTACCATGGGGCCTCCGCGGCCGATCAGGGCGGTGGAACGAGGGTGATCGGCGGAATCCGATGGGAGAGGCCGTGCTGGCGCTGGAATCCGACACGTTCGACGAGCTGGACCTGCGGTTGCTCAGCGCGCTGGAGGTCGACGGCCGGGCCTCCTTCAGCCGGATCGGGGCGGTGCTCGGCGTCTCCGACCAGACGATCGCCCGCCGCTACCGCAGACTGTGCGCCGAGGCCGGACTGCGGGTGGTCGCGGTCCGGGACGCCGAACGGCTCGGCCAGGACCAGTGGATGCTCCGGCTGCGCTGCGCGCCCGACGGTGCCACCGTCATCGCCGAGGCCCTCGCCAAGCGCCCCGACACCGCCTGGATCGGGCTGGCCTCCGGCGGCACCGAGATCGCCTGTATGACCCGCCCGCGCCACCCCGGCGACCACGACGACCTGCTGCTCGGCAAACTGCCGCGCACCCCCAGCGTGGTGGAGATCCGTGCCCAGCAGCTTCTGCACCGCTTCTACGGCGGGCCGTCCGGCTGGCTGCGGAAGTTCGGGGCGCTGACGGACGACCAGGTCGCCGCCCTGCGCCCGCCGGCGCCCGGGGGCGACGGGCCGGCTCGCCTGGACCCCGAGGACGCGCCGCTGCTCGCCGCGCTGGAACGGGACGGCCGGGCGACCTACCCGGAGTTGCAGCGGGCGACCGGGCGGTCCGAGTCGGCGGTGAAGCGCCGGCTGGCCGCGCTGATCGCCTCCGGGGCGGTGTACATCGACATCGAGTACCGCTCCGAGGTCCTCGGGTACGGCACGGCCGCGGTGCTGTGGATCACCACCGCGCCGTCCGCGATGCACTCCGTCGGGGAGGCCCTCGCAGGGCACGACGAGGTGGCATTCGCGGCGGCCACCGCCGGGCCCTCGCACGTCGTCGTCACCGCGGTGGTGCGGAACACGGCCGGTCTCTACGCCTACCTGAGCGGACCGCTCGGACGGCTGGAGGGAGTGCAGCACGTGGAGGCCACGCCGTTTCTGCGCAGGGTCAAGCAGCTGACGTACCAGGAGGTGTGGTGAGGCGTGCCTCGCCGAGGCGGCGCCGTGCCGGTCAGCTCCTTCGGTGCAGGCGCTCGCCGCCCCGGAGGATCGCCGCCGCCAGCGCGTCCGCCGCCGACTGCGCCGGTGAGCGCCGGTGGCCGTGCACGAGTACGAAGTCGATCCTGCCCAGTTCCGGGAGGCCCGCCCGGTCCGGGACGCGGAACAGCCCCGGCGGGACCAGGCCCTTCGAGTGGGCCATCACGCCCAGGCCCGCCCGCGCCGCCGCGATCAGGCCGTTGAGGCTGCCGCTGGTGCAGACGATGCGCCACTCGCGGCCCTGGCGTTCCAGCGCCTCCAGGGCCAGGGCGCGGGTGATGCCCGGCGGGGGGTAGACGATCAGCGGGACCGGGCGGTCGGGGTCCAGCCGGAGCCGCTCCGCACCGATCCACACCAGGTCGTCGTGCCAGACCAGCTCACCCAGCGGATCCTCCGCGCGCCGCTTCGCCAGCACCAGGTCCAGCTTCCCGGCGGCCAGCTGCTCGTGCAGGGTGCCCGACAGCTCCACCGTCAGCTCCAGGTCGACCTCGGGATGGTCGGAGCGGAAGCCCTCCAGGATCTCCGGCAGCCGGGTGAGGACGAAGTCCTCCGACGCGCCGAACCGGAGCCGGCCGCGCACCCTGGTCCCGGTGAAGAAGGCCGCCGCCTGCTCGTGCACCTCCAGGATCCGGCGGGCGAAGCCGAGCATCGCCTCGCCGTCCTCGGTCAGTTCCACCGTGTGGGTGTCCCGGGAGAACAGCTGGCGGCCGGCCGCGTCCTCCAGCCGGCGCACGTGCTGGCTGACCGTCGACTGGCGTAGTCCCAGGCGGCGGGCTGCCTGGGTGAAGCTGAGGGTCTGGGCCACCGCGAGGAAGGTCCGCAACTGCGAAGGGTCATACACTCGAACATGTTATCGCGGAACGCGATGGCAGTCAGAGCGGTATGCCGGATTCCCGATCACCTGGCGGAGGAGGACGATGGAGAGGGGCCTTCCGGCCACCGGCGAGAGCCCGGCGTACGCGTCGGCCCGACCTCGTTGACCGACCGCAAGTGGAGCACCGTGAAACGCCTGAGCTGGCCCAGTTGGATGCCGATCGACCCGTACGTCCTGCTGTTGCTGGGGACGGTATGCGTCGCCGCGCTCCTCCCGGCCCGGGACACCGCCGCCGACGTGGCCTCGGGCGCCTCCACGGCCGCGATCGCCTTTCTCTTCTTCCTCTACGGCGCCCGGCTCTCCACCCGCGAGGCCGTCGACGGACTGCGGCACTGGCGGCTCCATGTCACGGTCCTGGTCTGCACCTTCGTGATCTTCCCCGTGCTCGGCCTGGCCGCCCGCGGCCTGGTGCCCGTGCTGCTCACCCATCCGCTCTACCAGGGGTTCCTCTTCCTCACCCTGGTGCCCTCGACCATCCAGTCGTCGATCGCCTTCACCTCGATCGCCCGGGGCAACGTGCCCGCCGCGATCTGCGCCGGATCCTTCTCCTCGCTGATCGGCATCGTCCTCACCCCGCTGCTCGCCGCCGCACTGCTCGGCGGCAACGGGGGCGGCTTCTCCGCCGACTCGATCGTCAAGATCGTCCTCCAGCTGCTGGTGCCGTTCGTCGCCGGACAGCTGCTGCGCCGGTGGATCGGGGAGTTCATCGCCCGGCACAAGAAGATCCTCGGCCTGGTCGACCGCGGCTCGATCCTGCTGGTCGTCTACACCGCGTTCAGCGAGGGCATGGTCCGGGGCATCTGGCACCAGGTCAGCGCCGTCCGGCTGGCCGGACTCCTCGCCGTGGAGGCGGTGCTGCTCGCCGTGATGCTCGTCCTGACCTGGTACGGCGCGAAGGCGCTGGGCTTCGGCCGCGGGGACCGGATCGCCATCCAGTTCGCCGGGTCGAAGAAGTCCCTCGCCTCCGGACTGCCCATGGCCAGCGTCCTGTTCGGCGCCCACGCCTCGCTGGCCGTGCTGCCGCTGATGCTCTTCCACCAGATGCAGCTCATGGTGTGCGCGGTCATCGCCAAGCGCCGCGCCCACGACCCGGAGGCCCAGGAGGAGGACGCCGTGCCCCCGCCCGCCGCCGCGGCGGAGTCACGGTCGGCCGTCGGCACCGGGACCTCCGGCCGCTGAGCGGCCGGCGCGCGGCACGGACTCTCCGAGGCCGGCCCGGAACCCGGTCACCGGTGTCGTCGGCTGCCGAACGCGACCAGTTCACGGGCCTGTTGATCCGGATTTCCGGTACGGACGGCTGATGACGGCTAACGTTCCGTCATGACCGCACCCCTGGCGCTCGACCCGGCGCGCACCGCTCTCGTCCTCGTCGACCTGATGGACCGCATCGTCGCGCTGCCCCTGGAGCCCCGCAAGGGCACCGAAGTCCTGCACGCCGCCGAGCAGCTGGCGCACTCCTTCCGCGCGGCCGGCGCACCCGTGGTGCTGCTCCGGGTGGAACGGCCCGCGCTCGCCGAGCAGCCGCCGGGCAGCCAACTGGTGGCCGGACTCCGCAGAGAAGGGGACCTGGAGATCGTCAAGCGCACGATCGGCGGCTTCCAGGGCACGGAACTCGACGCCCGGCTGCGCCGGCTCGGCGTCACCCGCCTGGTGTTCGGCGGCATCGCCACCAACCTCGGCGTCGAGTCCACCGCCCGCGCCGCCGCCGACCTCGGCTACGACCTCGTCTTCGTGGCGGACGCCATGGCCGCCTTCACCGGCGCCGAGCACGAGGCGTCCGTCCGGCTCGACTTCCCGCGCCTGGGCACGGTTGTGACCGCCGCCGACGTACGCCTCACCCCGGCCTGACCGCTCAGACCAGCGACCCGCCCCCGTCCACGACCACCACGGACCCGGTGCTGTACCCCCCACGCATCAGGTACAGGTACGCCTCCGCCACATCCGCCGGCTCGCCGACCCGCCCCACCGGCAGCGACTCGGCGGACGACCGGAAGAGACCGTCCCGGTCCGCCTCCGGCAGCTCCCGCCACAGCTCGGTCCGCACCACTCCCGGCGACACCACGTTGACCCGCACCGGCGCCAGCTCCACGGCCAGCGCCCGGGTCAGCGCCTCCATCGCCCCGCACAGTGCCGACGCGACGCTCGACCCCGGCATCGGCCGCTGTCCGGCCGTACCCGTGGTCAGCACCACCGATCCGCCCGGGCGGATCGACCCGGCGCCGTACTTCACCGCCGTGTACGCACCGAACAGCCGGGTGTCCAGAAAACGCCGGGCCGCCCCGACGCTCGTCTCGGCCACGGTCTCCAGCAGCAGCGACTCACCCGCCGTGAACACCAGGTGGTCGTATCCGCCGAGCCGCGCGAAGAAGCCGCGCACCGCGTCCTCGTCGGTGGCGTCCAGCACCTGACCCTCGGCGTCCTCGGGCAGCACCTTCAGCGCCGCGTCCACGCTCTCCTGACGGCGCGAGGCGACGACCACCCGCGCGCCCTCCCGTGCCGCTCCCTCGGCGACCGCGAGCCCGATGCCCGACGTACCTCCGATGACGACGACACGCTGTCCCTGCAGACCCATGGCCGGCTCCTCTCCAAGCTGCTGTTCCGTCCCGTTCGGACGCTTCCAGCCTGCGGCCCGGCGGCATCGGCCGTCCAAGACCTCTTCCGGAGGTGGCGATACCCTGAAGGCATCGCCGTCACTGGCCAGGAGGTGCGGGCATGGATCTGGATCTGCGCAAGATCCGTTACTTCACGGCGGTCGCCGAGCTCCTGCACTTCGGCCGGGCGGCCGAGCTGCTGCACATCGCCCAGCCGGTGCTCAGCCGCCAGATCCGCGCGCTGGAGAAGGACTTGGGCGCCGAGCTGTTCGTACGGGACAGCCACGGCGTCACCTTGACCGCCGCCGGACACCAACTCCTCGACGACGCCCACCAGTTGCTGGCCACGGCCGACGGAACCCGGCGCCGCGTCCTGCAGGCAGCCCGCGGCCGACGGCGGCTGGTCGTCGGCTTCCGCGCCGGTGTCGTCGTCACCCCCGCGCTGCGTGCCTTCGCCGCGACCCACCCGGACGTCGAGGCGGGCGCCCGCCGGGTCGAGTGGGACGACCAGGAGCGGCTCGTCCTCGACGGCACCGTCGACATCGCCTACGTACGGCGGCCCGTCCGGGAGGACGGACTGGAACTGCGCCCCCTGTACAGCGAGCCCCGCGTGGCCATGCTCCCGGCCGAGCACCGGCTCGCCGGGAAACCGGAGATCGCGCTCACCGACCTCGACGGCGAGCGATGGCTGCGCTACAACGATCCCCTCCCCGGCGACCTGCCGCTGCGCACCATCGAGGAGAAGTTCGAGCGCGTGGCCGCCGGCACCGGCATCACCCTGGTGCCGCACTCGGTCGCCGAGCAGTACTCCCGCCCGGACATCGCCTACGTCCCGGTCGCCGACGCCGATCCCGACCGGGTGCTGCTGGCCTGGGCGGCCGGCCGCCGCTCCCCGCTGATCGCCGCGTTCGCCGAGGCCGCGGCGGGCGTCGCGGTGCCCGACTGAGACGGGGCCCCTGCGGCGCAGGGGGCGCTCCCCGCCGGTCGGGGCCCCGCCGCCGTGCCGCGGGGGAGCCGGTCAGCCCTGGGCGGCCGCGGCCCGCAGGGCGATACGGTCCTCGCCCGCGTACACGTTCATGTTGGCGCCCCGCAGGAAGCCGACCAGGGTCAGCCCGGTCTCCGCCGCCAGGTCCACCGCCAGCGAGGACGGCGCGGAGACCGCCGCCAGCAGCGGAATGCCCGCCATCACCGCCTTCTGCGCCAGCTCGAAGGAGGCCCGCCCGGAGACGAGGAGGATCGTGCGGGACAGCGGCAGGTCGCCGTTCTGCAGAGCCCGGCCGACCAGTTTGTCGACCGCGTTGTGCCGGCCCACGTCCTCCCGCAGGTCCAGCATCTCCCCTTTCTCGGTGAACAGGGCCGCCGCGTGCAGCCCCCCGGTCCGGTCGAACACCCGCTGGGCCGCGCGGAGCCGGTCGGGGAGGCTCGCGAGCAGCTCGGGTCCGACCCGGACCGGGGGAGTGTCGGCGATCGGCCAGCGAGCCGTCGTACGCACCGCGTCGAGGCTGGCCTTGCCGCACAGCCCGCAGGACGAGGAGGTGTAGACGTTCCGCTCCAGGGTGAAGTCCGGGAGCCGGACGCCCGGCGAGGTCCGTACATCGACCACGTTGTAGGTGTTGGATCCGTCCACCGTCGCCCCGGCGCAGTACACGATGTTCTGCAGGTCGTCGGCGGTCGCCAGCACCCCCTCGCTCACCAGGAACCCGGCCGCCAGCGCGAAGTCGTCGCCGGGCGTGCGCATGGTGATGGCCAGGGGTTTCCCGTTGAGTCTGATCTCCAGCGGTTCCTCGGCGACGAGCGTGTCCGGCCGGGCGGAGACCGCTCCGTCGCGGATGCGGATGACCTTGCGTCGTTCCGTGACTCGTCCCATGGTCTGATCAGCCCCGGTTCTGTACGTGCTGGTAGCCGAAACGGCCCTTGATGCAGAGGTTGCCGTGGGTCACCGGGTTGTCGTGCGGCGAGGTGACCTTGACTATCTCATTGTCCTGCACGTGCAGGGTGAGGTTGCAGCCCACACCGCAGTACGCGCACACCGTGGTCGTCTCCGTCTGCCGGGACTCGTCCCAGGTGCCCGCCGCCCGCATGTCGAACTCCGACTTGAACGACAGCGCCCCGGTCGGACACACCTCCACACAGTTCCCGCAGTAGACACAGGCCGAGTCGGTCAGCGGGGCGTCGTGCTCCACGGCGATCCGGGCGTCGAAGCCCCGCCCGGCGACCGAGATCGCGAAGCTGTTCTGCCACTGGTCGCCGCAGGCGTCCACGCACTTGTAGCAGAGGATGCACTTGTCGTAGTCGCGCACATACAGATCGTTGTCGACCCTGGGTTCCTCGTCCAGGCGGGCCGCGTCGGGGCCGAAGCGGTCAGGTTTCGCCTCGTACTCCTTGATCCACTCGGCGACCCGCGGGGTCGTCGACAGGTCCACCGAGGAGGCCAGCAGCTCCAGGACGATCCTGCGGCTGTGCCGGACGCGCTCGGTGCCGGTGCGTACCACCATCCCCGGCTCGGCCTTCCGGGAGCAGGCGGGCACCAGGGTCCGGGACCCCTCCACCTCGACCATGCACACCCGGCAGGCGTTCTTCGGGCGCAGGGTGTCGCCCTCGCACAGCGTCGGGACGTCCTTCCCGGCCGCCCGGCAGGCGTCCAGGATCGTCGAGCCCTCGGGAACCCGGGCCTCCCGGTCGTCGAGCGTGAACTCCAGCAGCCGGCGCGGGATCCCCAGCGGTGTGACGGTCATCGGTACGCCCCCAGACGGTCGATGGCGGATTCCACGGCGTTCCACGCGGTCTGGCCGAGACCGCAGATCGAGGCGTCCCGCATCGCCCGGCCGACCTCGCGCAGCAGCGCGACGTCATCGGCCGCGTCGGCGCCGGTGCGCTCGGCGATCCGGTGCAGCGCCTCCTCCTGCCGGGCCGTCCCCACCCGGCACGGGACACACTGCCCGCAGGACTCGTCCCGGAAGAACTCCGCGATGCGGAGCAGGAGCCGGGGCAGCGGCACGGTGCCGTCGAAGGCCATGACGACACCGGAGCCGAGCGTGGTGCCCGCCTCCCTGGTGCCCTCGAAGGTCAGCGGGATGCCGAGTTCGTCCGGCCGTACGAAGCCGCCCGCCGCCCCGCCGAGCAGCACCGCCCGCAAGTCGTCCCGGACTCCGGCGAGTTGCAGCAGCTCGCCGAGCGTGGCACCGAAGGGGAGCTCGTAGACACCGGGGCGGGCCACGCTCCCCGACACGCAGAACAGCTTGGGTCCGGTGGACCTGGTGGTCCCGATCGCCGCGTACGCCGGGGCGCCCATGGTCAGGATCGGCAGCACGTTGACCAGCGTCTCCACGTTGTTCTCGACCGTCGGTCTGCCGAACAGCCCCTTCTCCACCGGGAACGGCGGCTTCGAGCGCGGCTCGCCCCGGTACCCCTCGATGGAGTTGAACAGGGCCGTCTCCTCACCGCAGATGTACGCCCCCGCACCGCGCCGGATCTCGATGTCGAAGGTGAAGCCCTGACCGAGGATGTCGTCGCCGAGGAAGCCACGGGCGCGCGCCTGGTCGACCGCGTGCTGTATCCGCCGTGTCGCGCGCGGATACTCACCGCGGATGTACAGGAAACCCCGGTGCGCGCCGATCGCGTACGCCGCGACGGTCATCGCCTCCACCAGCGCGTACGGGTCGCCCTCCATGAGCACGCGGTCCTTGAAGGTGCCCGGCTCGGATTCGTCGGCGTTGCAGACGAGGTAGTGCGGGCGGTCCGGCTGGGACGCCGTGGCCTGCCATTTGCGGCCGGTGGGGAAGGCGGCGCCACCGCGTCCGACCAGGCCGGAGTCGGTGACCTCGCGGATGACCCCGGCGGGCCCGAGGGCGAAGGCCTGGCGCAGGGCGGTGTAGCCGCCGTGGGCGCGGTAGTCGTCGAGCGAGGACGGGTCGACCACACCCACCCGCTTCAACAGGGTCAGACCTTCCTGTCCCGCCTGCGGTACGGACGCCGCGGCCGGCGGCTCCTCGGGGGCCGAGTCGGGCGCGGTGGCCGCGAGGACGGCCGTCCTGACCGTCGCCGGGGCCGCCACCGCCGTACGCACCGGGTCCCCGGCCCGGATCGCGAGGGCGGCCGGAGCGCGCTCGCACAGGCCCAGGCAGGGACTGCGTTCCAGGTGCACCCCCGGGCCGAGACCCGCTTCGACGCCCGCGCACAGTTCCGTCGCCCCGGCCGCCGTGCACGCCAGGTCCGTGCAGACGTGCAGGACGCTCGCCGGGCGGGGCCCGACGGAGAACATCGCGTAGAAGGTGGCCACGCCGTAGGCCTCGGCCGGCGGGACCGTCAGGCGGCGGCACAGATAGTCGAGGGCGCCCTCGCTGATCCAGCCGACGCGGTCGTTGAGCGCGTGCAGCCCCGGCAACAGCAGGTCGCGGCGGTCCCGGGCGGGGCGCCCGCCGCGCGCCCAGCGAAGATCCATGTCAGAGCGGTCGGCGCCCTCCCAGGAGGACTCCGGAGGGCCGAGCAGGGCGTCGACGGCCGCCCGTTCCTCGTCCGTCGGTTTGCTGTCGCCGAAGTGCAGGTCCACCTGGGTCACCTCACGATGGTCGCGACCGGGAGCTTCTCGATACGGATCGCCGACGCCTTGAACTCCGCCGTCCCCGCGATCGGGCAGTTGGCCTCGATCGTCAGCTGGTTGGTGTCCACCTCGTCGGGGAAGTGCATGGTCATGAAGGCGAGACCGGGGCGCAGGGCGGTGTCGATCCAGACGGGGGCCACGACCGAGCCCCGCCGCGAGGACACCTGAACCTCCTCGCCGACGACGACCCCGTACCGCTCGGCGTCCTCCGGGCACAGCTCGATGTACTCGCCGCGCCGCAGCGGGGAGGCGTAACCGCCGCTCTGGACCCCGGTGTTGTAGGAGTCCAGCCGCCGCCCGGTGGTGAGCCGGACGGGGTACTCCTCGTCGGTGAGGTCGACCGGCGGATCGTGCCGGACCAGTCCGAAGGGGGCCGGCGTCCCGCGCCGTGCCGGGTCCTTCTCCCACAACCTGCCGTGCAGATAGGCCGGTTCGAGGCGCTCGGTACTGGGGCACGGCCACTGGATGCCCTGGTGCTCGGCGAGCCGGTCGTACGTCATCCCGTAGTGGTCCGGGGAGACCGACCGCAGCTCGTTCCAGACGGCCTGGGCGTCGGCGTACTTCCAGTCGTGGCCGAGGCGGGTGGCGAGGTCGCAGAGGATGTCGATGTCCTCGCGGGCCTCGCCGGGCGGGGTCACGGCCCGGCGCACCCGCTGCACCCGCCGTTCGCTGTTGGTGGTCGTCCCCTCGGTCTCCGCCCAGCCGGCGGTCGCGGGCAGTACGACGTCCGCCAACTCGGCCGTCCTGGTCAGGAAGATGTCCTGGACGACCAGGAAGTCGAGGGCCCCCAGCCGGCGGATCGCCTGCTCGCTGTCGGCCTCCGACTGGGCCGGGTTCTCGCCGATGCAGTAGACCGCCTTGAGCGTGCCCTCCTCCATCGCCTCGAACATCTCGGTGAGGTTCAGCCCGTAGTGCGGCTGGATGACCGTGTCCCAGGCCGACTCGAACTTCAGCCGGGACTCCGGGTCGAGGATGTCCTGGAAGCCGGGGAGGCGGTTGGGGATCGCGCCCATGTCGCCGCCGCCCTGCACGTTGTTCTGGCCGCGCAGCGGCTGCAACCCGGCGCCGTAGCGGCCCACCTGGCCGGTGAGCAGGGAGAGGTTGATCAGGGCGCGAACGTTGTCGGTGCCGTTGTGGTGCTCCGTGATGCCGAGGGTCCAGCACAGCTGGGCGCGCTCGGCGCGGGCGTAGGCGTGCGCCAACTCCCGGATGGCGGCGGCCGGTACGCCCGTCACCTTCTCCGCCAGCGACAGCGTCCACGGTTCGACGAGCGCCCGGTACTCCTCGAAGCCGGTCGTCGCCCGCTCGACGAACGCCTCGTTGGCCAGCCCCGCGTGGATGATCTCCCGGCCGATCGCGTGCGCCATCGGGATGTCCGTGCCGACGTTCAGCCCGAGCCAGCTCTCCGCCCACTCGGCGGTGGAGGTGCGGCGCGGGTCGACGGCGTACATCCGGGCGCCGTTCCTGATGCCCTTCAGCACGTGCTGGAAGAAGATCGGGTGCGCGAATCGGGCGTTGGAGCCCCACATCACGATGACGTCGGTGTGCTCGATCTCCTCGTACGAGGACGTGCCGCCGCCGGAGCCGAACGCGGCCGACAGACCGGCGACGCTCGGGGCGTGGCAGGTGCGGTTGCAGGAGTCGACGTTGTTGGTGCCCATCACCACCCGGGCGAACTTCTGGGCCACGTAGTTCATCTCGTTGGTGGCGCGGGCGCAGGAGAACAGCCCGAACGCCCCGCGGTTGCGGTCCAGGCCGCGGGCCGCGCGCTCCAGGGCCTCCTGCCAGCTCGCCCGCCGGAACGGCTCGTCACGGGAGTCCCGCACCAGGGGGTGGGTGAGCCGGGTGTAGGTCTTCTGCTGCCGTTTCCTCATGCGGCGCTCCTCAGCGCGAGCAGGTCCGAGATGGCGTGCACGGTGCGCAGGGTGGGCACCTGCACGCCGGTGATCTCCGCCAGCTCGACGACGGCCGCGAGGAGCACGTCGAGTTCCAGCGGCTTGCCGCGCTCCAGGTCCTGGAGCGTGGAGGTGCGGTGGTCGCCGACCTTCTCGGCGCCCGCGAGCCGGCGTTCGATGGAGACACCGACCTCGCAGCCGAGCGCCTCGGCGACCGAGAGCGTCTCGCGCATCATGATCTCGATGACCTGGCGGGTGCCGCCGTGCAGGCACATCTGCCGCATGGTGGCCCGGGCCAGCGCGCTGATCGGGTTGAAGGAGATGTTGCCGAGCAGCTTGAGCCAGATGTCGTTGCGCAGCTCCGGCTCCACCGGGCACTTCAGTCCGCCGGTCTGCATGGCCTCGCTGAACCGCACACAGCGCTCGGACACACCGCGGTCGGGCTCGCCGATCGAGAACCGGGTGCCTTCCAGGTGCCGTACCACGCCCGGGGCTTCCAGCTCGGTGGCCGCGTAGACCACACAGCCGACGGCGCGTTCGGGAGCGAGTACGGCGCTGACCGCGCCGCCCGGGTCGACGCTCTCGACGCGGTGGCCGTCGTGGGGGCCGCCGTGCCGGTGGAAGTACCACCAGGGGATGCCGTTCTGGGCGGCGACCACCGCCGTACGCTCGTGCAGCAGCGGCTCGATCAGCGGCCCGCACGCCGCGTACGAGTTGGCCTTCAGGCCCAGGAAGACGTAGTCGACCGGGCCGACCTCGGCCGGGTCGTCGGTGGCGTGGGCATGCGCGGTGAAGTCGCCGCGCGGGCTGAGCACCCGTACTCCGTACTGCCTCATGGCCGCCAGATGCGGTCCACGGGCGACGAGATGCACATCGGCGCCCGCGCGGTGGAGCGCGGCACCGACATAGGCGCCGATCGCACCGGCGCCGAGGACTGCGACTTTCACGGAACACTCCGTTCGGTTTGAGGGATACCGCGGAGGTGGCCTCGGGGAGACCGGGTCGTGGGTCGTCGTGGGAAGCGGTCCGGCCGTCGGCCGAATCATGTCGACGAAATATTGTCTACAGTATGGAGTCAGGCCCGACAAGAGTTCGGACAGCGACCGTTCGCCGCATTCTGGATACCGCTCATCGCATACGATCGAGCCGTTGGGTTCTCAACTACCCTGGCCTGGCCCTACCGTTCGGGACTCATGAGCAGCCCCCCTGTAGCACCGCCGGGCTGGAGCCGCTGGCTCGTCCCGCCCGCCGCCCTCTCCGTCCACCTCTCCATCGGCCAGGCCTACGCCTGGAGCGTCTTCAAACCGCCGCTCGAATCCGCGCTGAACCTCAGCGGCACCCAGAGCGCGCTGCCCTTCCAGCTCGCGATCGTGATGCTCGGCCTGTCGGCCGCGTTCGGCGGCACCCTCGTCGAACGCAACGGACCGCGCTGGGCCATGACGGTCGCCCTGGTCTGCTTCTCCACCGGCTTCCTGATCTCCGCGCTCGGCGCCGAGACCAAGCAGTACTGGCTGATCGTCCTCGGCTACGGCTTCGTCGGCGGCATCGGCCTCGGCATCGGCTACATCTCGCCCGTCTCCACCCTGATCAAGTGGTTCCCGGACCGGCCCGGCATGGCCACCGGCATCGCCATCATGGGCTTCGGCGGCGGCGCGCTGATCGCCTCGCCCTGGTCCGCGCAGATGCTCTCGTCCTTCGGCAGTGACAACGATGGCATCGCCCTCGCCTTCCTGGTGCACGGACTGGCGTACGCCGTCTTCATGACCCTCGGCGTGCTGCTGATCCGGGTGCCGCGCAGCGAGGACCGCGAAAACACAGCGGACGCACCGAGCGCCTTCGAGGGCGTGCAGGTCTCGGCGAACACCGCTATCCGCACCCCGCAGTTCTGGTGCCTGTGGGTCGTGCTCTGCATGAACGTGACCGCGGGCATCGGCATCCTGGAGAAGGCCGCCCCG
Source organism: Streptomyces sp. NPDC048417 (assembly GCF_040651615.1). NCBI lineage: Bacteria > Bacillati > Actinomycetota > Actinomycetes > Kitasatosporales > Streptomycetaceae > Streptomyces > Streptomyces sp. NPDC048417. The sequence continues at coordinate 88,504 of NZ_JBEZKI010000029.1, read as the reverse complement.
ATGATCACGGACTTCTTCGCCGACAGCTCCACCCCGGTGACGGTGTCCGCGGCGGCCGGGTTCGTCGCCCTGCTGTCCGCCGCCAACATGGCGGGCCGCATCGGCTGGTCGTCCACCTCCGACCTGATCGGCCGCAAGAACATCTACCGCGTCTACCTCGGCGTCGGCGCGCTGATGTACCTGCTCATCACGCTGTTCGGGGACTCCTCCAAGCCGCTGTTCATCCTCTGCGCGCTGGTGGTCCTCTCCTTCTACGGCGGCGGCTTCGCCACCGTCCCCGCCTATCTGAAGGACCTCTTCGGCACCTACCAGGTCGGCGCGATCCACGGCCGGCTGCTCACCGCCTGGTCCCTCGCCGGTGTGCTCGGGCCGCTGATCGTCAACTGGATCGCCGACCACCAGAAGGACGCCGGCAAGCACGGCGCCGACCTGTACACGCTGTCCTTCGGCATCATGATCGGACTGCTCGTCATCGGGTTCGTCGCCAACGAGCTGATCCGGCCCGTCAACGTCCGCCACCACATCCCCGCCCCCAGGGAGGCCGTCGATGTCGAACGAGAGCAGCCAGCCTGAGACCGACCGCCGCTGGCTGATCGCCGTCGCCTGGCTCTGGGTGGGCGCGCCCTTCGCCTACGGAGTGTATGAACTCGTGCAGAAAGCGACGCAGCTGTTCAACGGGTGAACCAGGAGAATGTTCGGGCGTCCGAGGGTCTGCAAGAAGCCGACAACTCGGGCGCCCGTTTCCTGTGGCCTTACGTGCCGTCGTACCCGTGAGTCACTGAACAGACTGGTGGGCCCACACCGAGGCAACGAGGGGGACCCACCACCCATGAACGGCTCGCGCATCGCCGCCGTCGGCCACTACCAGCCCGCCAAGGTACTCACCAACGAGGACCTGGCGGGCCTGGTGGACACCAGTGACGAGTGGATCCGCAGCCGGGTGGGCATCCGCACCCGGCACATCGCAGGGCCCGACGAACCCGTCGACGAACTCGCCGCGCACGCCGCGGCCAAGGCCCTGGCCGCCGCCGGTCTCACCCCCGGCGACATCGACCTGGTGCTGGTCGCCACCTCCACCGCGATCGACCGCTCCCCGAACACCGCCGCGCGCGTCGCCGCCCGGCTCGGCGTTCCGCGGCCCGCCGCGATGGACGTCAACGTCGTCTGCGCCGGCTTCACCCACGCGCTCGCCACCGCCGACCACACCGTACGGGCCGGGGCCGCCACCCGGGCCCTGGTCATCGGCGCCGACAAGATGTCCGAGGTGACGGACTGGACCGACCGTACGACGTGCGTGCTGGTCGGCGACGGGGCGGGCGCGGCCGTGGTCGAGGCCTGCGGGCCCGGTGAGCAGCCCGGGATCGGGCCGGTGCTGTGGGGCTCGGTGCCGGAGATGAGCCATGCCGTACGGATCGAGGGCACCCCGCCGCGGTTCGCGCAGGAGGGGCAGAGCGTCTACCGCTGGGCCACCACCCAGTTGCCGCCCATCGCCCGCCGCGCCTGCGAGAAGGCCGGGGTGGACCCGTCGACCTCGCCGCCGTCGTCCTGCACCAGGCCAACCTGCGGATCATCGAGCCGCTCGCCCAGAAGATCGGCGCGGTCAACGCCGTGGTGGCCAGGGACGTCACCGAATCGGGCAACACCTCGGCCGCGAGCATCCCGCTCGCGCTGTCCAAGCTGGTCGAGCAGGGGCGCATCTCCAGCGGCGACTCGGTCCTGCTGTTCGGCTTCGGCGGCAACCTGTCCTACGCGGGGCAGGTCGTGCGGTGTCCGTGAGAGCGCCTTCCGCGGTGTGACGTGGTCAACTCGCGCTTCCCCTGGCAGTTGTGCGCCGTAGACTGTAGACGAAAGACAATCGATACTGAGTGTCCGCTCGTAACCGGGTGTCTGCCGAAGGGGGACCCGATGTTGTCAGCCGGACTGCCGCAGGGCGCGGTGCCCAAGCTCGAACGCCCCGGCCCGCTCCGCGACCGCGTCTACGAGGCGTTGCTCGAACTCATCACCACCCGCGCCCTCCAGCCCGGCCAGCACCTCGTGGAGAGCGAACTCGCCGGTCACCTCGGTGTCTCCCGGCAGCCGGTGCGCGAGGCGCTGCAGCGGCTGAACACCGAGGGCTGGGTCGACCTCCGGCCCGCCCAGGGCGCGTTCGTCCACGAACCCACCGAAGACGAGGCCGACCAACTCCTCACGGTCCGCACCCTGTTGGAGGCCGAGGCGGCGCGGCTGGCGGCGGCCGAGGCGGGCAGCGCGGGAGTGGCCGCCCTCGAATCCCTCTGCGCCGAGGGTGAGAAGGCGGTCGCCGCGGACGACGTGGACGGGGCCGTCGCACTGAACGCCGCGTTCCACGCCAAGATCATGGACCTGGCCGGCAACACGGTCCTCGCCGAACTCGCCGCCCAGGTCGACCGCCGGGTCCGCTGGTACTACACGCCGGTGGCCCGGCAGCGCGGCCACCAGTCCTGGATCGAACACCGTGAGCTGATCGCGGCGATCACGGCCCGCGACGAACAGCTGGCGACCCGCCTGATGCGCGAACACACCGAGCACACCCGGCGCTCGTACCACGAGCGGGCGAAGTCCTGACCGAGCCGCCGGCGCGAACGCCCCGCCGTCGTACGGGCGCTGCACGCCCCCGACGAACACCGCCGGCAAGTCCGAACCCAAGGACCGGAGGAGTATGGTCCGCCGGCGGTGAACCGACCGATCGGCAGGAGGCGCCGTCGCGGTCCACGTACGCTCCGCGGGCTCCTGATGCGCTGACGACTGTGAGGCCCGGTGCCCGTGCAACCAGGACGCCGACGGCCTCGCCCTGTCGGTAGACCCGGCTGAAGTCAGCACTGTCAGGCCTGGCGGGCGTAGGACGCGAGGCGATCGGCGAGCGCGATGACGAGGCCGCGCAGTTCATCGGGGCGCTCGATGACGAACGGCCGGTCGAGTGCGGTGAGTACCGGAGGCAACCAGTCGAGCCGCTCCGCCCGTAGTTCGACGCGCAGCCAGCGCTCGGCCGCCCGGTCCTTGTCCGCCGTGGGCGCGTGCTCCTCCAGGCTCGCGACGCCGGCGGGAAGGTGGGCGCGGATCTGCTCGACGGTCCCGTGGATCCGCAAGGTCACCTCATGCCGGTACTCAGCCGTGGCGAACCCTGACAGCACGCGCTGTGCCGGATCGGCACCCGCGGGCGCCTCGAACGAGCCGGGCAGGGTCCTCGCGTCCGCGATGCGGTCGAGCCGGAAGGTTCGGTCCTCGCCGATCTCGGGGTCCGTGCCCGTGACGTACCACCGGCCCGAATGGGCGACGATCCCGTATGCGTGCAGTGTGCGTTGGCTGCGCCGGCCGTCGCGGTCGGTGTATCTGATCGAGACCGGCCGGCGGTGGCGTACCGCGTCGGCGACGGTGAGCAGGACGCCGGCGTCCGGGGTGGCGAACTCACCGGGCTGAGCCGTGAAGGTGAGGGATTCCAGGAGTGTGTCGAGCCGGCGGGCGACGTGCTTGGGCAGTACCCGCCGGATCTTGGCCGATACCGTCTCGCTCGCCGTGCGCTCCGCCGTCGTCAACCCTGCTCGGCGGCCGGCGATCAGGCCGAGCAGCACGGCCAGCGCCTCGTCGTCGCTGAGCATGAGCGGAGGCAGACGGTACCCGGGGGCGAGCCGGTACCCGCCGTAGCGGCCGCGCACCGACTCCACGGGCACGTCAAGGTCGATCAGATGATCCACGTACCGCCGCACGGTGCGCCCGTCGACGCCGAGCCGGTCGGCGAGTTCGGCCACCGTCCGGGTGCCGCCCGACTGCAGCAGTTCCAGGAGTGTCAGTACGCGGCCGGTGGGTCGAGGCATGTGCGGAGCCCAATGCGAATACAGGACGGATTCTGTCCACTATCTCTCCTAGCCTACGACGTGCAGCAACCCATCAGCTGCCCATCAGCCAAGGAGATCACCATGGACTTCGTCTCGATCCGCATCATCACCGGCGACGTCGCGCGCCTCGTCGCGTTCTACGAGCGAGCCACGGGGGTGCAGGCGAAGTGGGCCACGGAGGACTTCGCCGAACTCAGGACTCCCAACGCCACCCTCGCGATCGCCGGCACCCGCACCGTCCCGCTGTTCGCCCCGGGCTCCGCCCGCCCGGCGGCCAACCACAGCGTGATCACCGAGTTCCGCGTCGACGACGTGGACCGCGTCCACCAGAACCTGACCGGCTTCGTCACCGATGTCGTCACCGAGCCCACCACGATGCCCTGGGGCAACCGGTCGCTGCTGTTCCGTGACCCCGACGGCAACCTCGTCAACTTCTTCACCCCCGTCACCCCGGCGGCCATCGAGAAGTTCGCACGTTGACAGCAGGGGGCATCGGAACGCACCGCTGACTCCGAGGAGCAGCCCTCCGTCGTCGGCCGCCTCCTGCCCTCGGGTGCGGGGACGTCCTTACGGCACGCGGGCGACGCCGACGTAGAAGCCGCTCAGCTCCTGGGCGGGAGCCGGTGAGTCCTTGTACCACTTGGTCGCTGTGACCAGCCCTGGAGCCACCAGTTCCAGGCCCTCGAAGAACGGCTCGATCTCGGCCCGCGTACGCATGCGCAGGGGGATCTCGCCCTTGCGGTAGGTCGTGGTCACCGACTTGACGAGGTGCGGGTGCTCATCCGTGGTGCCGTGGGAGAACATGAGGTAACTGCCCGAGGGCAGCGCGTCGAGAAGCGTCCGCGTCAGTCCGTAGGGGTTCTCGTCGTCGGTGATGAAGTGCATCAGCGCGATCATCGACAGCGCGACGGGCCGGGTGAAGTCCAGGAACGTACGGGCGTGGTCGAGGATGGTTCCCGGCTTCCGTACGTCGGCCTCGATGTAGTCGGTGCTTCCCTCGGGACTGCTGATGAGCAGAGCCTCCGCGTGCCGCAGCACGATGGGGTCGTTGTCGGCGTAGGCGATCCGCGCCGACGGCACTATGCCCTGCACGACCTGATGCAGGTTCGGCCGGGTCGGGATGCCCGTACCGATATCGAGGAACTGGTCGATGCCGTTGCCGGCCAGCCAGGCCGCCGCGCGGTGCATGAACGCCCTGTTGCGCATGGCGTTGAGACGCGCTTCCGGTGGCAGCTTCGCCGCCACCTCCTCATCAACCGGATAGTTGTCCTTGCCGCCCAGCAGCCAGTCGTAGACGCGTGCCGGGTGGGGCCGGCTCGTGTCGATGCGACTTTCGCGGGTGGGGTCTGCCGTCATGCATGGCTCCAGCGTGTACTCGATCGCTGACCGACTCACCGAGGTCGCTTCGTGCGCCGTGGATGAGGCAGTAGAGGGCAGGGCGATTGTGCCATTGGCCCGACCCTCACGCGGAGTTCGGGGCGTAGGCGAGGGGTGTCACCCGGCGGGCGTACAGCGGTGGTGGGGGCAGGTGCAGCGGCGGATGAGCAGGATCCCTCGGCCGTGGGGGAGCGGGATGTCCTGGGTCTGGCTGCACTTCTCGTGCCAGGCCGAGTACCCCCGTCGCTGGGCCAGCGCGCATTCCGGGGACATGGTCGAGGTGTCCTGGGCGCGCGCGGTCACGAGAAGATGCCGCCGCTGCTGAAGGAGTTCAGGGCGCGGGTGCGCTCGGTCACGGCTCTCAGCCGCTCCTCGTCCGTGGCGCGCCGGACGTGAGCGGGGTCGGCGTCCCACTCGCGCCCGCCGGCGACGGGACGTAGCTGGACGTACGGCCCCTCGTGCCCTATGACGTAGCCGAGCTGGTCGCGGGCGGTGTCGATGGCCAAGGTGTCGATGGCCAAGGTGCCGAGGGGCCGCTGCTCCGCCTCGGCGGTCACTCGCGGGTCCCCTGCCGGAGCACACTGGCGAGGCGGACGGCGACGTCGACGCGCACCCGTCCCAGCTCGACCAGCTGCAACCCGGGCGACGCCGGATCGACCCTCAGCGAGGGGAGGACGATCCCGGCCTCGGTCAGGGCGGCTCTGAGTGCCTCGACTGCGGCCTGTGTGTCGGTGACGTTCTGCACTTTCTTCGTAGCCATGAACAGGACGCTAGGTACCGGGCGTTGGGGAGCGCTACGAGAGTTTCTCGAAGTTTCTTGATATCGGGGCGGAGTTACGCGATGTTATCCACGAAGGCCAGCCGAACCGCGTGAACGGGACGTTGGTAACCATGATGCTTGGTGGATCAGTCTTCGAGGGAAGGAACTGGTCATGGCGCGACGACTGCGCTTCAACGGCACTGGCAGCGGCGGTGGTTCCTGCCCCGCGATCCATGAGGACCTCGACACGGGCGAGATCATCGTGCACGGTCCCCGGCTCACCGATCCGGCTTCCATCGCCCAGCTCCAGCACCTGGACGAGGACGAGATTCCGATCGTGGTCCCGCGTAACACCCTGATCGACTTCGGGCCGAAGGAGCGCGACAGCGAGCCGCGCATCCTCGACCCGGCCACCTTTGCCCGGCTCTTCGAGAACTTCCAGCACAGCGCCTGGCACCTGGAGATGCGCAGGGGCTACGCCGTCGACCAGGAAGAGGACACCTACGCTCAGTTCGTCCGGGGCGAAGAGCCGAAGTGGGACATGGACGCACCATGGGCGCACACCATCCTCCCCAAGACACAGGGCGGGGCGTACGTGGGGCGGGTCCGGATCGTCGACAACCCGCCGACGGACGGACAGCAGTACCTCCTGGCGCATGCCGAGTACAACGCGGCCCTCGGCGAAGAGGTCCGGAACATGTGGCGCGAGGACGCCAAGCGGGTCAACCTGCCCGACGAGGACTTCTGGATCTTCGACTCGCACATCGTCGCCCTGTGCCTCTTCGATGACGCTGACGTCCTCACGGGCGCTGAACTCATCACCGAGCCAGCACGCGTGAACCAGTACAACCGTCTGCGCGACGTGGCCCAGCACTACGCCACCCCGTCCAGGGAGTTCGCGGCGCGCTTGAAGGTCAAGGGGTAAGGCAGGTGAGTACCGGTGAGCACGGACTACCAGCAGGCTCGTGAGGCACTCGGGACGCGGCTCCGGGAGCTGCGGTACACGTGCCCGGACGGTCGGCTCACCGGTACTCAGCTCGCCGAGCGGCTCGGCGTGGGCTGGACCAAGGTAAAGATCAGCAAGCTGGAGAACGGTAGGCAGACGGCCACCGCCGAGGACCTGCGGGCCTGGGCCGACGGGACCGGCCAGCCCGAGTCCTACGACGACCTTCTGGCCAGGCTCCGGGGCTTCGAGTCGCACATCCGCTCCTGGCGGCGGCAGCTTGCCGCCGGACACCGGGCCGTCCAGGACGCGGCGACCGTGGAGCACGAGCGCTCCCATGTCCTGACCATCTGGGAGAACGTCCTCATCCCCGGCATGCTCCAGACGCCGGACTACGCCCGGCACACCTTCAACCGGCACGCCGACCTGATGCGCTCCCCGCGAGACACCGAGGACGCCGTACGCGCCCGGATCCAGCGCCAGGAAGGGCTTTACCGGCCCGGTCGCAAGTACCGGATCATGGTCTGGGAGGGGGCGCTGCACTCCCTGATCTGCCCGCCGTCCGTCCTCGCGACGCAGCTGCACCACCTGGCCAGCGTCATCGGGCTCGACACTGTCGAACTCGGCATCATCCCCTTCACTGCCTCCCTGAAGATCTGGCCGGGCAACAGCTTCTGGGTCTACGACGAACGTCTGGCGATCGTTGAGGACTGGCACGCCGAACTCTGGATCGATGACGCCGACAGCGTGGCCACCTACCTCCGCGTCTGGAACACCCTCCGTGAGTCCGCTGTCCACGGCGCTGACGCCCACAACGTCATCAACGCCGCCCGCAGCGCTCTCGATCCGCGCTGATGCCGCCGTTCGGCAGAAACCAGGAAGGGCACCCCTCATATCCGCGGAGTGCCCGTTCTGCAGCCAGAAGGCCAAGGTCGAGTCCCGGACGTCGGTCCGGGACTCAACAAGCCCACGTCGAAGGGGTACGAAGAGCGCGCAGCCGTCAGGTCGCCGTCTGTGGCTGTGCCGCGCTCACCTTCGTCCTCGTGCCCGGGCCGCGGCCCGGCTGCCGGAGCAGCAGCGCCACCGCCGCCGCCAGCATCGAGATGCCGCCGGCCAGGGCGTACGCGCCGTTGTAGCCCCAGGCGCCGACCACCATGGAGCCGAGGCCGCCGCCGAACAGGCCGCTGACGAGCTTGCCGCTGTAGACCAGGCCGTAGTTGGTGGCGTTGTAGTTCTCGCCGAAGTAGTCCGGGGTGAGGGCGGCGAAGAGCGGGTAGAAGGCGCCGCCGCCGAAGCCGGAGAGGAAGGCGAAGAACAGGAACAGCCACTCGCTCTTGACGTCACCGGCCCAGATCACGCCGAACTGGGCGAGGCCCAGCACGACGATGACGAAGACCAGCGTCGGCTTGCGGCCCAGGCGGTCGGAGAGCCAGCCCACCACGCCCCGGCCGATGCCGTTGATGACCGCCATCACGCCCATCGAGGAGGCCGCGACCAGCGGGCCGAAGCCGACGTCCTTGGCGAAGTCCACCTGGAAGGAGATACCGAAGATCGAGACGCCCGCCGTCATCACGATGGAGATCCACATCAGCGGGAGCATGCCGGTGCGGATCGCCTCCTTCGGGGTGAACTGCCGTACCGCGGGCGGGTTCTTGGCGAGAGCCGTGGCGCTCTTGGCGTCGCCCGACTGGGAGAGCGGGTCGATGTCGGCCGGCCACCAGTTCTTCGGCGGGTCCTTGAAGAAGAACGCGGTGACCAGCACCACGACCATCACGTAGGCACCGATGAGGTCCAGGACGCGGTGGTAGTTGGCCGTGTCGAAGGCGTAGTTGAAGATGAAGATGAAGGGGAGCGAGCCGTAGGCGAAGCCGCCGTTGACGAATCCCGTGCGGGCGCCCCGGCGTTCGGGGAACCACTTGCCGACCATGTTGATGCAGGTCGCGTAGACCAGGCCGGAGCCGAGGCCGCCGATCACACCGAAGCCGATGATCGCCAGCCAGATCTCGCTGATGTGCGACAGCGCCAGGAACCCGATCAGGCACATCACGGACCCGGTGTACATGGCCCGGCGTGCGGTCAGGACGCCCTTCTCCCGCAGCCAGCCCGCCGGGAAGGCGATGCCGGCCTGGAAGAACACCCAGATGCTCAGGATCCAGAAGGTGTTGGACTGCGTCCAGCCGTGCGCATGGGACAGGGTGTCCTCCGCCGAGCCGTACGCGTACTCGAAGACGCTGATGGCCATCATGGCCACCCACGGGAGATACACCATGAAGTTGCGGGAGTGGCCGAGGATGTCCCGGTCGGTCTCCCCGATCCGGTACACCCGGCCGCGGGCGTCCGTCACCTCACGGTACGGACGCTGCTGAGCACCGGTGCTGTTCGTGGCTACAGGGTCTGCCGTCATGTCACGCCATCTCCTCGCCGAGCGGATGCGGGTTGGGGACGATGCGCCGGGCGCTGGGCCTGCCCGGTGCCTTGAGGAAGAGCGCCAGCACCGCGGAGGCCAGGCCGACGGAGCCCGCGAGGACGAACGCGCCGTGGTAGTCCCACTCGCCGACGACGACCGCGCCCAGCCCGGAGCCCACCAGGCCGGAGATCAGCTTGGAGCTGTAGACCATCCCGTAGTTGGTGGCGTTGTTGTTCTCACCGAAGTAGTCCGCCGTCATGGCCGCGAACAGCGGGAAGATCGCCCCGCCGCCGAACCCGGAGACCATGGAGCAGAACAGGAAGAACGGCATGCTGCCCATCTGGCCGGAGACCAGCACACCGAACTGCGCGCTGCCGAGCACGATGCAGACGATGATGAGCGTGTTGCGGCGGCCGTAGCGGTCGGAGATCCAGCCGATGACCCCGCGTCCGGTGCCGTTGACGATCGCCTTCAACGACATCGCGGTGGCCACGATCCCGCCCGCGAAACCCATGTCCTTGCCGAACGGCACCTGGAAGGCGATGCCGAAGATGTTGATCCCGGCTGTGCAGAGCAGGCAGAACCACATCATCCACAGAACGGGCGTACGGGCCGCCTCCTTCGGGGTGTACTGCTTGACCGCCGGCGGGTTCTTCTCCAAAGCCCGCCTTATCCGCGGATCCTGAGTGGCCTTCAGCGGGTCCACGTGCGGTGGCCACCAGTTCTTCGGCGGGTCCTTGAAGAACCAGCCCGCCGACGCCACCACCAGACACAGCCCGACGCCGACCGAGGTGAGCAGGACCTTGTAGTTGCTCAGGTCGAGGACGGAGGTGAACAGGAACACGAACGGCACGGACCCGTAGGCGAAACCGCCGTTCACGAAGCCCGTCTTGCCGCCCTTGCGCTCCGGATACCACTTGCCGACCATGTTCACGCAGGTCGCGTAGACGAGACCGGCGCCGATACCGCTGCACATGCCGAAGCCGAGATAGGCGACGACCACGTTCGGCGCGAACGCCAGCGCCACATAGCCGAGCAGGGTGCCGACCGCGCCGATCAGCATGGCCGTACGCGCGGGAAGCCGTCCGCTCTCCCGCAGTTGCCCGGCCGGGAAGGCCACGGCCGCCTGGAAGAACACCCAGACGCCCATCAGCCAGAAGATGTGCCCGCTGCTCCACAGATGTGCCTCGTGGAGCGTGTCCTCCGCCGACGTGAACGCGTACTCGGCGGAACTGATGCCCATCATGCCCACCCAGGGCAGGATGACCATCCACTTGCGTGTCCGGCCCATCAGATCGACGTCACTCTCGCCGATCCGGTATGTGCGGCCGTTGCGGTCCGTCACCTCCCTGAAGGGGACGGACGTCGTTAGATCGATGGATGACATGTTCGTTCAGCACCCCTTGCGTCGAAAGCTCTGGCCAGCGCCCCCTGTCCAATGCCTTTCGTGCGCGCACGGGTCCCGGGGCCGGCCGCAGCGCACCGCCGGCCGGCCCCCTCCTCGGCTAGGTCATGTGCCGCCCCCCAGCAGTCCGGCCGCCCGCGCCCAGCGGTACTTGGCGCCGAGCACGGCCACCGGCCGTTCGGTCGTGTACGGGTACGCCACGACCCCCCGCTCGTACAGGTACTGGCAGGCCTCCTCGACCTCGACGTCCCCCGCGAGCGAGGCGACGACCGGCTTCTCGATGCCCCGCTCCCGGAACTCCGCGACCACCCGCGCGGTCAGCTCCGCGAACACCATCGGCGGGGTGACGATGGTGTGCCAGTAGCCGAGGACCAGGGCGTGGATGCGCGGATCCTCGAGACCGAGCCGGATCGTCGCCTCGTACGTCGACGGCGGCTCGCCGCCCGTGATGTCCACCGGGTTGCCCGCGGCTCCGAACGGCGGGATGAAGCGGCGGAACGCCTCGTCCAGGTCCGGCGGTATCTCCATCAGGGACAGGCCGTTGTCGGTGATGGCGTCGGACAGCAGCACACCGCTGCCGCCCGCGCCGGTGATGACCACGACGTTGTCGCCCTGCGGGGCCGGCAGCACCGGCAGGCCGCGCGCGTACTCCAGCATGTCGTTCAGGCCCGGCGCCCGGATCACGCCCGCCTGCCGCAGGATGTCGTCGTACACGGCGTCGTCACCCGCGAGGGCCCCCGTGTGCGAACCGGCCGCCTTGGCACCGGCCGCCGTCCGCCCCGCCTTGAGGACCACGACAGGCTTCCTCGGTACGGTGTTCCGCGCCGCGTCGACGAAGGCGCGGCCGTCCTTGAGGTCCTCCAGGTGCATCGCGATGCACTCGGTGTGCGGGTCCTCACCGAACCAGGTCAGCAGGTCGTCCTCGTCCAGGTCCGACTTGTTGCCGAGGCCGACGATCGCCGACACACCCGTCTTCGTGGTCCGCGCGAAGCCGAGGATCGCCATCCCGATGCCGCCCGACTGGGACGTCAGTGCGACGCCGCCCTTCACGTCGTACGGCGTGCAGAACGTGGCGCACAGGTCCTGCCAGGTGGAGTAGTAGCCGTAGATGTTCGGGCCGAGCAGCCGGACGCCGTACCGCTCGCCGATCGCGACGATCTCCTCCTGGAGCTCGTGTTCGCCGGTCTCCGCGAAACCGGAGGGGATCAGGACGGCGTTGGGGATCTTCTTCCGGCCCACCTCCTCCAGCGCCGCTGCCACGAACCTGGCGGGAATGGCGAAGACTGCCACGTCCACCTCTCCGGGAACGTCCGTGACACTCTTGTACGCCTTGCGGCCCAGAATGTCATCGGCCTTGGGGTTCACCGGATGGATCTCCCCGGCGAAGCCGCCGTCGACGAGGTTGCGCATCACCGAGTTGCCGATCTTGCCCGGCTCGTTGGAGGCACCGATCACGGCGACCGAGCGGGGCTGCATCAGCCGGCGCATGGAGGTGAGGATCTCCTCGCGCGCGTACTTCCGGCGCGGCGGCGGCTGTTTCTCGGCGAGGATGATCCGGATGTCGGCGGCGACCGCGCCCTGTGGGGTGGCGATCACCGGGTTGAGGTCCACTTCGGCGATCTCCGGGAAGTCCGCGACCAGTTGGGAGACCCGCCGGATCTGCTCGGCGACCGCCCACCGGTCCACGCCGGCCTGCCCGCGCACCCCCCGCAGCACCTCGGCGGCCTGGATGGAGTCGAGCATGGACAGCGCCTCGTCGGCGGAGACGGGCGCGAGCCGGAAGGTCACGTCCTTCAGCACCTCGACCAGCACCCCGCCGAGCCCGAAGGCGACGACCTTCCCGAAGGTCGGGTCGGTCACCGCGCCGACGATGACCTCCTGTCCCTGCGGGAGCAGCTCCTGCACCTGCACGCCCTCGATCCGGGCGCCGGCGTCGTAGGCCTTCGCGTTCTCGACGATCCGGTGGAAGGCCGCACGCACGTCCGCCGCGCCCTCGACCCCCACGATCACCCCGCCCGCGTCGGTCTTGTGCAGGATGTCCGGCGAGACGATCTTCATCACCACCGGCCCGGCGAAGCGCGCCGCGTACGCCACCGCCTCGTCGACGTCCCTCGCCAGTTCCTCGCCCGGTACGGCGATCCCGTACGCGTCGGCGATCACCTTGCCCTCGGGCGCGGTGAGTGCGTCACGGCCCTGCGCGCGCACGGAGTCGAGGAGTTGACGGACCCGCAGCTCCCGGTCCTCTGCCATCACGTCAGATCACTCCGTTCGACTTGAGCAGGCGCAACTCTTCGTCGCCCAGACCGAGTTCGCCGATGTAGACCTCTGCGTTGTGCTCGCCGAGCAGCGGTGAACTGGTCACGTCCACGGGGGAGTCGGAGAGCTTGAGCGGGCTGCCGACGGTGACGAACTCGCCGCGCTCGGGGTGCGGGACGGTGACCACCATCTCGTTGGCGACCAGCGACTCGTCCTCGATGATCTCCTTGGTGGACAGGATCGGCCCGCACGGGATGTTGTGGGCGTTGAGCTGCTCCAGCACCTCCCACTTCGGGAGCGTCGAGGACCACTCCTCGATCAGCTGGAACATCTTGCCGAGCTTGGGCAGCCGGGCCTCCGGGCTCGCCCACTCCGGGTCCTCCGCCAGCTCCGGCCGGCCGATCAGCCGGGTGATCGGCTGCCAGCCGACGGGCTGCACGATGACGTACACGTAGTCGTTCGGGCCGCCCGGCGCGCACTGGACCGCCCAGCCGGGCTGGCCGCCGCCGGAGGCGTTGCCGGAGCGGGGCACCTGGTCGCCGAAGTCCTCGTTGGGGTACTCGGCGAGCGGCCCGTGCACCAGCCGCTGCTGGTCGCGCAGCTTCACCCGGCAGAGGTTGAGCACGGCGTGCTGCATGGCGACGTTGACCCGCTGGCCGCGTCCGGTCCGCTCCCGCTGGAAGAGCGCCGCCAGGATTCCGGCGACTGTGTGCACTCCGGTGCCCGAGTCACCGATCTGCGCGCCCGTGGCCAGCGGCGGCCCGTCCTCGAAGCCGGTGGTGGCCATCGAGCCGCCCATCGCCTGGGCGACGACCTCGTACGCCTTGAAGTCGGTGTACGGGCCCTCCCCGAACCCCTTGATGGACGCGTACACGATCCGGGGGTTGATCTCCTTGATGCGGTCCCAGGTGAACCCCATCCGGTCGACCGCGCCCGGCCCGAAGTTCTCCACCATCACGTCCGAGCGGCGTATCAGTTCGGTGAGGAGCTGCTTGCCGCGCTCGGTCTTGGTGTTGAGGGTGATGCTCCGCTTGTTGCAGTTGAGCATCGTGAAGTAGAGGGAGTCGACGTCCGGGAGGTCACGCAGCTGCTTGCGCGTGATGTCACCGGTCGGCGCCTCCAGCTTGACGACGTCCGCGCCGAGCCAGGCGAGCAGCTGGGTGGCGGACGGCCCCGACTGGACGTGCGTCATGTCGAGGACGCGGATGCCTTCGAGTGCCTTGGTGGTCATCGGCGTTCACCTCACTTGTACATGGTCTGGTTCATGGTTCCGGGGGCGTACGCGTCCGGGTCGACCCAGACGTTGATCAGCGACGGCTTGCCCGACTCCCGGGCCCGGCGCAGGGCGGGGCCGATGTCGGCGGGGTCGCGGACCTCCTCGCCGTAACCGCCCAGCATCTGGGCGAACTTGTCGTAGTGGACGTCGCCGAGGGTGTTGCCGACCCGCTCGCGCTCCTTGCCGTACTTGGCGGCCTGGCCGTAACGGATCTGGTTCATCGAGGAGTTGTTGCCGACGATCCCGACGAACGGGAGGTCGTAGCGGACCAGGGTCTCGAAGTCCCAGCCGGTGAGGGAGAACGCGCCGTCGCCGAAGAGGGCGACGACCTCCTTGTCGGGGCGGGCCTGCTTGGCGGCGAGCACGAAGGGGACGCCGACGCCGAGGGTGCCGAGCGGGCCCGGGTCCATCCAGTGGCCAGGGGACTTGGGCTGTACTACTTGCCCCGAGAAGGTGACGATGTCGCCGCCGTCGCCGATGTAGATCGAGTCCTCGGTGAGGAAGTCGTTGATCTCGCTGACCAGGCGGTACGGGTGGATGGGCGACGCGTCCGACCTGAGGCTGGGCAGTCGCTTCTCCAGAGCGGTCTGTTCGGCGGCCCGCAGCTCGTCGAGCCACTCCTTGCGCCGGGAAGCACCACCGTTGACGCGGCCGGAGGCGGCCTCGGTCACCGACTTCAGCACCAGGCCCGCGTCGCCCACGATCCCGAGGTCGATGTCGCGGTTCTTGCCGACCGTGCGGTAGTCGAGGTCGATCTGCACGACGGTCGCGGCGGGGGAGAGGCGCTTGCCGTAGCCCATGCGGAAGTCGAAGGGCGTGCCGACGATCACGATGACGTCGGCATTGGAGAACGCGTACCGGCGGGAGAGCTGGAAGTGGTGCGGGTCGCCGGGCGGCAGGGTGCCGCGTCCGGCGCCGTTCATGTACGCCGGGATGTTGAGGGTGCGCACGAGCTCGATGGCGGCCGCGGTGCCCCGGGTCGTCCAGACCTGGCTGCCCAGCAGGATGGCCGGCTTCTCCGCGTGCACGAGCAGGTCGGCGAGTTTCTCGATGGCCTCGGGGTCGCCGGCCGAGCGGGTGGAGGCCCGGTAGGCGCCGGACCTGGGGACGCGCGCCTTCTCCGCCGGGACCTTGGCGTCCAGGACGTCGCGCGGTATCTCCAGGAAGGAGGGGCCGGGGGCGCCGTGGTAGCACTCGCGGAACGCCATGGAGACCATGTCGGCGGCGCGGGCGGTGTCCGGGACGGTCGCCGCGAACTTGGTGATCGGCGCCATCATGTCGACGTGCGGAAGGTCCTGCAGGGACCCCATCTTGTGCTGGGTGAGCGCCCCCTGGCCGCCGATCAGCAGCATCGGGGACTCCGCGCGGAAGGCGTTGGCGACCCCGGTGACGGCGTCGGTCGTCCCCGGACCGGCGGTGACGACCGCGCAGCCGGGCTTGCCGGTGATGCGTGCGTAGCCGTCGGCGGCGTGGGCGGCCACCTGCTCGTGGCGGACGTCGACGACTTCTATGCCCTCGTCTACGCAGCCGTCGTAGATGTCGATGATGTGGCCGCCACAGAGGGTGTAGATGCGGTCGACCCCCTCGGCCTTGAGTGCCTTGGCAACGAGATGACCACCGGAAATCACGTCCTGGGTGTCGTCGGGCATGGCGAAGTCCTGTCCCTTCGTAGGGGGTGGAATGCCGTCTTCGTACATTGCATACAGTCGACGAATACTGTATGAAGCTTGTTATCCCGCATCCGGTGGGTGGTGTCCAGGGGGCGTGCGGCACTTTTCAGTCATCGGAGTTCGGCCTCTCGATGACTTCTGGATGACTTCGCAGACAGGAGCCGGAATGGACCTGTACGAACACCAGGCAAGGGAACTCTTCGAGGAACACGGCATCGTGGTGCCGAGGGCCGAGGTCACCGACTCGCCCAAGAAGGCCCGGGAGATCGCCCGCAGGCTCGGCGGCCGGGTCGTAGTGAAGGCGCAGGTCAAGACCGGTGGCCGGGGCAAGGCGGGCGGCGTCAAGCTCGCCGCCGACCCGGCCGCCGCGGAACTGACGGCCCGGCAGATCCTGGGCATGGACATCAAGGGGCACACGGTCGGCAAGGTGATGCTGGCCCAACCCGTGCAGATCGAGAGCGAGTTCTACGTCTCCTACGTCCTGGACCGCGCGGCGGGCACCTTCCTCGCGATCGCCTCCGCCGAGGGCGGCATGGAGATCGAGGAGGTGGCCGCGACCCGTCCCGAGGCAGTGGCCCGGGTGCCCGTCGATCCCGCGGTCGGCGTCACCTCCGCCAAGGCCCAGGAGATCGCCGGGGCCGCCGGACTGCCGCCGCAGACGGTGGACGTCCTGGTACGGCTCTGGGAGGTACTGGTCCGCGAGGACGCCCTGCTCGTCGAGGTGAACCCGCTCGTGCGGACCGAGGAGGGCCGGATCCTGGCACTCGACGGCAAGGTCACCCTTGACGACAACGCCCGCTTCCGGCAGGCCCGTTGGGGCGCCGACGAGGCCGAGCACCACGACCCGCTGGAGGCGACGGCCGCCGCGAAGGGCCTCAACTACGTCAAGCTGGACGGCGAGGTCGGCATCATCGGCAACGGCGCCGGCCTGGTGATGTCCACCCTGGACGTGGTGGCCGGCTGCGGCGCGAGCCCCGCCAACTTCCTGGACATCGGCGGCGGAGCCTCCGCCCAGATCATGGCCGACGGGCTCTCGGTGATCCTCTCCGACCCGGCCGTGAAGTCGGTCTTCGTCAACGTCTTCGGCGGGATCACGGCGTGCGACGCGGTCGCCGACGGGATCGTGCAGGCCCTGGAGACCGTCCGGCTGACCAAGCCGCTGGTGGTCCGCCTCGACGGCAACAACGCGGCGCGCGGCCGGGCGATCCTCGACGGACGTGCGCACCCCCTGGTCGAACAGGCCACCACGATGGACGGCGCCGCCCGCCGCGCCGCCCAACTCGCCACCACAGCCTGAGGAGACGGGACGACATGGCGATCTACCTCACCAAGGAGAGCAAGGTCCTCGTCCAGGGCATGACCGGCGGCGAGGGCATGAAGCACACCCGGCGGATGCTCGCCGCCGGGACGGACGTCGTCGGCGGGGTGAACCCGCGCAAGGCGGGTCAGAGCGTCGACTTCGACGAGCGGGCGGTCCCGGTCTTCGGCACGGTCGCCGAGGGCATGGCCGCGACCGGCGCCGATGTCACGGTCGTCTTCGTGCCGCCCGCGTTCGCCAAGGCGGCGGTCCTGGAGGCCGCCGACGCCGGCATCGGCCTCGCGGTCGTGATCACCGAGGGCATCCCGGTCCACGACTCCGTCGCCTTCACCTCGTACGCCCGTGGCAAGGGCACCCGGATCATCGGCCCCAACTGCCCCGGTCTGATCACCCCCGGCCAGTCCAACGCGGGCATCATCCCCGCCGACATCACCAAGCCGGGCCGGATCGGTCTCGTCTCCAAGTCGGGCACCCTGACCTACCAACTCATGTACGAGCTGCGGGACATCGGCTTCTCCACGTGCGTGGGCATCGGCGGTGACCCGGTCGTCGGCACGAACCACATCGACTGCCTGGCCGCCTTCCAGGAGGACCCCGACACCGAACTCGTCGTCCTCATAGGGGAGATCGGCGGCGACGCGGAGGAACGGGCCGCCGCCTACATCCGGGACCACGTCACCAAGCCGGTCGTCGGCTACATCGCCGGGTTCACCGCGCCCGAGGGCCGGACCATGGGCCACGCGGGCGCGATCGTCTCCGGTTCGGCCGGCACCGCGCGGGCCAAGCAGGAGGCGCTGGAGGCGGTCGGGGTGCGGGTGGGGAGCACACCGACCGAGACCGCCCGGCTGGTCCTCGACCTGCTGGACGCACGGCAGCCGGAAGGGAGCTGAGCCATGGCCCTCGGCGCTTCGATCCCCTTGGTCCAGAAGCCCGGCACCGGGTGGCGTGACGCCTGGGCGCGCTGTCTCGCTCTCGCCCCCGAGGCCTTCCGCGACGACCGTGTCCTCAACCTCTGGGCCGGCACCTGGCAGCCCGACGGCCGGCCGCTGCCCGCGACCAGCCCCGTCGACGGGGGCCCCATCGCCGGCCCCCCGCGGCTCGACCGCGGCACCGCCCACCGGGCCGTCCGCGGCTGCCTCGACCAGCACCGTGCCTGGCGGCACGTCCCGCTGGAAGAACGCCGGGCCAGGGTGGCCGCCACCCTGGACGCCCTGACCGAACACCGCGAACTGCTCGCCCTGCTCCTGGTCTGGGAGATCGGCAAGCCCTGGCGGCTGGCCCAGGCGGACGTGGACCGGGCGATCGACGGGGTGCGCTGGTACGTCGACGGCATCGAGCCGATGCTCGTGGGGCGCGCCCCGCTGGACGGGCCGGTGTCCAACATCGCCAGCTGGAACTACCCGATGAGCGTGCTCGTCCACGCGGTACTGGTCCAGGCCCTGGCGGGCAACGCGGTGGTGGCCAAGACCCCGACCGACGGCGGGGTCGCCTGTCTCACCCTGGCCTGCGCGCTCGCCGCCCGGGAGGGCCTGCCGGTCACGCTGCTGAGCGGCAGCGGGGGCGAGCTGTCCGAGGTGCTGGTGCGGGCGCCGGAGATCGGCTGCGTCTCCTTCGTCGGCGGCCGGGACACCGGGGCCGCGGTGGCCACCGCCGTCACCGACCTCGGCAAGCGGCACGTCCTCGAACAGGAGGGACTCAACACCTGGGGCATCTGGAACTTCACCGGCTGGGAGGCGTTCACCGCCGTCGTCCCCAAGCTCTTCGACTACGGCAAGCAGCGCTGCACCGCCTACCCGCGCTTCGTCGTCCAGCGCGAGTTGTTCGACGAGTTCCTGACCGCCTACCTCCCGGCGGTCCGCGCACTGCGTGTGGGCCACCCCCTCGCGGTCGCCGACCCGGCGGATCCGCTCCCTGAGCTGGACTTCGGGCCGGTGATCAACGCGGCCAAGGCCAAGGACCTGACCGACCAGGTCGCCGAGGCCGTCGACCGCGGCGCCGTCCCGCTGCACCGCGGCCGCCCGGCCGACGCGCGCTTCCTGCCCGGCCAGGACACCGCGTCGTACGTCCACCCGGTCACCCTCCTCAACCCGCCCCGGTCCTCCCCCCTCCACCACGCGGAACCCTTCGGCCCGGTCGACACGATCGTCCTGGTCGACACGGAGGCCGAACTGCTGGCCGCCATGAACGCGTCCAACGGCGCGCTGGTCGCCACCCTCTCCACCGACGACGAGGCCACCTTCGCGCGGCTGGCCCCGCAGATCCGCGCCTTCAAGGTCGGTCACGGCAAGCCGCGCTCCCGAGGCGACCGGGACGAACTCTTCGGGGGCTTCGGCGCGTCCTGGCGGGGCGCCTTCGTCGGCGGCGAACTGCTGGTGCGCGCGGTGACACAGGGGCCGGTGGGGGAGCGGCTGCCGGGGAACTTCCCGGAGTACCAGCTCATGCCGTGAGGACGGGCAACGGGGCCATGACCTCCTCGGCGAGCCGGCGGGCCACCCCCTGCGGGTAAGGGCGCGGCGGGCTCAGCACGACGTGGTTCCTCCCGGCCCGGACGAGGGCGGTGACCATGGCCCGGGTCGCCGCCTGGTCGTCGTACGACACCGGGACCTGGACCGAGCGGACGATCTCCGCCGGATCCCGGCCCGGTCCGGCGCGGTGCGCGTCCAGCACCCGGGCGCGCACCGGTAGTGATGCGGACACGCACGGTGAGGAGGTGTCCCACCTGCGGAGATGTCGGAGGAAACGCAGGTGAAGGCCACTCCGAAAGCTTGGTATTGTTGTCCATGTCGCCGCGGGGAACACCCCCGGTCAGGCGGCAGACACCTGGTCCGGGTGGCGGAATGGCAGACGCGCTAGCTTGAGGTGCTAGTGCCCTTTATCGGGCGTGGGGGTTCAAGTCCCCCCTCGGACACTCGCTGTAGCGATACGCGGACGAGGGCCTCGACCTAACGGTTGCGGCCCTACCTGCGTATTCGTACTGATCGTGATCCCGAGGACTTCGTAGAGCGGGTTCTTCTTCTCTGCGTCGACGGCCTGCACGCGTTGTGCGATGTCTCCGAGGTTCTCAGTGATCTCCCGGATCTGGTCGACGCTGAGGGGAGTTTCCTTCTTTCGAGTGGCGGCGGGTGGCGTGTCGGGCTTCTTGCGTGCTGCTTCCTTCTCCGCCTGCGCCTCGTTGATCCATTGAGTGACGACGGCGGGGTCGGAGCCGGCTTCCAGGGCGGCCTGGTAGCGGGCGAGACGCCGCTCGCACTCCTTGACGATTTTGCGGGCCTGTGCCTGCTGCGGGGTGAGCGTCTCGGCCGTTGTTCGCTGCCGCGCTGGCTTGGGCGAGGGCGGTGAGGGTGGCGGTGAGCCGGGCGGGGGGCGAAGGCTTTCGCGATCCACCGGTCCAGAGCCCGGCACACCACGTCCTCCCGGAGGTAGACGGTCCGGGGGTGATCCAGGCCGGGGTGTAGGGACTGCTCCTGTTCCTTGAACTCGCAGCGGTAGTAGACGGTGTTGCGGATCGTCGCGGGCTGCATCTTGCGCCCGCACGTCTCACATCGCACCCGCCCGCGCAGTGCGTACGTCCATTGCCCCTGCGGTTGTCGTCCGGGGCGTTCGAGGCGCTGCGGCGTGCGGGCACGCTGCTGGCGGATCTTTTTGACGGTGTCGAAGAGCTGGGTGGTGACGATCGCTTCGTGGGCGGCGTCGTTGGACCACACCCACTGTTCGGCCGGGTTGTGTGTCATGAGGGTGCGGTGGCCGAGGGTGACGTCGTCGACGTCGTAGAGGTGTTCCTCCTTGCGCTGCTTGTTCCAGATCTCGTAGCCGGTGTAGCGGGGGTTGATGAGGATTGCTCTGACGGCTCCGGCCTGCCATGCCGGCTTCTTCCGGTGGGGGTTGCGGGCCGCGTCATGGGCGGAGGGGCAGGGGATGCCTTCCCGGGTGAGCTGGGCGGCGATGGCCTTGTCGCTCATGCCGTCGACGTACATCTGGAAGATCCGGGCCACGGTGGGGGCTGCGGCGGGGTCGGGCTCCAGGCGGTGGATCCGCTGTCCCGTCGCGGCCTTGGCCGGGTTCGGGTGCGGCCCGCGTCGCCGATCAGGTACCCGTACGGGGGCGTCCGCCGAGGTAGCGGCCTTGGAGCTGGGCCTGGGAGCTTATGGCGGTCCGGACCCGGATTTTGATGCGGTTGCGTTCGCCCTTGCTCATGCCGCCGAAGACGGACATGACGAGGTCGTGGGCTTCGTTGTCGGGGTCGATCGGGCCGCCGATCTCCGGGACCCACAGGGGGATGTGGAAGTGGACGAATACGGGAAGGTGTTGCCGAACTGGTTGCCGTAGAAGGTGCGCTGGGGTTCGCCGATCACGACTGCGTCGAATCCGCGGTTGGGGTTGCGGAGGGCTTGGAGGATTTCGTTGGCGCGGGGGCGGCGCTGCCAGGGCAGGGAGCGGCTGTGTCCGACGTCGAAGTATTCGGTGACGATGTGGCCGCCAGTGGATTCGGTCAGGGCTCGGGCGCGGGTGAGCTGCCAGTTCCTTGAGGCCTCGGGGTCTTGGAGGTCCTCGGTGGAGCAGCGTCCGGCGAAGGCGAAGCGGATCACGTGCGGTGAGACTCCCAGTGCGGGCGCGCTGCGGGTGTTATGTGGCGTTCTGTCGTACCTCGAATGGGGGAGAAGGGCCAGCGGCCGCCCGCGTCTCTCGGTCAGCTGTTGCCGCTCCCGGGGCGCTGCTGGCTTGAATCGGCGATCAGGGTGCGAAGGAACTGCAGGAGGGTGGCAGCGACGGGCTCGGTCACGTCGGGCGCCTCCTCGGGGAGGGCCACCTGGGCCTGCCACGGGGTACCCGGGCTCGGGTGCTGCTCGGATGGGGGCTTGGGGGTACGTGCAGTTGGGCATCGGTGCCTGATTACTGGTTTGCGCTTGCATGTCCCCTATAGAGATGTCGCACGACAGATTTGCCGTCCTGCCGCGGCCAAGGAGTTGTTGGAGGCCAGTTCGGCGGCCGAGGGCTGCGTCAAGGGCGGGGTATCGATGGAAGATCGGGTAGAAGTACGTGATTCAGGACGGAACGTGTGGAGTTCCGCCTCAATGTATAGGCCACGCATCACCGTGGATCTGGCGAATTAGCAAAACGCCAGGTCAGGCGGGGTCGACCTAGATTCGAGTCGACCCCGTTCGCGTGCCCGTGGCTGGATTTTGGCTGGATGACCTGACGCTTCGTCACCTGTTGTCATCCGTCGTTCTCCACGCGCTGGCTGGATCGCGGCTGGACGTAGCTGAACGGTGAGTCAGTTCGGAGGGGTGGCGGGTATGCCCGCGTGGGCCGAGCGTTTCGGGTGATCGCGTCCTGGGGCCTGGATGCGGCGAATGGCCGTGTCGTTGCCCGCACCGGCCGGTTGGCTGGACGTCCTGCTGGTCCCGGCCCGAGTCTGGCCGCAGGTTCGAGTCCTGGGCAGTGGTGATCACGCCGCTCTGAACGACTTGCGCTGCGCAGGTTCGAACCCTCGGCGGGGGACACGGAACATGGGAACGGGGGGGGCGTCGGCCGGGGGCGGCCAGCTGGTGATCCAGGCGGTCGTCCAGTTTAAGCGGTAGATCTATCGCTTGGTCGCAGGTTCGAGTCCTGGGCGGGAGCCACAAAACATGGCTGGTCGTGCAAATGTCGCTGACCTGCGCATTTGCGCCGTGGCGCGGGTGGAGGGGCGGTTCCGGTTGGTGCCGGTTCCGCCGGGGACGGCATCGGCGGCGACCGAAGCCGCGAGCGTGGAGAGGGAGGGCACCGTGACGCAGTGAGGAACGACATCGAGGGCGCGGGGATGCGCTCCGGAACTTTGCCCGCTCTTGAATTCCCCCTTACTTCTCCGAGGGGTGGTCTGGCTAGGGTCGCCAGGTTGGCAGACGCGCAGAGTGAAGTTCGGGGGTGGGGTGGGGTGTCGGACCTGAAGAAGCAGGCCACGTCCATGCACAAGGCGGCGTCGGGGCTGCGGACGGTGGGGCACCACACGGCGAAGCCGTTGCAGGAGTTCAAGGCGCAGTCCGATGACCTGGGTGCGCTGGGGGCGCTGGGCTCACTGTTGAGCGCGACGGGCGAGATACGCGAGGGCATGCACACCCTCACCAGGCTGACGAAGCAGCTAGAGGAGGAGTGGGAGGCGGAGGCCAAGTTGGTCGGTGAGGTTTCGGACGCCTTCGACCTGTTGGATGTGCTGATCGCGGCTGCGGCGAAGAAGGGCTGAGCGGCAGCATCATGGTCGACCTCAACCCGTTTCACTACGTCAACAAGTTCAACCACATGTTCGGGGACTCCATTGCCAGCGGTCTGGAGTTCCTGGGTATCTCGGATCCGGCGGTGGACCCGGACGGGGTGCGGGAGATCGCGAAGAAGTGGCGGCACCTGGCCACGGGCCTGGACGACGCGGCCACCGCCGCCGAACGTGCCCTCAAGGACGTGGAGTGGGAGGGTAAGGCGGCCAAGGCGTTTCACAAGCGCTCCAAGAGCGCCCGTAAGCAGGCCACCGAGATGGCCCACTCGCTGCGCGAGGGCGCGAAGGCGCTGGACGGCTTCGCCGACAAGGCGCATGAGCTGCTGTCCGAGATCGGTGTGATGCTGGCGGAGATCGCTGAGTTCGAGATCGCGGGCCTGGCGTTGTCGATCCTCACCGCGGGCGCCTCCGAGGTGGCCTCCACGCTGATGGCGGGGGAGCGGGCGCTGAAGGTCGTCGCGCTGATCGGCCGGATCGAGGAGGAGGGCACCGCGCTGGGCTCCGTGGTCCGCGAGGTCATGGAGGTCATCCGGGGTGTTGAGCGGGCGCTGAAGGCGCTCAAGGAGATCCGTGGTGTCGCCGAGGTGGCCAAGATGGCCAAGGGCGGCATGGAGTTCACCGCGTTCCAGACCATGTTGGAGGACCCGGGCGCGTTCAAGGAGCCGGAGAAACTGGCCGGGCTCCTCACCGAGGGCGCGCTGATGGGCGTCGGCTTCGGCGTGCTGGGCAAGGCGCTCGGCAAGGGCCTGAAGGCGCTGGGTCCGGCCGCCCTGGCCAAGCTGGGCAAGGGCATGGGCCTGGACTGCGCCGCCTTCGAGCGGCTGAAGCTGAACCCGGGCTTCAACAAGCTGCCCGCCTCGATCCGCAACATGGTCAAGACGTTCGTGCGGGACCCGATCGACGTGGCCACCGGCGACATGGCCCTGTCCCGTACGGACGTCCAGCTGCCGGGTGTCCTACCGCTCGTGCTGGAGCGCACGCACATCTCGTCGTACCGCTGGGGCGGCTGGTTCGGCTCCTCCTGGGCCTCGACGCTGGACCAGCGTGTGCAAGCCGACGACGAGGGCTTCGTCTACGCGACCGCGGACGGGGCCCGCCTCTGCTTCCCGATGCCGGACCCGGAAACCAACGCTCCCGTCCGACCCGGAACGCCCGGCTCGTGCCTGCTGCTGTCCTGGGACGCCGAGACCGACGGCGCGGTCCGCATCACCGACCCCGACACCGGCCTGACGCACGTCTTCCACTCCCCGGTCCCGGCAGCCGCCGACGAGGCGGTCGACCTGCCCCTGCAGCACATCCAGGACCGCAACGGCAACCGCATCACTGTCCTCTACACCGGGGCCGACATCCCCGCCGCCGTAGTGCACTCGGGCGGCTACCGCATCGCCATCGACCACGACCGGTCCCGCTCCCGCATCACGGGCCTGCGCCTTATCGATCCCGCCGCCCCGCACGCCCCCGGCACCACCCTGATGACCTTCGGCTACGACACTGAGGGACGCCTGACCGAGGAGGCCAACTCCTCGAGCCTGCCGATGCGTTACGCCTATGACGCCGACGGCCGCATCACCTCCTGGACCGACCGCAACACCACCACCTACTGGTACACCTACGACGACCAGGGCCGCGTGATCGCCACCGGCGGCACCGGCAACGCACTTGCTTCCGCCCTCACCTACGACGCGGTCACCAGGACCACCCGGGTGACCGACTCCGTCGGCCATACCCGCGTGTACGAACACAACGAGGCCCTGCGCCTGGTCCGCGAGACGGACCCGCTCGGCAACGTCACCTGTCAGGAGTGGGATACCGAGCGCAGGCTGACCACTGCCGCGGACGCGCTCGGAAGCACCACTGACTACCGCTACGACGAGCACGGGCGGCTGACGTCGGTCGTCCGCCCGGACGGCAGCGAGACCCGCGTCGAGTACAACGACCTCGGCCTGCCGACGACGGTGACCGGCCCGGCGGGTCGCATCTGGAGCTACGAGTACGACGAGCGCGGGAACCGCACCTCCGTCGCAGACGCCGTCGGCGCGACGACGCACTTCTCCTACAACAACTCCGGGCATCTGACGTCCATCAGCGACCCGCTCGGCCACCGCACGCGCATCACCTGCGACCGCGCGGGCCTGCCCCTGGTGACGATAGACCCGGCCAATGCGGAAACCCGTTACGAACGCGATCCCTTCGGACGGCCCGTCACCCTCACCGATCCCCTGGGAAACGTGACCCGCTTCGAGTGGACGGTGGAAGGCAAACCCGCGCGCCGCACCGCCCCGGATGGCAGCAGCGAGTCGTGGACCTACGACGGTGAGGGCAACTGCGTCAGCCACACCGACGCCATGGGCGCCGTGGACCGCTACGAGTACACCCACTTCGACCTGCTGAGTGCACGCACCGGTCCGGACGGTGCACGTCACACCTTCACGTACGACACCGAACTGCGCCTCGCAGAGGTCACCAACCCGCTGGGACTGTCCTGGCGGTATGAGTACGATCCCGCCGGCCGCCTCGTGGCCGAGACGGACTTCGACCGCCGTGTCGTCCGGTACGTCCACGATCCCGCGGGCGCTCTCGTCGCCCGCACGAACCCCCTCGGGCAGACCCTCCGCTTCCAGCGGGACGCGCTGGGGCGGATCATCCGGCAGACGGACGGCAACAAGGCAGCCACCTTCATCTACACGGCAGGCGGCGAACTCGCCACGGCCGTCACACCGGATGCGACCGTGGTCCGGGAACACGACGCCGCCGGACGCCTGCTGGCCGAGACTGTCAACGGGCGCACAATCTCGTACGGCTACGACGCCATGGGCCGCCGCACCAGCCGCATCACCCCCACCGGTGTGACCAGCACCTGGCGCTATAACACCGTCGGCAACTGCATCGAACGAACCAGCGCGGGCCGTACGATCAGCTTCGATCGCGACGTGGCCGGCCGGGAACTGAACCGGCACATCGGTGACGCCCTCACCCTGGCGAACACGTTCGATGACCTCGGCCGGCTCCTCACCCAGTCGGCGACGAACCGCGCCACAGGTGCCAGCCTCCAGAGGCGCGACTACACCTACCGCGCCGACGGCCTGCTCACCGGCATCGACGACCAGCTCAACGGCCGGCGCAGTTTCGACCTTGACGCCCTCGGCCGCGTGACCACTGTCCAGGCGGCCGACTGGACCGAGCGGTACGCCTACGACGAGACAGGCAACCAGACCGAAGCCTCCTGGCCCGCCGCACACCCGGGTCACGAAGCCACCGGACCGCGCGCCTACACGGGCACGAGTCTCGTCCGGGCGGGCAACACGCGCTTCGAACACGACGCGGCCGGCCGCGTCACCGTCCGGCGCAAGACCCGCCTGTCGCACAAGCCCGACGCCTGGCACTACTCGTGGGACGCCGAAGACCGCCTCACATCGGTCGTTACACCAGATGGCACCCGCTGGCGCTACCTCTACGACGCCCTCGGCCGCCGCATAGCCAAGCGGCGCCTGGCGGCCGACAACGAAACCATCGTCGAACAGACCACGTTCACCTGGGACGGCGCCACCCTCTGCGAGCAGACCACCCTCACACCAGAGGCACCCAATCCCGTCGTCCTCACCTGGGATCACGACGGCTTGCGCCCCATCGCCCAGACCGAACGCCGCACGACCCTCGACGCGCCGCAAGCAGAGATCGACTCCCGCTTCTTCGCGATTGTCACCGATCTCGTCGGAGCACCAACAGAACTTGTCGACGAATCCGGCGGCATCGTCTGGCGCACACGTTCCACGCTGTGGGGCAGGACCCCCTGGGGCGCCGACAGCGCGACCTACACGCCCCTGCGCTTCCCCGGCCAGTACTACGACCCCGAAACCGAGCTTCACTACAACTACTTCCGCCACTACGACCCGGAAACGGGCCGCTACCTCACACTCGATCCCCTCGGGCTCGCCCCAGCCCCCAACCCCGTCGCCTACGTGACCGACCCCCGGTCCTGGGCCGACCCGCTCGGACTCGCCCCCTGCGAGACCGGCGCCCTGGATCCCTACGCCGGAACCAGGGAAGCAGCACAACTCCTCCGCGACGCCGGCGTCCCCCGCAATTTCCGCATCCAGGTCATGGAGTCGTTCGAGGAGGGCACGATCACGGTTCGCCGGGCCGGCGACAGTGATTACGGAATGCGCTTCTACGACGGCAAGAACGCGTGGGCACGCGGGCGTTATCTGACAACACAGTGGCCAGCCACCCGCGAGGAAATCGCCGTCAAGGCGTCCTGGAACCAGTTCACCTTCCTCAAACAATGGAAGATTCGCCCGGGTGCGCCCATCATCGAGGGCCGGGTCGCGGAGCAGGGCATCGGCTACCCTGGCGGCGGAAAACAGACGTACGTATTGGACCCCGACAGGGACTTGCTGGAGCCATAGTGTCCGAATCAACCGAACAAAAAGCCCTCGCAGCGACCCGACAGGCCCTGTCGGGAATCGATGAGGAACTACAACGGCACACCACGGGCCACGGACGAGTGAGCAGCGCCCAGCAATTGACGACCCTCCGCGAGCAGTTGGAGCAGGTCGCTGTACAGCTCTCCACCTCGCCGCTCCCGCCCAAGCCGCAGCGGCTGCGCGGCATCGGCCGTGTCATCACCGACTCCTGGCCCTACGACAATCCACTGGGAAGCCTCATCCTCGAAGCCGAGCAGCTCTACCTCAGGGCATAGCGTTCCGGGCGGTTTCGAGGCTGCCGGCGCCGCTCCCTCCACGGCATCAGGGAAACGCGCAGCGGGGTATTGGCCCGGTATCTTCAGTGTGCCGCGGCGGACACGCACGGAGCGTGGAGATCAGGGCCCCGACGGGGATGAATTGTCGGAACCGACAGTACGTGGCTCTTGGCCTCTGGTGTGCCCTGCTCAGTCGTGCGGGAATTCCTCGATGGCGGTTTCCTTGAAGCGCCACGAGCCCCGGTTGCCCGCCGCCTCCGCACGCAGGCCCGTCTCCCAGGCGATCCGGGCGGCCCGGCGCTGCGTCAGGTCGGGGTAGTCCTTGAGTTGCACCTTGATGTAGCCGCGGCGGTCGGCGGGGTACGCGCGCAGGGCCTCGCGGAGTTTCTCCTCCTGCTCTTCCTGCGTGGTGTGGTCGCCGGTGACGGCCTTGTACACCTTGCGCATGCCGGCCGACGGCCTTCCGTCGTCCCGCCGCCTCGCGGCGTCCGACCCCCGCCACGTCATCCAGCCGGCGGCACCGAGCGCGGCGAGCGCGAACGCACCAGATCCGAGCGCCTCGCCCGTCGCGTCCGCCTGGCCCGGCGTCTGGGGGCGGAGTTCGCCCTGGGGGTCCTCGAGCACGGTCACTTTCTGGCCGAGGCCATACTGGTTGTTCGCCGTCTTCATGGCGGGTCCCGGCACCTTGGTGCCGTTCTGGTGCTCCAGTGTGTAGTTGTAGTCGCGGTTCTTGCGCCCCTCAGCCGGGTCACGCCACTTCTTTACGACTGTGGCAGGGACCTTCTCGCCCCGCTGCTGCAGTGTGAGGTCGTCGCGGGCCATGGCGGCGACGTACACGGACATCAGCGAGGCGGCCACGATGAACAGTGCCGCGTACGTGCTGGACTCCTTGGCGCCCAGCTTCCGGATCAGCAGGATGAGGAGTCCACCGTGCACGATCCACAGGGGCACCAGCAGGGCAGGACCGAAGTCGTCCGCTATGAGGAACAGGCTCACGATCGCGGCGAGGACGTAGCAGCCGATGCCGACGGCCAGGTAGACGCGGTATCGCGGGCGCGGCATCGACGTCATTCTCTTCGTGTCAGAGCTCGCTCTCGTTCTCCTCCGTGAAGTGGAGACTTCGCAGCATCGTGGCCATGATCGGGGCGTAGCACCTCTCCCAGTGAGCGATCTGGGGTGTGGAGAAAGCCACCAGACACATGCGCTGGCCGCCTCCCCCCCCGCCTTGGGCGGGATGGGGATGATCGCGTGGAACTGGGCGGTGAGGAGGACCTTGAGTTCTTCACCGCTCGGGGAGAACACCGCAGGAAGAACATAGATCTGGCTGCCGGTGAAGACGGCAGCCTGGCCGCACGGAGCGTCGATCACCGATGCGGCCCAGCCTTCTCTTCGGCAGTCGAGGATCCCTCGCAGGGTCCCTCTGACTGCGGTGGCGGGATCGTCGCCGTAGGGGAACTCCACGACAGCGATAGCGAGCGAGCCGATGGAAGTCTCGCCGTCGACGGACCGCAGGCAGTTGGCCGTGTACACGACGCCGACCTCTGCGAGCAACCGCGAGATTCGCTGGAGTGTGCGGGTCATCTCCACCCGTGGCTGTTGCTCGGCTCCTGGCGCCAGTGAGGCGGAGCCGCTTCGGGCGTTCACGGTGGCCCAGGCCGTGTCGAAGTCCATGTCCAAAGGCATCTCTTCGAACTCGGCGGGAACCGAGAAGTCGACCCGTATCACTGGCCGCTCCCGCTACCGGGATGCGGATCGGTGGGCCCGGGAGACGGCGGGGGCGGCGGGGGACCCTGTGGGTGCCGATAACTTCATCCGCGCAGTTCAAGCGGCATGTTGATACTCGTGCAGGATGCCGTCGAGTCGACCACGTCTGCGGATGTCGAGGTGGTTGAGTCGGTCCGGTTCGGTGATCGGTTCGGGCAGTGAGCGCAGGGGTGCGGCGGCGTGGAGGGCGCGGTGGGGCCGGTGCTCGTTGTAGAAGCTCTCGTATTCGCGGAGCGCGTGCAGGAGGTGGGCCTGGTTGAGGATCAAGGTCCGGTCGAGAAGTTCGGCCCTGCAGGGATTGAACCCAGCGCTCCATGATCGCGTTCATGCGCGGCACGCGGATACCGGTCTTGACGATGGCGATGCCGTCGTCTTCGAAGACGTTGTCGAACGCCCGGGTGTACCTGCTGTCGCGGTCCCGGATCAGGTACTTCATGGTGACCCCGGCGTCCTGCAGGTCCATGACCAGGTTTCTGGCGAGTTGCGTGGTCCAGGCCGCGGGTGGGGCGGGCGGTCGTGCCCAGGATGTGGATGCGGCGGGTGGCGTGCTCGATGACGGCGAAGACGTACAGTCGGGCCCCGGCCAGGGTGCGGGTTTCGAAGAAGTCGGCGGCAAGGATCGCGTGTGCTTGGCTGTGCAGGAAGCTGGCCCAGGTCTGGTGGTCGCGCTGGGGTGCGGGTTCGATGCCGTGGGCTTGGAGGATCTCCCAGACGGTGGAGGGGGCGAGCCTGATTTCCAGGGCGGCGAGCTCGCCGTGGATTCACCGGTAGCCCCAGTGGGGGTTCTCCCGGGCCAGGCGCAGGACGAGGGCTTGGATGCTGCGGATGGTGGGCGGTCGGCCCGGCCGCTTCGGGCGGGAAACCTTGGTGTGGTGACGGCGGAGCAGATCACGGTGCCAACGCAGGACCGTATCGGGGGAGACGATCAGGTGCAGCTGCCGAAGTTGCGGCCTTGGGAGTCGGTGGAGGAGGGCGGCGAGGAAGGCCCTATTGGGCCGGGTGAGGCGGGGCTCGTCGATCTTGCGCTGCAGGATGGCGAGCTGGTGGCGTAGCGTCAGAATTTCGATGTTCTTGTCGATGTCGCTCATCGGCAGCAGCCGTATGAAGGTGAACACGCTCGTGAGCATCAGGTACGGCAGTCGCAGCAGCACGACTGATCATCCTGGCGTACCCGTCCGGCGCTCCCCAGTCGTATCGGAGAACATGCAGGTCACACGCAATGGATGAGGTATTCGGCACTCATAGGCGCAGCACCGCGTTCTCATGCCGTAGCGCGAGAACTTCCGCATCTTTGGCCATGCGGCTGCGCAGCACGGCAGCGGGCACTGCGCGACCTGCATGGATGATTTATCGTCACCCGCAGTGCTGCTTGATGCTTTCAGGATGGTCCGATCGCGGCCCGCCGCCGTAGGCGACCAGGAGCGGTACCACCGACAGATGCGCCGTACGCCTGCGCAGCAGGGGGCATACGTGCGTCATTCGGGCTCCGGCCGCGAGCCGTTCGACGACGTATCCCGGCCGTTGGGCGGCGCAGCCTCGTCCGGCCTTTCCCAGACCAGCCTGAGGCGGAAGTTCCCCTCGCCCGATGTCTTGGCGATGATGGCGCCCGCCTCCGCGCTGATCTTCACGCCCAGCTCCAGTTCGATCGTCTTGGGCTGCACCGGGAGCCTGGTGAGCCGCCCCACCAGTGACTCCGCCGTGGCGCGGACGTGGTCGAAGCTTTCGTCCAGCGTATGGGCGGCCGTCGCCACGACGTCACCGGGGCGCGCCGCCCGAACGATGCCGGAGCTGGAGGGGTCCGTCTCCAGCAACACCTCGATGCCGTCGCCATTCACGGAGGCGTCGAGCGGAACGCGAATGAGCTGGGTGTCCTGGGGCATACATCCCTCTCTCGTGGTCGGGTGACTGACGGGGCATCCCTATGGGTGTGGACACAAAGCCTTGCGGTAGGCCGCGGGAGGCAGCTTCTGTACGGCGGCGGGCGGCAGCGTCTCGTCGCCCAGGATCTGGCAGAACCGCTCCATCCAGCGTCGGGCCCGGTCGGCCGGTACGGGTGCGGCGGAACCAGTGGCGGGCACGGGGATCTTGCCGACCGGGTCGCCGCCGGCCGGGGTTATGAAGCCGTTCATGCTCTGCCCGTCGGTGAGGAACACCGTGGGGCGGCTGTCCGCACCGAGCAGCGTGAGGTCCCGCCAGGGAGTGGACACCTGGACGATGCCGGGCTTCGCCGAGCCCCGACCGCCGAGTGGGATGTCGCCGATGGCCTGGTAGGCCACGGTGCGCGAGCCCCGTGCGGCGACGGCGACACCGGTGACGGTCTGATCGTCGGGCAGGTGCCGCTGGGCCAGCCGTCTGCCGCCGGGCAGCGCGTACGTGGTGACGGTGGTGTGCGTGTGGAACCCCTGCGTGTGAGTGGTGGCCGTGGTCAGGACGGCTCCGTCCGGGCTGATGTCGTAAGGGGCTGCGCCGTCCAGTCCGTCCAGTGTGAACAGCGTCCGGCCCGCCGAGGGCGGCTTGTTCAGATCCCACGAGCGCACCGACATGACCAGCGAACCGGACATGCCCTCCGTGAGGTCCTGGCCGACGACGACGAGGCCCTGTCCGTCCGAGGTGAAGGAGAGCCGGCTGACCTGTGTGTCAGGGCCCGGCAGAATCTTCTCGATCTTGCCGCTGGGCACGTCCCACACGATGAGGCGGCCGCCCAACCCCATGACTCCCGTCAGTGCCACCATCCGCTTGCCCGTGGGGTCGAAGGCGAACTGCGCGTACTGGGTCGGGATACGGGTCCCGGACGGTACGGGGAAGCTCGGCAGTGAGGGCCCGCTCGATGGCATGGTCGGCCACGGATCACCCTGGTAGGGGCGTTCCAGCAGACGCACGACCCGCCCGGCCCGTACGTCGTACAGTTCCACGGTCGGCCCCCTTTGGTCTGGCGGGCCGGTGGGTGTGGACGTCGGGGAGAGGGGTTCCGCCACCATCGCGATCAGTGAGCCGTCGGGGCTGACGGCCATGGTGTCGGCCCGTTTGCCGATGGCCTCCCTCTCGACGGTGTTCCCGATGCCCGTCCACACAGTCGGCTTGCCGTCGGCCGTCCACGAGGCGACCACCCGGCCGTCGGCGCTCACCGCCGGCCGGCCGTTCGCCGTGATCGACGTCCCCGACGGTGTGTATAACGGCACCAGAAGATCGGCGGAACCGAATCGCCGGTACATCTCGCCGAGCAGCGCACGCGTGTCGGGGTTGTCCTGGGTGCGGTAGGCGCGCAGGGCGAGCAGCAGCGCGGTGTACCGGTCGACGTGGTCCGTGTTGGACTCCAGATCCCGCGACTGCTGTGCCAGGACGCCCGCGGCCACGGCCGCCGACTGCCGTGCCGTGTGCGCCTCCGCCCCGTATCGCCACGCCCAGGTGCCCACACCCGCCGTCAGCATCATGACCACGGCGACCCCGGCAGCGATGATCCGGCGATGGCGGGCACCGGAGATGCTCGCGGTGATGAAGTCGATCTCCGCGGGGCCGAGTTCGTCGGCTCGGGCCCGCCGCCAGTTTCGGGCGTCCCGCAGGTCGGCGCCGCGCAGCAGGCGCGTACCGGTACGCTCGTCCCCCTGCCACAGCCCTACCCGGCGTCGCAGGTCCTCCTGCCAGCGGCGGAACCCCTGGTCCGCCGCGGCGAACTCGGCCAGTCGTGCCCAGCGGGACAACAGCGCCTCGTGCGCCAGTTCCACGGTCTCCACGGGCTGCGCACCGCCCGTACGCAGCTCCTCACCCGGCACGAGAAGACGCGTGGTGAGCAGGCGTTGGGCGATCCGCCACTGAGCCGGGGGCAGTTCGGTACGGGCGACCACTCGCCGGGTCGGGGAGGTGCGGGCGCCTCCGGGAAGGACGAGCTGGACCAGCAGGGCGCGCGCCTTGCGCCGCTCCTCCTCGTTGAGTGCCGTCCACACCTGCTCGGCGTGGTTCGCCAGGGCCGCGCCGACCCCGCCCAGTGACTGGTAGTGGGCGTGGCCGATGACGCCGTGTTCCTTGCGCTCCCAGAGTTTGGTGAGGGTGAACTCCAGCAGCGGCAGTCTGCTGGGGTCCGGGCCCAGGTCGGTGAGGAGCCGGTTGACCAGTCCCTTCTCGTAGCGCACACCGACGCCGCTGAGCGGCTGTTCGACGGCGGCGCGCACTTCGTCGTCGCGCATCGGTCCCAGCATGAACAGCCGGCTGTCGTCGAGCAGCGGTGCCAGTGCCGGGTGGTTGAGGGCGGGGGCGAGGAAGTCGGCGCGCAGGGCGATGACGGTCTGCAGGCCGGCTCCGGGATCCAGGCAATGGCCCAGTGCGGCGGCGAACGCGTCGAGATCCGTGTCCTGCTGTCCGTTGACCGTGCGGACCAGCGCTTCCTCGAACTGGTCGGCGATGACCAGGAGCTTGCTCTTGCCCTGCTGTTGCAGGATCCGCTCCACCACGGCCGGCATCCGGCCGTCGCGCAGCAGTTGTGTCAGCTGGGGCACCTGGGCCATGCGGGCCGTCTCGCCCAACCGCGGTTCGAATGAGGGGAGAAGGGCCACCGCGAGCGCCTCGAGCGGGGCCTTGCCGGGCCGGAACCGCACGATCAGGAGGTCCTCGCGGGCCCGGAGGCGGGGTAGTACACCGGCGTTCAGCAGTGAGGACTTGCCGCACCCGGAGGCGCCCACCAGCGTGACCCCCGTGGCGACATCCAGCCGGTCCACGATCCGGCCGGCGGGCTCGTCCCGCCCGTGGAACAGCTCCGCGTCGCCCTCCTGGAAGGGGCGCAAGTCCCGGAAGGGGCACGGTCCCTGTGCCGCCTCGCGCAGGGGCGGCCAACACTCGTGAAGCCTCTCGGTGGGGATCAGGTACGCGGCGCGCCGGCCGGGCCGCTCGTCGGCGGTGACGACCATCCCGACCACACCGCCGAGGGCCAGGTCCCAGACCGGGGCCCCGGAGAATCCGCGTCCGACCTCATACTGGCTGGCCGGGTCCGTGTCGTATTGGAGCCACCCGGTTGCCTGCCGGCCCTGCAGCACGCCGACGCTCCAGACACCGGCGTCGTAGTCCGCCGGGAAGCCGAAGGTGCGCACCTGGCGGCCTGGTGCGGCTCCGCCCTCGACCAGCGATGCCGCCACCGCGCCGGACGGGGGGGCGGTGAGCAGCCGGAGGACCGCGATGTCCCCGGACTCGTCCGGCTGTGTGGGCGTCCACTGCTCGACCCGGGCCTTGAGAACCCTGCCGCTTGCCACCAGCGGGAAGTCGAGCCTGACAGGGGCGTCCGGAGGCTCCACGGTGTCCTCGGGTAACCTCAGGGCGGCGGCGACCACGTGGGCGCATGTCAGCACATCACGTTCCGCCGTCAGAAATCCGGAACCGACCGGCTGGCCCTGCGCGTCGAGGAGCCGGACCACCGCCGCGTCCCTGGGCACCGCACTGTCCGCCTCCACAGGCACCCCCGCCTCTGCCTCACCACAGCCAACTCTTTTTGAATCTACACGAGTTCAGAAGTGGACGGATGGGGCTGGAGCGCTGCTCCACCCTGTCTTCACAGCTCTGAGGTTCCTCAAGAACGAGCCCGGCGCCGCGGATTTCTACTACGGCGAGATGCAGACGCTCCGCCTGGACACACGGCATCCCCTTCAGCGAACGTTGTGGGTGCCGATTATTACGTCCGAGCCGGTCAGGCTGCATGTGCGTACTCGTGGAGGAGGCCGCCGAGTCGGTCACGTCGATGGATGTCGAGGCGGTCCGGCCGCTCGGGTTCGGTGATCGGTTCGCGGAGCGGCCGCAGGGGTGCAGCACTGGTCAAGGTGCGGTGAGGTCGATGCTGATTGTGGAAGGACTCGAACTCGCCGAGCGCGTGGAGTAGGTGGGCCTGGTTCCAGATGAGGGTACGGTCGAGGAGTTCGTGTCGGCAGTCTGCACCCAGCGTTCCATGATCGAGTTCATGCGGGGAACGCGGATGCCGGTGGTGACGATCTCGATGCCTTCGGCCTCGAAGACGGTGTCGAACGCGCGGGTGAACTTGCTGTCGCGGTCCCTGATCAGGTGTCGGATGGTGGTGTCGGCGTCCTGGAGGTCCATGACGAGGTTCCTCGCGGCTGGGTGACCCAGTCCACGGTGGGGTGGGCCGTCGAGCCGATCATGCGGATGCGTCGGTTGGCATGCTCAATGACGGCGAAGACATGAAGGGTTGCGCCGTTCAAAGTAGTGACGGGGAAGAAGTCGCAGGCCAGAGTCGCGTGGGCCTGACGGCGCAAGAACGCGGCCCAGGTCTGACGGTCACGTACGGGCGCCGACTCAATCCCGTGCGCTCGCAGGATCTCCCAGACCGTGGACGGTGCCACCTCAGGATCGTCCCGGGTGAGACGATCAAGTGCAGCTGCCGCAGCTTGGGCCTGGGGAGCCGGTGGAGGAGCGCGGCCAGGTTGGCGCGGTCCGCCGGGGTGATGCGCGGCCTGTTGATCTGCCGCTGGAGGACAGCCAGTTGGTGGCGCAGCGTCAAGATCTCGATGTCCTTGTCCACAGTGGTCATCGGCAGCAGCCGTATGAAGGTGAACATGCTCGACATGGCCAGGTAGGGCAGTCGTAACAGCACGATCCACCACCCTGGCACGCCCACCCGGCGATCACTGGCCATTCGCGAGAATCTGCAGGCCACAGGCCAGGGATGGGGTTTTCGGCACCCGCAAGGCCAGGCGTAGCAGTACGACAGATCATGATGCCGTCCGCGTCTGTGCGCGTGAAGACACCGGAGTTGTCGGTGAGCGCGGCCTGAGGAATCAGTCGATCAAGGCCACCACCTGGGTGGATGATTTATCGGCACCCGCATCCCTCGGTCCTTGCGACTTCCGTACTGGCCCATACGAATGATTCACTGGCGCCGCAGGGTGAACGATGGCACTGTGTGCCCCAAGTCGGCGGCCGGGCAGCCGCTCGCCACCATACGTTGACTCATGTGCCGCTGAGCTACGCCTTTGTGAACCTGAAGCCCGGAGTGGGAAAGACGACCAGCGCAGTCTGGTTGGCCCACGCACTTCACGAGTCGGGTATCCCACCGCTACTGGTCGACAGCGACCCCGCCTCCTCCGCGCTGCGCTGGAGCGAACTGGCAGGTGGCTTCCCGTTTCCTGTGGTCGCTCTTCCCGTGGGCGATGTGCACCGGCGCGTGAACGACTTCCTGGGCGACCGGCAGGCGGTCGTATTCGACGCTCCGCAGCTGGAGGACCACGCGCACATCGCCCGCAGCATCATGAGGTACGCAAGCGAATGGATCGTGCCGGTGACTCCCGCTCCCATCGAGCTGGATCGCATGGCGCCCATCGGTGGCGAGATGGGCGACGTACAGTCCTTGCGCGTCCAGCCGGCCCACGCCGCCGTTCTGCTGAACCGGACGAATCGTGCCGACGCCACGCGTACCGGTCCCGATGCCGACGCCCGCGAAGCCCTCACCGAGCGGGGATTCGACGTGTTGTCCACGCACATTCCGCGGCTCGACTTGTACGCCCAGTCATTCGGAAGTCCGGTGGAGGTCAAAGGCTCGGCGTACATGGACCTCGCAGACGAACTCATCAAGCGACAGGACAAGGCATGAATCAGCGGAAGGACACCTACCGAGCCGCATTGCAGCGCGGACCGGACGCCGTCGTACCGCGTCCCGTCAAAGTCACTCAGCTGCACACCCGATACGTGCGGGTGACCATCGAGCTCGACTCCGGCCTGCCGCGTGACCTCGTGCAATGGGCAGGGTCAACGGTGTCCGTGATGGTGCGGGCCGGCGCTGCTGCCCTGCGACCCCCGAGAAGCGCCCCGTAAGCCGGGTGACGCAGTCGTGCGTGCACCGGCCTCCGCTCGCCCACTGGCTTGACTGCGCCGGGTGATCTCGCTGGATGGCGGAGGCCCGGAAATATGGGCCCGCTGGATGCCGGTTCTCATGGGGAGGCAGCGAGGGCACCCGGCGGATCTTGGAGCTTGAGCCGCCCCTGCGCGGGTACGAGCTTATCGTCAGCGATCGACTCGCCCCTCGGACACAACCACAACCACTGACGATACGGTGATGAGGGCCTCGACCTTACGGTCGCGGTCCTCGTTGTGTTTTCGTAACTGATTGTGATGCCGAGGGCTTCGTAGAGCGGGCCCTTCTTCTCGGTGTCGGCTGTGCGGATGCGCTGTGCGAGGTCTCCAAGGCTCTCAGTGATCTCGCGAATCTGCTGGGCGTCGAGTGGGGGTTCCTTCTTCCGGCTGACGGCGGGGAGCGCGTCGAGTTTCTTCCGCGCCTGTAGGGTTCCAAAAGCTCCGGATGTGTGCTGACCTGGGTGTTCGCTACGTGACGCGAGCTTCTTCAGGCGGTGTCTCGGTACTCGTGGATGAGGCCGCCGAGGATGTCGTGGCGCTGGATCCGCTCGGCTGGGACGGGATGACGTCGCGGTTGTCGGCGGGGGCGCGAAGCTGGAGGGCCCGGTGGGGCCGTCCGCGGTTGTAGTGCTCGGCGTACTCGGCGAGGACGCGCCGCAGGTGCTGCTCGTTGTAGATCAGTAGCCGGTCGGTGCACTCGGCTCGGGCGGTGCGTATGAACCTTTCGGCGTGGGCGTTCATCTGCGGCGCCTGGGGTGCGCTCTTGAGGATCTCGATGCCGTCGGCGGTGAAGGCCGCGTCGAAGGCTTCGGTGTACCGGCTGTCGCGGTCACGCAGCAGGTAGCGAAAGCTTGAGGCCCGGTCGCCGAGGTCGCCGAGAAGATTCCTGGCGAGCTGGGTGGCCCAGGCTGCGGTGGGGTGGGCGGTGACGCCGAGGATGTGCACGGTGCGGGTGCCCCTCCATGGCGAAGGACACGTACAGCCGCTTCAGGGTCACGGTGTCGACGTGGAAGAAGTCCGCGGCGAGCGGGCCGGAGGCCTGGGCGCGCAGGAACTCGCGCCACGTGGGCCCTGCGTGGGGGCTCCGGCGGGGTGCCGGGCAGAGGCCGGCGCTGCGCAGGACGCGGCGCGCGGTGGAAGCGCCCACGCGGTGGCCGAGGCGGCGCAGCTCACCTTGAATGCGGGTGTAGCCCCGGGTGGGGTTCTCGCGGGCCAGGAGAAGGATGAGTGCGGTGAGCTCCTCGGAGATCGACGGGCGGCCGGTCCGCGCAGGTTTCTGTCTCCACTTCCAGTGCAGCTGTCGGCGGTGCCGGGCGAGCAGGGTGCCGGGGTGACCAAGCGGTGCCTGCGCAGGCGGGACGGCAAGTGCCGGGCGAGGGCTGCGAGCATGGCGCGGTCCGGCTGTGACTCGGCCGCTCACATGTCAGCTATGCGCGTGATCGTGCTCACGCTGCAGCCGACTCCCTGATAATTTCAGAAGTCGGTTATCACCCTGGCGTCCTCATCAAGTCACTGTAAGAATGGCGTTGTTGATGATCACTCAGGAGGTTGGGCGTGAGTGAAGCCCGTTCCGGCATCAGCGCGCCAACAGTCCTGCGCATGATCCTCGGCCGCCGGCTGCAGGACAGGCGGCTCGGTGCCGGTGTCTCGCTGGAGGACGCGGCAAAAGCACTGCGCGTGAAGACTCTGACGATCCGTCGACTGGAAAAGGCCGAGGTCGCGCTGAAGCCTCTCTACGTGGAGAAGCTCCTGGAGACCTTCGGCGCGGACCGCCAGGAGATCGACGAGTTCGTCGACCTGGCCGAGCAGGCCAACGAGCCCGGCTGGTGGCACTCCTACCGCGACGTCGTCCCCAGCTGGTTCACTGCCTACGTCAGCCTGGAGACCAGCGCCAAGACCTTGCGCGCCTATGAACCCCAGTACGTCACCGGCCTTCTGCAGACTCCCGACTACGCGCGCGCCGTGCTGCGCGGCGGGTTGCCGAACGGCAGCGAGGAGGAGCTCGTGCGCCGCGTGGAGCTGCGGCTGCGCCGCCAGAGCCTGCTGGAGCGGGAGGACGCCCCCACGTTGTGGGTGGTCATGGAGGAAGCTGTCCTGCACCGGGTGGTGGGCAGCCCTGACGTGATGCGGGAGCAGATCGAGCGGCTCCTGGACGTGTCCCAGCTCGCGCATGTCAGCCTCGACATCGTGCTCTTCGCCGCGGGTGCGCACGTCGGGGCGTGTGCGCCGTTCACGTATTTCCGGTTCGAGGAACCCGAGCTGCCCGACATCGTCTACAGCGAACTCCTGTCCGCCTCCGTCTACCTGGACCAGCGCGCGGACGTCGTCGCCCATCTCGAGGCGCATTCCCGTATGGCGCTGCTGACGTCGTCCGAGGACAGCAGGGCGCTCTTGAACCGCATGCGCAAGGAGTACTCATGACGATCACCGACGAGGGCATCTACAACGGGATGCCGGCCCGCAGTCTCGGGGAACAGGGCTGGGAGCGGCCCTGGAGCGGGCCGAACGGTGGTCAGTGCGTCGAGGCGAAACAACTCG
This sequence comes from Streptomyces sp. NPDC048417, assembly GCF_040651615.1. Lineage (NCBI taxonomy): Bacteria > Bacillati > Actinomycetota > Actinomycetes > Kitasatosporales > Streptomycetaceae > Streptomyces > Streptomyces sp. NPDC048417. Next base: position 48,151 of record NZ_JBEZKI010000029.1, on the reverse strand, counting down.
CCGACGGCCGCGTGGCCGTACGGCAGTCGACCGACCCGGCCGGACCGGCGCGGATCTACACGCCGGAGGAGATCGCCGCGTTAGTCCGCGGGGTCAAAGAGGGCCTGGCCGATCACTTGGCCGCCGGGTGAACCGGCGGCGGGCAGAAGGGACGACGACACCGGTCCCGTTCCTGGCCTGCGGGCCGACGGACACACGCATGAAGGGGAGAACATGACCACCAGTCAGGCCAGCCGGAATCTCGACACGAGCAGGGCGCACTCGGCCCGGATGTACGACTACTTCCTCGGCGGCAAGGACCACTTCGAGGTCGACAAGGAGGCCGCCCTGGTCGCCGCCAAGGCCCACCCCGGCCTCCCCGTGACCGCGCGCGAGAACCGGGCGTTCATGCACCGGGCCACCCACGTGCTGGCGCAGGAGCACGGCATCCGCCAGTGGCTCGACATCGGCACGGGCATCCCGACCGAGCCCAACCTGCACCAGGTCGCCCAGTCCGTCGCGCTCGACGCCCGCGTCGTGTACGCCGACAACGACCCCCTCGTCCTCAAGTACGCCGAACGCCTCATGCGCAGCACGACGCAGGGACGCACGGCCTACATCGAAGCCGACGTCACCGACCCCGATGCGCTGATGAGCGCCGTGGAGGACTCCGACATCCTGGACTTCGACCAGCCCATCGCCCTCTCCCTCAACGCGCTCATGCACTTCGTCACAGACCCGCACGACCCGTACGCCATCGTCCACCGGCTGCTCGATCCGCTCCCGACGGGCAGCGCCCTTGCCATGAACCACTGCACGCCCGACTTCGATCCCGTCACCTGGAACAAGGTCGCGGAGGCCTACACCAACTCCGGGTCTCCGGTGCAGTTCCGTTCGCACAGCGACGTCCGCCGTTTCTTCGACGGGCTCGACCTGATCGAACCGGGCATCGTCTGCTGCCACCGCTGGCGGCCCGCCGGACCCGCCGACGGTACGGAGATCGCGGACGCCGAGATCAGCCTGTTGGCGGGCGTAGGCATCAAACGCTGACCGAGGTCAGGCCGACAGTCCGGCCGGCTGGGCACCTGCGCCCGCAGCGCAGTTGACCAGGGGGAGCTGTGGGAGCTGTGGGAGCTCGAGACTCACAAGGTTGTCCTCGAGAACAGCGCGTAGTTCCTCGGGCCGCTGGGTGAGCCGTATCGGGTGCGGCCCTGCGCTTGCCGAGTACCTCATCCGACCAGGTCAGGCCGCATGCCAGTACTCGTGGATCACGCCACCGATCCGGTCGTTGCGGCGTAGGTTGAGACGGGTCACTCGTTCGGGATCGGTGATCGGTTCGGGGACCGCGCGCAGCGCGTGGCGCAGGTGCCGCTCGTTCCAGATAACGTGCGGTCCAGGAGTTCGTCGCGGCAGGTCTGCACCCAACGATCAGGGAGTTCATCCGCGGCATGCGAACCCCGCTGAGCACGACGTGGATACCCTGCGGGATCTCGGTGGCTGATTCCAACTGCTGGGCATCGAGGCAGAGTTGGAGTCTGGCGAGGTGGCTGTGGTTGGCGCGGTCGAGGGGGTGGCCGTTCCACCAGGCGTCGAGGCGGGGGCCGGATCGAAGGTGTCCACCTGCAAGAGGGAAGCTCCGACCGCCGACCCTCGCAAACCGCCTGATCAGGGCCTGTACGTGAGTTTCGGCACCCCACAGGGTTCTCCTCGGCGGTGTCCCTGCGTTCGGGGCACCGCCGGGAGGCGTTGCGGGGATGTCGGCAGGACGGACTCGGTTCCCGTCAGTTCGGCGGGTGGTGGAGGAGCGCGGTCCGTAGAACCCGCTCGGTGATCTGGTCGGGAGGACGGTGGAGTGTCCAGCGGTGTGGCTCGCCGTCCATGGGCAGCACGGCGACGACGGTCTTCCGTGGTGGACGGCCGGGTTCGGTGTACTGGAACTGGCGGATCACGACGGCTGTGTCGTCGTCCAGGCCGAGCAGGACGCGCACGCTGTCCCTCAGCCTGCGCAGGTGCGGGCTCGGTCCGGTGGTTGCCGGGCGTGGTTGCGGTGACATGGGGGAGACTCCTTGGTTCCGTCACTTGGGTGGTGTGTGGAGGGTGACCCGGTCCCAGACGGGTGGCCTGAGGGGAGGCCGGGCAGCACGGCGCCGTCTGGTCACGCTTGCCTGCCGGACGGCTAGGAGCAGCAGGGTCCCGGCTTCCGCCAGGAGACTGAGCAGGGCCTGTGGGGCGGGCTGCAGACCGTGTTCGGTGAATCCGAAGACGCCTACGGTGCGTGAGGCGGCGAATCCGCCGAGGGCACCCAGCGCCACACCGCCGGCGGCGACGCTCAGCAGCGGAGGCATCCCGATCAGCAGCAGGGCGGCGACCGCGAAGGACACGCTCGCCTGGACCAGGAACAGGGGGCCGACGATGTGGATGAAGCGGTACCCGTCGGCGTAGAGCCGGGCGTGGATGTACCCGCTCGCGGCGAGCGTGCCGGCGGTCGCCACCCGCAGGGCCGGGTCGAGGAGTCTTTCGAGCGTCATGTCAGCCTCTTGTCCTTGATCGCCAGCTCCCGGTCGCCCTGCCGGTAGCCGACGGTGCGAATGCCGAGTGCGTCCTTGAGCTGTCGGGCGGGGACGACCTGAGGGGTGGGGGCGGGGGCCCGGCCGGGCTTCGGCAGCGGGTAGGCCGTGGTGGTGGCGGAGTGGAAGGTGATGTTGCCGTCCGTCTTCGTGAACAGCTGGTGGACATGCCCGTTGAGACAGGTGACGGAGGAGAAGCGGCGCAGGAGCGCGATGACCTTCAACGCGTCGTCCGTACTCCAGCCCCACCGCGGGTACATGGCGAACAGCGGAATGTGGCTGAAGACCACGATGGGCGTGTCCGACGACAGTCCCCTGAGGTCCCTGCGCACGAACTCGATCTGTTCGTTGCCCAGATGACCGAGCTTCTCCAGGCTCAGGGTGTTGACCAGGGCGATGAAGTGCACGCCGTGGGTGTCGAAGCTGTACCAGCCGTCGCCGAGCGTGCCCTTGCCGAAGGTCCGCCGGTAGGCGCGGCCCGCATCGCCGATGGAGTCGTGCTCGCCGGGCACGGTGAAGACGCGGTCCGTCTCCATGCCGGTCATCATCTGTCTGACCTGGTCGAACTGTGCCGCCGTGGAAAGGTGGGTGAGGTCACCGCTGTGCATGACGAAGTCGGGCCGGAAACCGAGGGAGTTGACCTGGTGGATCGCTTCGTTGAAGGAGCCCGTCACGTCCGTGTTCGCCGGACCCTGGAAGCCGATGTGGCTGTCGGAGACCTGCACGAATCGCAGTGCGCCGTTCGCTGTCGTGCCGCGTGCCACCGGGGCGGCCCCGGCGGCGGTGTCCCGGGGGCCGGCGATGTGACTGACCACCTCTCCGCCGGCCACGGTCAGCACCACGGCCCCGCCGAACCATCCTGCGTGCCGGAGGAGTTGGCGCCGGTTCATGTCATGTTCCCGGGCGGGCCGCTCGGAGTCGCCGACCGGTGCTGCTTGGTGAGGGTCGAGGTACTCGGTCATCAGGTCACCTCCACGGTGGCGGTCATGAACGGATGGATGGTGCAGAGGTAGGCGTAGGTGCCGGGCTTGGTGAACCTGTAGCTGTAGGAGGCGTGGGTGGTCAGGGCGGCCGAATGCAACGGGCCGCCCGTTCGGGCGCTGGTGACGGTGTGGGGGTCGGTGTCCTGGTTGGTCCAGGTCACCGTCGTGCCCGCCTTGACCTTCACGGTGGCCGGGGAGAACGCGAAGTTCTTGATCGCTACGGCGTTCCTGGCCACCGGCGCGGTCGACGTCCCGGTGTTCGGGGAGCTCATGGCCATGCTCATGTTGGGCATGGGTGAGGCGCCGGGAGCGGAGCCTGCCGCGTTTTCCGGTCCGGAGGCACCGGGCATCCCGGCCGTCCGATGCTGACCCCCTCCCGGTGTGAGGGCGACGGCGCCGGTGGATGAGGAGTGCGACGACTGGCCGCATGCGCTCAGGAGAACCAGCGCGCCGGCGGTGGCGGCGGTGGCGACGGCGAGCCCGGCCGCGAAGCGTGACCGCCGGCCTGGTGTACGAAGGCGCGGATACATGCTGCTCCTTCCTCGTGATCGGGTTGGGATGGGCGGTGCGCCGACGGAGTGCGCGACGAAGCGAAGTCCCGGGCGGTACGCGGCAGTTCCCTGTCCGAGGGCCGGGATCGGCCCGAGGTGCGAACAAGGCGTGCCGCCTACGTCGGCTCTTGTCCGACTCCACGGGCGACGGGGGCGAACGGTTCGGTCGGTTCGCACCTTTTTGTGGGGTTTTCGTGCAGTCGCCTTTGTGGCGCTTTCTTGTGGTCGCCGCGGGCCGGTCGGGCCTCCGGGTCTCCGGTGTCCCGCATGCGCGAGCCTGGCGGCGTCGCGGAGAGTGACGGTGCGGGTGCGGTGCATCACAGGACAAAGCCGTAAGTGTGCGCGATGATCGCCTTATGTCCTGGCGTTCCCGAAAACGTGGCCCGAGGACCGATCCGGATCGCTCCGCGGACCGTGTCTCTGGTACAGGGACACTTTCGACCACGGACGAGGAACTGCTGCGCACCCTGTATGCCGAGCACGCGGGACCCCTGTTCCACTACGCGCTCCGGCTGACCTCGGGTGACCGGCAATGGGCGGAGGACGTCGTGCAGGAGACGTTGCTGCGAGCATGGCAGCATCCCGACGCGTTCGAGCCCGCACGAGGCCCGGCCCGGGCGTGGCTGTGCACGGTCGCCCGGCACCTGGTCATCGATGCCCACCGGGCCCGGCAGGCCAGGCCTCCCGAGGTCGGCGGCGAGGCGCTCGACCGGGTCGCGGAGCAGGCGCCGGGCCAGGACGAGATCGAGCAGGCGCTGCAGAGCTGGGCGGTGGCCGACGCCCTCCGGGCGCTGTCCCCGGACCACCGTGCGGTCCTGTTGGAGACCTACTACCGCGGCCGGACCATGGCGGAGGCCGCGCGGGTGCTGGGCATCCCGCTGGGCACCGTGAAGTCGCGGACGTACTACGCCCTGCACGCCCTGCGGCTGGCGCTGCGGGAACGGGGCATTGAGCCATGATCATGCCGTGCGGGAGGTGGCGACCATGAGTGTGCATTGCGACGCCCTCCGGCTGGCGCTGGGAGGGTACGTCCTGGGCACGCTGCCTCCGGCTGAGATGGAACAGGTGCGTGACCATCTCGCGGGATGCGCCGAGTGCCGGGCGGAACACGCACAGTTGGCGGGACTGCCCGCACTGCTGGCGACGGTGACCGCGATGGAAGCCGCGGGCCGGACGGTGCCGGCTGCCGATGAGGACCTGGCGGGTCGGCTGGTGGCGCGGGCAGCCGAGAGCGCGCAGGGCACTCCGCCCGCGCGGCCTGCCGCGGCCGGGGCGCCGCAGGCGCACGAGGCGGGGGTGCTGGAAAGGCTGCTGCGGCAGGCCGCGGCCCGGCGCCGCAGGACGTGGCGGCTGCAGTTGGCGGGCGCCGCCGCCTCCGTGATGCTCATGGCGGGAGCGGTCGCCGGCACCTGGTTGGCGACCGCCGGGTCCCTGAGCAGTGAGGCGAAGCAGCCCGGACCGACCGCGCCGGCTCCCGCGCGCACCTTCTCCGGAAACGATCCCACCACCGGCGTCACCGCCTCGGTGAAGGTCTCACCCTCTGCCTGGGGCAGCGTCCTGCTGGTCTCCGCCAAGGGGGCGCCCGCCGGGATCACCTGCCGGCTGCAGGCGGTCGGCCGCGGCGGGGTCATAGCGGATGGCGCCACCTGGCGGGCGGGCGAATACCCTCCTGGCACCACGGTCCCAGGTGCGGTCCCCATGTCTCCGAGTGCCATCGAGCACTTCGAGATCGTCGCCGGCAACGGTCAGAAGCTCGTCACGATCCGGGCATGAGGTCGCGAGGAGTCCGCCCGACCCTGGGTCGGGCGGACTCTGACGCACCGGACCACGGTCGTTCACGGGACTCCGGCCCGCTCCCCTCCTGCGGTCGCCACGGTGGTGAGCGCCGGCCCTTCTCGCAGGCTCTCGCGAAGCGGACCGGCCTTTGGCCTGCTCGACGCGTCGGTGTCCCGCCCCGGGGCAGGTCTGCCGGCCCCGGCCACCCGACGGCCGGCGTCCTCGGCTCCCCTGGCCGAGGCGAACGAGTCGGCCTTCCGCCGGCCCCGACCTGACCTGACAGGAAATATGGCAAAAGGTGCGAATTCCTCGAACCGCTCGGCATGCCTCGCCCGTGGAACCGAATGAGCCCTTCTCCACAGGATCCGGCATACCGACCGCTCCTCGAATGTGTAGGCGGTCTCCCACGATCCGGTCTCCCACGTTCCGGTCTCCGCACATCCACAGAAGAGTCAGAAGACCATGTCTGTAACCGATTCCCCCCGCCTGAGCTCACTGCTCTCCCCGCTCTGCCGCCGCGAGGCACTGCTCACCCTGCCCGCGCAGGAGGCGCACGTTCCCGCCGCTCGTCACTTCGCGGCCGATCTGCTGGAGACCTGGAGCGTTCCCGAGAGCGAGCGGGACTCCGCCGTTCTCATCGTCGACGAACTCGCGGCCAACGCCGCCCGGTACGGGCGCGAGCGCATGACCCTGCTGCTCCTGCTCGACCTCGGCACGCTGCACATTGTGGTCAGTGACTCCGGCACCGCCGTGGAGCGCCCCCGCCCGGACATCGCCCCGGACGAGCACGGACGCGGCACCGGCATCGTCCAGTGCCTCGCAGAGTCGACCGAGGTCCACCAGACGCGCAGCGGCCGCGAGGTCCGCGCCTGCCTGAGGTGTTCGGCATGACCGGCCCCGCACGCCATGGCGTGCGCCCCGGCCCACCGGACGAGGGCGGCACCCCGGACGCCGGCGAGGGGATCGATGCTCCGCCCCCGCACGAGGCGTACGCGAACGCGCCCGACCTGCGCCGCGAAATGCACCATGTGCTTGCCCTCGGAGCCGAGCGCGACGGCCGCCGGGCCAGGACCGTCGCCCGCCCACCGGCCGACGCCGCGGTCGCCGAACGCGCCTGGCTGCTGCGCCGGGCAGCCCTCATGGACCGTATGGCCCTGGAAAGCTCCGACCCCGGCCCGGCCGGCGCCGCCGCACGGACCGCCGGACAACTCGTGGCGCACGACCGGTGCCGGCCCGAGTTGGTGGCCGGGCCGCACCGGCCCGACGCGGTCACGCCAGGCCCCGGCCGCCGCCGTTACGTCCGCCAGGAATACGCCGCCTGGGCGTCCGCCGGGCGGCCGGGCACCTGAACCGCCCCGACCCCGTCAGGCCGAGGCTTCTCGCGCGGGCGAGGCCGCGGCTGTCGCGAGGAGTCGGAGCCCGTCATCCGCCGGGCTGCCGGGCCGTGCCGTCCAGATGACGACCTGCTGGACGGGGAGGGCGGGACCGGTCAGGGGATGTCCGCCGAACTCCACGGACGGGCCCGCGGCCCCAAGAACCTCGAGGTCGTCGAGGGCGGCACCCCCTTGGACTCCTACGACGTCCCCAAGTCGACCGCGCCGTCGCGGAGGCCGCACCGTTCTTCACCGAACACCTCGCGGCCGGGCCCCTTGGAGACGCTGGAGGAAGAGCGGCCGCCGGCTCGTTCGATGAGTTCGTTCATCTCGTTGCGGGAGAGCTTCTCCAGGGCTCCGGTCGTCGCACCGGTGACGACCACTGTCATCCCGGCCGGCGGGCCCGCCTCCGTCGTGGCCGCGGACGCCCCGCCGCCGGCGTCCGCCTCGTCGGCAGCTACGGGCGGAGTGGCGCCGGGCTCGGTCATGTTGACCCCGGCGGCGGCGAGCTTCTCGATGAGCGGGGCGAGTTCGGCCAGTTCCGCGACGATCGTGGGAGCCTTCTCCGCGCCGATTCCGTCGACCTGCTGCATCGCCTCGGTGTCGGCGGCACGGATGTTGTCCATGGTGGCGAAGTGGCGCGCGATACGACGGGACATGGAGCGGCCGGTGCCGCGTACCCCGAGGGCGCACGGCACCCGCGACAGCGGTTGCTGTGGGGGTCTCGCAGGTGCGCTTGAGGCCGAGGTTCTGGTAGGCCTCGGGCCCGCGCTGGGGTTCGGCGTCCTCACGGGTGGCTCGGCCTGCTCCGGGACGCGACCGATCCCCCCAGCCCTGCCGCCGGCCGGCATCGATGCCGCTGCTGTCGTTGCTTCTTGGCGAATCCGCCGGTCTTGCGCCCATGGCATCTCCGGAGTACGTTTCCAAACGGGTCGACCCGAATAGAAATAGCTGCATCGTGTACGTCGCCGGCCAGGCCGGCGCTCCAGGAGCCGCACATGAACACCGAGGTCAGCGTTGTCATCGGGAATGGGGGGATGGGGCGCGCCGTCGCGCGGAGGATCGGTGCCGGCCACCGACTCCTGATCGCCGACTACAAGGAAGAGGTCCTGGAGCCGGTCGCCGAGCAGCTGCGCGACGACGGGTTCGAGGTGACCACGCAGAGCGTGGACGTCACCTCGCGCACGTCGGTGGCAGGACTCGCGCGCACCGCGGCGGAGCTCGGCAGGGTCACCCGTCTCGTCCACACCGCCGGCGTCTCTCCGGCCCAGGCACCCATCCCCGCGATCCTCGCGGTGGACGTCCTCGGCCCGGCGCTGGTGCTGGACGAGTTCAAGGACGTGATGGCCCCTGGCGGTGCGGGCGTCGTCATCGCCAGCAACGCCGGGTACTTCTATCCGGGGCCGCTGTCGCCCGAGGACATCCACGCACTGTCCGAATTCCCGGCCGAGGAACTCGCCGGCCACGCGCTGCTGAGCCCAGAACGCTATGCCGACGGCAGCATCGCGTACCAATTCGCGAAGCACGCCGCGCAGTTGAGGGTCAAGGCGGCGGCAGCGGGAGCCTGGGGCGACCGAGGCGTGCGGCTCAACTCGATCAGTCCGGGTGTCATCTCCACGCCGATGGGCCGCGCCGAACTCGACGGCGGCGACCAGGAGTTGGTGCGGGGCCTGGTCGAAGCCTCGGCGGTCAAGCGCCCCGGGACCGCCGAGGAGATCGCCGCGGCAGCGGAGTTCCTGCTCGGCGCGAGCTTCGTCACCGGAACCGACCTGCTGGCGGACGGCGGTGCCGTGGCCGCGATCACCACCGGTCGCTTCGATCCGACCGCCTTCTGACCCCACCTTCCCACGGCCGCCTCCCGGCGGCCGGAGAACAACCGCACAGAAAAGACGCCACCATGCAAGACAACGCACAGCGCTTCGCCGATCGCACCGTCCTCGTCACCGGCGCCGGCGCCGGCATCGGGCGCGCCACCGCGCTGCGCCTCGTCGCCGAGGGTGCCCGGGTGATCGCCGCCGACATCTCGGCCGAGAACCTGGACTCCCTCGCCGGTGAGGCGCGCGGCGACGGGGCGATCGTCGCCGTACCCGGTGACCTCACCGACCAGACCGTCGTGGACACGGTGGTGGCCGCGGGCGAGGGCCGGATCGACGGTCTGGCCAACATCGCGGGGATCACGGACGGCTGGCTGCCCGCCACCGAGATGGACGACCGGACCTGGCAGCGGGTCTTCGACCTCAACGTCACCGTTCCCATGCGCCTGACCCGTGCCGTGCTGCCGCAGATGCTGGAGCGCGGCGAGGGCGCGCTGGTCTACGTCTCCTCCGAGGCGAGTTTCCGCTCCTCGCTCTCCGGCGCCGCCTACACCAGCTCCAAGCACGCCCTCAACGGCTTCGTGAAGTCCGTCGCCTTCTACTACGGCCGACGCGGCATCCGTGCCAACGCCGTCGCGCCCGGCGGGGTCAACACGGGGATGGACACCGCCTTCCGCTCCTCCTACGCCCAGGAACTGACCGCACCCGCCATCGCCGCCGGTACCCCTTCGGTCGCCCCCGAGGTCGTCGTCCACCCGCTGCTCTGGCTGCTCTCCGAGGACGCCCCCAACGTCAACGGCGTCATCCTGCCCAGCGACGGCGGTTGGACCACCATCTAGACCCGACAGGAGATCCTGCGTTGACGGACATCTCGGTGGACAAGGCGAACGTGCCGGAGGTCCGGCTCGTCGTCACGGGCCACGATGCCGACAAACGTGGCGTCATCGTCCGCGACACCCGGGTCGGACCCACGCCGGGCCTGGCCGCGGACAGTTGGGAGGCCCGCGAACTGTGGAGCGTCAAGTCCCTGCCCTCGCTCCCGGACGACGGCCTGGCGGCGATCGAGCCGCACGCCTCCGGCCCCGGCAGCGTCCGGCTCATCCAGTGCGTGATCCACCCGGAGGGGGCCCCGCTCCCGCCCGGTGACCCGGACGTGACCTCCCGCACCGTCCTGCGGACCGATGACACCGCGATGCACTTCACCGCCTCGGTGGATCTGGTGGTCGTCCTCGACGGGGAGGTGGAGGTCGTCCTGGACGGTGCCCGCACCGTGCTCAGGCAGGGCGACTTCCTCGTCCAGAACGGCACGCGCCACGAGTGGCACAACTACGGGGACAGGCCCGCGCGGCTGGGCGTGGTCTTCCTCGCGACCGAGCACCGGGGCTACTGACCGGCTATGAACCGGTGGCCGGGTCCGCCCGCAGGCCGCGCAGCAGCACTTCGAGGAGCGAGTCCACCGACTCGATGCTCAGATCGCTGCGGCGGGCGGTCACCCAGTACATGAGGGAGCCGAGGATCGCGTCCGCGACCGCGCCGAAGTCCGCGTCGGGGCGCACCTCTCCGGCCTCGGCCGCCGCGCCCAGGCGGTCGATGAACCCGGTCCGCTGCACCTGGGTGAAGCGCTCGTAGAGCCGCTCCGCGGTGGCCGGGTCCTCGCTCGCCGCGGAGGTGACGGCCCGGATCCGGTCGGCGCGGACCGGGTCGACGAAGTCCCGGGCGAGGGCGTGCACCCAGGTGCGGATGTCCTTGTCCACCGAGCCGGTGCGCGCCGGCGGTGCGAGGTGGAAGGGCTGTGTCTCCTCCATCACCGCGTCCGCCACGACCATTCCCTTCGAGGGCCACCAGCGGTAGATGGTGTCCTTGCCGACTCCCGCGCGCGCCGCGATCGCACCGATCGACAACTTCTCGTAGCCCTGCTCGCCGACGAGTTCACGGGTCGCGGAGAGGATGGCGAGCCGCGATGCCTCGCTGCGCTTGCGGCCCGGGGTGGGACGGGCATCCTCGCTGGTCGACGGGCGCTTGCTGGGCTGGCTCACCCGGCGAGTATAGGTCGCCCACCGGCCCGTGGAACGGTCTCGTCCTGCCGCTGGGGCGAATCGGATACGACGACTTTCCGCAGGGCGCCCAGATGTCCCGGAAGGGCCCGGGCACCGGCGGCGGCAGGAGACGGTCGAGGCCGGTGAGATCGGGACCCTCGTGGACGGTGCGGTACAGGACCGAGGCCGGGTCGCCGGTGCCGAACGGCCGTCGGCCCGTGGCCGCGTACGCCAGCGCGCAGCCGAGGGAGAAGACGTCGCTGGGCGCCCCCACCTCGCCCTCATGGGGCCGGGCCTGTTCGGGGGAGAGGTAGCCGGGGGTGCCGATGATCGCGTCGGGAGCGGTGAGCGTGGTGGTGCCGGTGCCCTGGGCGATGCCGAAGTCGATCAACCGGGGGCCGTCGTGGGCGAGCAGGATGTTGCCGGGTTTGACGTCGCGGTGGACGAGGCCCGCCGTGTGCACCTCGGCCGGCGCCCGCGCCAGACGCGCGCCGAGTACGACGACGGTGTGCGCGGGGAGCGGACCGTACCCGTCGACCGTCTCGGCCAGTGACGGGCCGGGCACGAAGGCGGTGGCGAGCCACGGCTCGCGCGCCTCGGTGTCGGCGGCCGTCACCGGCACCACCCAGCGGGCGGTGCGCCCGGTGGCCAGCCGTACCTCGCGGCGGAAGCGGTCCCGGAAGGCGGGATCCGCGGCGTACTCGGCGCGGACCGTCTTCACGGCGACGACCGCCCCGTCGGCGGAGCGGGCCAGACAGACCGTGCCCATGCCGCCGGTTCCGAGCCGGGCGAGCAGCCGGTGCCCGCCGAGTGTCTCGGGGTCCTCGGCCGATCGGATCGTAACCGGTTCACGAACGCGCGCCGCTCAACATGCAATCACCACAAGGGGGTTGGGACAGACCGGAGGGCAGCCGTGACCGCCGGCGGAGGCCGCCCCCGGAGCGCGGAGGGCACCCGTGACTGGAGGCGGAGGCCGCCCCGGAGCGCTTCAGCGGGCCGTCTCTGTCAGCCCGTGCTCGTCCATGCGTCGGGGCGGGGTGCCAGCACCGCGGAGACCACCGCGTAGGACGAGGCCATGACGTCGCCCACGAATCGCAGGCGTCCGATGCCGAGTCGGCGCAGTGCCGGACCGTGATCGGCGGCGACGACGAGAGAGACCGCGAGCAGCAGAAGTCGCCACAGGGCCATCACCGGGCGGCGCACGGCGTGGGGCAGCTCCGCCAGGGAGGCGTGTAGGCGCTCGCAGTGGAACGGGACGTGACGCTCCTCGTCGGACAGGATCCGCCCCGCCACATCCGCGGTGAGCGCGTCGTCGGTGCCATCGCGCAGGACCCGGTAATAACGCAGCGCCACGACTTCCGCGATCATCAGCACCAGCAGTTCCATGCGCAGGCCCATGAGGCGCCGCAGCCGTACGAAGACCGTGTCGCTCCAGTGCCCGGTCAACGTCGGCATACCCCCCGCGGCCAGCAGCCGAGCCAGCAGACGGGCATGGTTCTGTTCCTCGGCGATGAAGAGCCGGACCGCCTGCCCATAGTCGGCGTCGCCGGCCTGGTCCGCTTTGGCGACGAGGTTGGCACCGTCACCGTCCTCGCCGACCTGGAAGCGCTGGATGCTGGCCCACACCGCCGGATGCAGCGTCGCGCTGAGCCCCCAGTCCGGATCACCCTGGGCACGCCTGCGCTCGCGCTCGTCCTCGAACCGTCCTGTCCACTTGGCGAAGCCGCCCGTATGCACCCGGTCTCCCTCCCCGGAACACGGCCACCGTGCCCCGCAGAGGGACGACGCAGCCGGACACCGAACCGTTCCACGGCTGCCCGGCGCTCACAGTTCACAGATTCACAGGCGCGCGCCGGGCGAGAGGACTGCCGGTCCCCTCGGCAGCCCACGCGTCTCACTGATCGAACTCCCGAAGCGGTGCTCTGAGAAGCCGTGCCGCACTCGGCGCGTGGGTGGCTCATCATCATGGGATGGCAGACAGACAACTACCAGCAGGTTGGGCACTGGAAGAGATCCGCAGGATATCCGGCGACCAGGAGGCCACTCCTCTCGACACCGGTCGCGTCGTGACGGGCCGGCCGGCCCAAGGCGAACGCCTGCACCCCGAGATCATCCTGGGATTCCACGGCCTGTGTCTGGTGAAGGCCATCGACGACGGCGACTGGTACATGGGCAGCCTGAACGACGACGGCCGCATCACCTGCTGAAGCGTCTACAGCGACCTCCACGAGGCGCTTCGCGGCCTGTAGGCCGACCGCTGTACCGGCTGGGGCGACGCACGTCCCGGTTTCCGTCTCCTTCAGCGCCGTTCACGAGCGGTCGGACGGGACCGAGTGGTGCCCGGCACACCGCACCACCCCCGTTGGAAAGTGTGTGGGAGGTGCGGCCCGTCATGGGCGGATCGGAGGCAGCTTCCGGCGCTTCCGGCCGCCGCGACCGTTCCGGAACGGGTCCGAGCCACGCGCCAACAGGATGTAGCCGACCATGCTGAGCGCTGCGCAACAGATGGCGAGGATGACGCCGAGTGGCTGACGGTCTCGGCTCAACGAGCCCACCGCGTGTATCAACTGCGCGCCCCCCAGGGCCAGTCCGCCCCATCCCACGAGGGTGCTGGCGCGCCTGCGGTGTTGCCGCCGGACGAACCACATGCCAAGGGCCACGCAGATGGCGCCACCAGTACCGAAAGCCACAGCAATAGACATCCCGCCTCCGGACGGAAGCGTACCGATCCAGGAGGGTCGAGGAGCCGATGAGTTGACGGTACGCGCGGGCCGAGTGACTGGGGGCTCGTGGCCACTCCTCACAAGCGAACACCGCGGTGACCCTCCGCGACCGCTCCGCGAGATCTTGCCAGAGCCGAGAAACGACAGCACCTGTACGTGAGTCTGGGAGGCGTCGGCGGTGTCCCGGGTTCGATGTTCATGCTCTGCGTGGTGTCTCCGTGGCATCCGGATCGCGGACTCCGCAAAAACCCGTTGGCGGACGAGGGCGACCACTGCTACGTTTTCGAGGCCGTGCGAGAGACCGAGGAGGTGGTACCCGTGAACGCAGTATCGACATGGGTGCTCCCCTCCGGGGTCACGGTCGGGCGATAGGCAGGTCGTCCGGGAGCGCCGTTCCAGTGCTCTCCCGAAAGGCACGACCATGCATTTCACTTCCGAGCAGCGCCTCGACGACGGCGTCCTCGAACGCGAATTCACCCTCGGTGAGATCCCCGGCATCCTGTGGACACCCACACCCACACCCACACCCACACCCACACCCACATCCGCATCGGCATCCGCGCCGGCGCCGCTGATCCTGCTCGGCCACCCTCCCCTCGGGCTGCGCAGGATGTACCCCCGACTGGTGGCCCGGGCCCGGCACTCCGCGGCGGAGGGTTTCGCCACGGCCACCATCGAGCTCCCCGGAAGCGGCGACCGGCCCCGTTGGCCCGCCGTCGAGGAGGCCCGCGCCGACCTGCGCCGGGCCATGGAGGCCGGCCAGCCCGTCAGCGACGAGATCGTCGACGCCCTCGTCCTCCCGCTGGTGGACAAGGCGGTCCCGGAATGGCAGGCCGCCCTGGACGCTCTCCTCTCGCTGCCCGAGATCGGCGGCCCGGTCGGGTACTCGGGGGGAGTGATCTCCATCGGCATCCGGCTGGCGGTGGTCGAGCCCCGCATCTCGGCCGCCGTTCTGTTCGCCGGGAGTTTCGTGCCTCGCGCCCTGTTCGAGGAGGCCCGGCAGGTCACCATTCCACTGCACGTCCTGCTGCAGTGGGACGACGAAGGGAACGACCGGCAGGCGGCCCTGGACCTGTTCGACGCCTTCGGCTCCAAGGAGAAGTCCCTGCACGCCCATCTCGGCGGGCACACCGGCGTCCCGCAGTACGCGGGGGACGCCGCGGCCCAGTTCATCACCCGCCATCTGAAGTGAGGCCGGGCCGTCAGACCGGCAGCGGACGGTAGCTGATGTCGGCCGGCACGCCCCTCATCGAGGACAGCTCCCGGCCTTCCGCAGCTCTGTACGCCGTGGGCCCCTGCCGAACTCTCGGCAGGGGCCCGTGCTGCCTGACGTCATGAACGGTTCCCCTTCTGCGGAACAGAACCACAAGCCCGACCATCCCGGCGGCGCGGAGGGGTGCGGTCGCCGTCAGGACGCCCTGCGCTGCCGCCTGATGGGTTCTCCCACCCGGTGCAGGTGCGTGAGGGCCTCGCGGTAGGACTGCAGCAGGCCGGTCTCGTGGTACGGCACACCGATCTCCGCGCAGTACTCCCGCACGATCACCTGGGCGCGTCGCAGATGAGGGGTGGGCATGCTCGGGAACAGGTGGTGTTCGATCTGGTAGTTGAGCCCGCCGAGCATCGCGTCCGTGAACCGACCGCCCCGCACATTACGGGAGGTGAGCACCTGACGCCGCAGGAAGTCGGGCCGCTCGTCGCCGGTGAAGGTGGGCATCCCCTTGTGGTTGGGGGCGAACGTACAGCCGAGATAGATGCCGAAGAGACACTGGTGCACGACGAGGAACGCCACGGCCTTGCCGGGTGAGAGCACCAGGAACAGCGCGGACAGGTAGGCCGCCAGGTGCAGGAGGAGCAGTACGCCCTCCAGCACCCGGTTCTTCATGGACGGCGAGCGCAGCGCCCGCATGCTCGACACATGCAGGTTGAAACCCTCCAGCGCCAGCAGCGGGAAGAACAGGAACGCCAGGTGGCCCCCGATGAACCGGGCCAGGCCGGTGCTGTCGCGTGCCTGGTCGGTGGACCACACCACGATGTCCGGAGCGACGTCGGGGTCGAGCTCCTCGTGGTTGGGGTTGGCGTGGTGACGGGTGTGCTTGTTCATCCACCACCCGTAGCTCATGCCGATGGCGAGGTTGCCGAAGAGCCGGCCCCATGTCTCGCTCGGGCGGCGCCGGCGGAAGACCTGCCGGTGCGCCAGATCGTGCGCCACGAGCGCCACTTGGCCGAAAACGAGGGCCATGGCGGCGGCGACGGCCAGCTGCCACCAGGTATCGCCGAGCGCGACGAAGGCCGCCCCGCCGCCCAGCAGAGCCGCGATCACCAGGCCGAGCCGCACCGTGTAGTAGACCGGGTGCCGGCCCAGCAGGCCTGCCTCGCTGATGCGTTGGGAGAGTCTGGCGAAATCACTGCCGGGACCGGAGGGCCGCGCAGGGGCGGCGGGCGTTGCGGCCGCGACCGGAGCGTCGATGGAGAACGTCATACCGCTGAGTCTGGGCACGGCCGCACCGCGCCGACAGCGGGCCAGCCACCGGATCCGCAGGGGGACTGCCTCCCGACCCCCCGGGGGCTACCACCCCTCCTACGCCGCTGACCTCGGCTTCAGGCGCCGGTGCTGTTGCCCGTGCTCGGCATCTTCTCGCCAGGCCCTTTCAAGGAGGACGTCACGCATGGTCCGCGTGGGACGGGGTCGTGCTCGACCGTCTCCTCGCCCGGCGTCCCCGCGTCCCCGTCGGGTGCGCGCCGTCCCGTCCTCCCAGGTCACTTCAGGATCTTCGGCGCGGACTGATCCACGCGGATCAGCGCGTTGTCGTCACGGGCGGATCAGCGCAGGCCGGCGAAGAGGTCGTTCTCGGGCACGGCGGCGCCGGTGGTGTCCTGGACCCGTACGAAGGTCTCGACGCCCATCAACTCGGTGAACCTCTCCCGGCCCATCCTGAGGAAGAAGATGTTCTCGCCCTGACTGGCGTGCGCGGCCAGCGAATCGAACTTCTGGCCGCCGAACGCGGTGGTGTCCACCCAGGTGGTGATCTCCTCGTCGGGCAGTCCGATCTTCGCCAGCGCGGCGGCCTCGGCGGGATCCGGCTCCGGTACGTCCGCACCGAACTCGCGCATGGCCTCCCCGAACCGCTGCATCATCGAGCGGGGCGCCGTCGTCCAGTACACCTTCGGTGTCGGCGCGGTCATCGCCAGCGCCGCCATCGTGATGCGGTTGGCCTGGATGTGGTCGGGGTGGCCGTAGAAGCCGTTCTCGTCGTAGGTGACGACCACATCGGGCTGGTAGCGCCGCATGAGTTCCGCGAGCCGGGCGGCGCCCTCCTCCACAGGCGTCCGCCAGAAGGACCCGGGGGCGTCATTGGACGGCCAGCCCATCATTCCGGAGTCGGCGTAGCCCAGCATCTCCAGATGACTGATCTTCAGGATGTCGCAGCTGGCCTCCAGCTCTCGACGCCGGATCAAGGCGACGGCCGCCGGATCATGTCCGGGATCGCCCGGCTTGACACCCCCCGGTCCGTCACCGCAAGCGCCGTCGGTACACGTCACGAGCACCGTGCGCATACCTTCCGCCGCGTACCGCGCGAGGACGCCTCCCGTTCCCGTGGCCTCGTCGTCGGGGTGCGCGTGTACCGCCATGAGCGTCAAGGGTCGGTCATTCATGAAACAGTCCTCCTGTGTGAAGCAGCCTGGTCCGAGTCCGCGGCGCACATGGCCGGGTGCCCTCAATAGCAGATGAAAGGGTGCACCGAGGACCCGAGGGCACCGGATCACGCCGGAGCGGACGATCTTTTCGTCACTGTGTTCCCCGCTCGCGCGACGCCGGTCCCCCCGCCGGTGCAACACCGCCGGCCGGACATGCTGTTCCCGCCGTGGAAGGGGCTCGGGCAACGGCCTTCGATCACCCACTCGCACCGCTCCCCGTTTCCTCAGTCCGCGCGCAGGGGCCGACGGTCCTCGCGGAGCGCGGTGGCGGCTTCGGCCGCTCCGGTGCCCCAGGCCGCAACAGATCAGTGATTCTTGCGTAGTTGGGGGATGCCTGGTAGGACTGTGGCGCGCCGTCACCGTCACATGTTCGATTTCGCGGGGGTTCATGTGGTCGCCACGGCCTTCACGACTTCGCCGCGGCGACGCCCGGGTGCTCCGCGCCCGGCCCGGCGGCTTCCCGCCGTTGCCAGGCGGGCCACCCAGCACGGGCTGGTGCTGACCGCTGTCGCGGTGACCGTGCTGCTGTGCGCGACGGCGCTGGCCGCGCTCGCGGCGCTGGCGGGGAGTTCGGTGCAGGCCGGGGCCGTGCGACGGCTGGCCGCCGACCTCGACGCGCAGGTGGCCGTCAACGCGTCCTTCCGGGCCGGGGGAATGGCCGCCGCCGACCGGGATGTGCGGGCCGCCGGCGACCGGGTGTTCGCCGGGGTGCCGCACCAAACCTATGTGGGGCTGCTGGGCACGTCGCCGGTCTCGGTGACGGGGATCGACGGGATCACGGGCCCGCCGCGCGGTCCCGGGGGCAGCGGGCTGCACCCGGTCGCGGTGCAGGACGGCGGAAGGTTCGGGCAGTTGGTCGCCGGACGATGGCCGGCCGGCACGGCCGACGCCCCGGCCGGCGCGTTCACCTCGCTGCCCGACGTCCGGGCCGCCACCGGGTCCACCGCCCCGGTCGACGTGGCGGTGCCCGACGCGCTGGCCAAGCGCCTGGGCGTCGAACCCGGTTCCGGCCTCCAGGTGCGGGACGCCTTCGACCGCGCCATGACCCTGCGGATCACCGGCGTCTTCCGGGCGACCGGTGCCGTCGGGTTCTGGCCCGCGATGGCCGGCGTTCTGACCCAGGGGGAGACCGCCGACCAGGACCTGCTGGTGGTCTCGCCGTCGGCTCTCAACGGCAGCGCCGTCCTGAACGGGCATCTGACGGTCCACTGGAGTGTGCAGCCCGACTTCTCCCGTCTCGACGCGGGCAGCCTGGCCGGGCTGCACGACCGGCTGCGTGCCTTCTCCGGCAGCCAGAGCCGGGTGTCGGTGTTCGGCGGGCGGCAGCCGTCGCTGGACGACCTGACCGTGGTCTCCGGTCTGCCGGGCGCGATCGACGACCTGACGGTGCCGATGGTGGCGGCCCGGTCCTCGCTGTACCTGCCCAGCGTGCTGCTGGCGGTCCTCGCCCTGGCCACCCTGCTGCTGGCCGCCCGCCAGCTGACCGTGCGCCGCAGTGGTGAGCTGGCCCTCCAGCAGGCCAGAGGCGCCGGCACCCTGCGGCTGCTGCGCGGCGCGGCCGCCGAGTGGGCGCTCACCGGCGTCCCGGCCGCCGTCGTCGCGCCCTTCCTGGCCGGTCTGCTGCACCCCGGCAGCCGGGGCACCGGCGCGTGGGCGGCGGTGGGTCTGGCCCTGCTGGTGCACGCCGCGGCGGTACTGCTGCCCGTGCTGCCGTCGGCGCGGTCGCGGCCGGCCCGCGGCGCACGGGCCGCCGCCGCGCAGCGACTGGGTGCCGACCTGGCGTTGCTGGCCATCGCTGCCCTGGGGTATCTGGAGCTACGACGGCACCACTCGCTGATCGCCGACGTGGGCACCGGCGGCGCGTCCGCGGACCCGGTACTGGTCCTGGTGCCGACCCTGGTGGCCGGCGCCGCCGCGCTCCTGCTGCTGCGGCTGCTGCCGCTGACCTCCCTGCTGCTGGACGCGTTCGGTCGTCGCAGCCGGGGTCTGGTACTCGCGCTGGCCGGCTGGCAGTTGAGCCGACGGGCCGCGCGCAACGCGGGGCCGGTGGTGCTGATGTGCCTGGCCGTGTCGGTGAGCGCCTTCGCCACCACCGCGCTGGCCTGCCTGGGCGGCCTGGCGTCCGAGCAGGCAGCGTTCACCGTCGGCGCTGACGTGCGGATCTCCCCGTCCGCGGACGACGGCTACCCCTCCTCCGTACTGGGCGCCGCCTACCGCGCGCTGCCCGCGGTGACCGCCGTGACACCCGTGACCCAGTCGACGGTGAACCTGCCCGGCGGCGCCACCGAGAACCTGGTCGGCACGATCGGCGGGCCCGCTCCCCGCACTCCGTCACCGGCCGTCTTCGGGATACCGCTCCCCGGGCGTCCGACCGCGCTGCTGCTGGACGAGCGGGTGCGCAGCGACGGCAGCCGCGCGGCACCGAGCCTGGAACTGACCGTGCAGGACGCGTCCGGCGTCGTCAGCACCGTGGCGACCCACCTGCCCGCCGCCGACGGAGCCAGGCACACCGTCGTGGTCCCGCTCGACGTGGCGCTGAGCGGCGGCCACCCGCGGGCGTATCCGCTGACGGTGACCGCCGTCGACGTCCTGCCGCAGCCGAACATGCGTCCCGCGCGGCTGGACCTGGAACTGCTCCGGGTGGGGGCGCGCGGCGCCGCGGACACCTGGGTCCCCAGGCTGCCCGGTGGGCAGGTCTGGGCCGACGGCACGGACCACGCCGCCGACTCCACCGCGGGGGCCTGTGCAGGAAAGCCGGCCGGCCGCTACGATCCCGGCACCCCCGGGGTGTGCTCGATCGTTCACGACGGCTCCGAGGTGCTCCGGACCACCATCAGCACCGGCAGCCGGCCCTCCCGGGCCATCAGCGACGCCTTCGGCGGCCTGGCCGACAGCGACTACGACACCAAGCCAGGCAGCCAGGTGCGGCTCCTGGCCCGCTCGGCCGGCGATCCGGCGCCGCTGCCGGTGCGCGCCGACGCCGCGGCGCTGCGCGACGCGCGCCTGCGCGTGGGCGGCACCACCACACTGGATCTGGGCGGCGGCCGGGTCACCGCCACGATCGTGGGCCGGGTCGACTCGCTGCCCGGACTCGGCCGCGGGCAGGGACATCTCATCGCCGACCAGCGCCGACTCGCCACCGCGATGACGCTGGCCGGTGCCGACCAGGAAGATCCCGCGTTCTGGTGGATCGGCAGCACCGACAGCGCGCGCACGGCCGCCGCCGCCGAGGCGCAGCCCGCGCTGGGCCGCGTCACCACCACGGCGCGCACCGCCGCGTCCCTGCAGGCCGACCCGTTCCGCAGCGGGCTGCGCCGGGTGCTGGAACTGGTCCGTTATCTGGCCCCCGGTTTCGCGGTCATCGCCTTCACCGTGCACGCGGTGGTCTCCACCCGGCAGCGCCGCAAGGAGTTCGCCCTGCTGCGGGCGATCGGCGTCCGTTCCCAGAGCCTGTCCGGGCTGCTGGGCGCCGAGCAACTGAGTCTGGCGCTGTTCGCGGTGGTCCCCGGGGCGCTGATGGGCATGGCCCTGGCGTCGGCGGTGCTCCCGCTGGTCACCGTGGACGACAGCGGACAGGCCCCCTATCCGCCGCTGCCACAGGTCATCCCCTGGGGCACCGTGGCGCTGACCGCGGTGGCGACCGCTCTGGCCATCAGCGCGGTCGTGCTGGCGCTCGCCCGGCTGCTGGCCCGGGTGGACCTGGTACGTGTACTGCGAGCGGGGGAGGACCGTTGAGCCGGGCGGCCGGACACGACCGGAAAGGGCGGACGGGGACGCAGCCCGTGGGCACGGGTGCGGAGGTGCCCCCATCCACGGGCACGGGCGCGGCGGTGCCCCGGCCCACGGGCACGGGCGCGGCGGTGACCCGGCGCTTGATACGCAAGGAGACTCGTGGCGATCTGCCGCTGCTGGCCTGCCTGGCGGTGCTGGTCCTGGTGCTGACGGCACTGTGCGCCTGGGCGCCCGTCTTCGCGGGCCGCCAGGAGGACCGGGCACTGCGGCAGCGTGTCGACGCCGCGCAGGTTCAGGCGCCCCTGATCAGCCTGAGTACGACACCGGAGGTCTTCGACACCCAGCCGCCCGCGGTGGACATGGCCACCCTGCTCGGCGCCGGCCGGACCCTCACCGACCACCTCGGCGGCTCCGCCGCGCGGCATCTGACCTTCGCCGGCGGCGGCAGCTACGACTACAACCAGGCGTCCCTGATCGCACCGCGGCCGCCGGGACCGGCGAACACCAGCACCCGGCTGACGGTCAGTTATCTGCCGTCCGCGCGGGCCCGTCTGCACTACGTCAGCGGCCGGGCGCCGGCCGACCACACGCCGCTGGGCACCGCGCCCCAGATCGGGTTGTCGCAGGCCACCGCGCAGGCGCTGGGCGTCCGGGCCGGCAGCCGGCTGACCCTTGAGTTCGCCAAGACGCCCGGAGTGCAGAGCACTCCGCCCGACGCGGGGCTGCTGGTGAGCGGGGTCTACCGCACGACGGCCGCGGCCGACGACTTCTGGACCGGCCGGGAGACGCTGGACCAGCCGTCGCGCTACCCGGCGGAGCACTCCGCCGGCACGGTGCTCGCCGTCCGCGGCCTCGTCGGCCTCGACGCCGCCGACCTGCTGGCCGGCGCCGGGGTGGGCGGCCCGCGGGTGACCTGGCAGTTGCGCGCCGACCTGTCCGGGGCGGCGCTCGACCGGGCCCACGCACTGACCGGGCCACTGTCCCACTACAGCGCGGACCTGAGCGCCACCCTGTGCCAGGGACTCGACCCGATCACCGGCGACGTCAGCTGCCAGGTCGACGGCCAGACCACCGGGCCCCTGCTGGTGACCGACTTCCTGACGCCGCTGCTCACCGCGTTCACCGCTGAGGACCAACAGGCCAGGGCGCTCGCGACGTTCGCCGTCGACGCGCTGGCCGCGGTCGCGCTGGCCACCGTCACCGTCGCGGTACGGCTGCTGCTGCGCCGAAGGCAGCCGCACCTGCGGTTGCAGCGCGCGCGGGGCGCGTCCACCGCGCGGCTGGTGCTGCTGCGCTGCGCCGTGACCTGGCCGGTGGTGTCGATCGCCGCCCTGCTCGGCTGGGCGGCCGGACGGGCCCTCGCTCCCACCGGCACGTCCGGATCACCGCAACCGGTGCCCGCCGCCCTCGCCGCCGCGGTGGTGGCCCTGACGGTGCCGGTGATGACCTGGCTCGCGGTCCGCGAGCCGCGCAGGGCCGGCCGGCTGCGGCGCTCGCGCCGGAAGACCGCCGTCGGCCGGCGCGTGGTCCTGGAGCTGACGGTGCTGCTCGCGGCAGCGGCGGGCGTGGTCGCGCTGCGCTCGCAGGGCCCCGACGGAATCCTGGGCGCGGTGCCGGTGCTGGTGGCGCTGACCGTCGTACTGATCCTGCTGCGGATCTACCCGCTCGTGCTGCGCCTGGTGCTGCGGCAGGCCCGGCGCGGCCGCGGCACGGTGGGCTTCATCGGGGCGGCCCGGGCCGCCCACGACGCCCCGGCGACCGGACTGGCCCTGTTCGTCCTGGTCCTCACCCTGGGCACGGCCGTGTTCGGCGGCCTCGTGCACCGTACGATCGGCGACGGCCTGGCCACGGGGGCGGCCTGGACCACCGGCGCCGACGCGAGCGCGACCGTCGCCGGGACCGTGACCTCCGCACCCGGGGCAGACACCGGGATACGGACCGCCCTCCAGCGTCTGCACGCCCTCGACCTGGTGGGACAGGCCGACGGCGCGGTGATCTCCCGGGTCGCCGTGGTCACCGTCGATCCCCGGCAACTGGCCGCCATCGCCCCGAAGTCGCCGCTGGCCGGCGCCCTGCTGTCCGGGCTGGCCACCCCGCCGGGGCCCCGGGCCGCCGCGAGCGCCCCGCTGCCGTCCTTCCTCTCGCCCGACCTGCGGGCGAGCGAGCGCACCGGCGGCTTCACCGCCACGGTGGTGACCCAGGGAAAGCCCCCGGTGGACCTGAACCTCAAGCCGGTCGGCACCCTCACCGCCGCGGAACTGCACGACCCCCTCCTCGGGCCGGTCACGGCGCAGATCGCCGCCGGGACACCCATGCTGATCACCACCGCCACCGCCGAGCACCTGATGCCCCAGCAGTCCTCGGGAAGCACTGTCCTGCTCCTCAAGGGCGGTGCTTCCCGGGGGTCCGCCACCGCCGAGCCCGCGGCACTGCGGTCGGCGGCGGCCAGGGCGCTCGGGCCGCTGGCCCGGATCCGCGTCCGCTCCGAGGCGCTGAGCACCCTGCGCGCGGACGGCCTGACGCGGGGACTCGGCACGATCTACACCACCACCTCGATCCTGGCCGCGCTGTCCGGCCTGCTCGCGCTCGCCCTGGAACTGACCCTCACCTCCCACGAGCGCGGCCGCACCACCTCGTTCCTGCGCACGCTCGGACTCGGCGGCAAGGAAGCCGGGGCGCTGCACTTCCTGCAACTGCTGCCGCTGGCGGTGGCGTCAGCGGTGGGCGGCACGCTGCTCGGGCTGCTCGAACCGCGGCTCATGGCGCCGACACTGGACCTTCGGCAGTTCACCGGCGGACCCGCCCAACCGGCACTGCGGACCGACTACTCGCTGACCGTCGCCCTCGTCGTCGGCGTGACCGCGCTGATCCTGGCCGCCGCGGCCACCGAGACCGTCCTCGCCCGCCGGCGCCGCCTGGGGGCCGTACTGCGCCTCACGTGAACGGGCCGTGCACGCGGCGACCGCCCGGGGCAGCCACGGGGCAGCCGCCTACCGAGCGCGCTCGGCACTCTCGCCGTTCCCGGCGTTCCCGGCGTTCGGGCCGCCGACCTCCGCGTTCCCCGGGTTCTCCGTTTTCTCCGGGATCTCCGTGCTCTCGAGTTTCTCCGCGTCGGACTTCGCCCGCCGGGCGGCCTCGTCGGGCCATACGCCGATGTGGTCGCTCTCCAGCGCCAGCCGCACCCGCTTGCGCATGTGCAGGCGCTCGGTGAACTCGCCCGGCAGCTGCAGCCGACCGCTGGCGTCCAGTACCGCGTACTCCTCGGCGGTGAGCACATCGACGCCGTCCTCGCCGGTGGCGACCCGGCGCAGCACCTCGGTCGAGGTGCGGCCGTTGCGGATCCGTACGGTGCGCTGGACCTGCTCGGACACCAGCGCGTCGTGGGTGACCACGAGCACGGTGACGCCCAGGTCCTCGTTGGCCCGGCGCAGCGCGGCGAAGACCTCGTCGCTGGTGGCGGTGTCGAGTTCGCCGGTGGGTTCGTCGGCGAACAGCACCCGGGGCTCGTTGGCGTTGGCGACGGCTACGGCGACCCGCTGCTGCTCGCCGCCGGAGAGCGTGTCGGGCATGCGGTCCCGGCAGTGGCCGACGGACAGCAGGTCGAGCAGTTCCTCGGCCCGGGCCCGCCGCCGGGAGCGCTTGACCCCGGTGTACGTCATCGGAAGCATCACGTTCTCGGCCGCCGAGAGGTAGGGCAGCAGGTTGCGGGAGGTCTGCTGCCAGACGAAGCCCACGGTGGTACGCCGGTACTCCAGCCGCTCGCGGCGCTTCATGGCCAGCAGGTCGTGTCCGGCGACCTCGGCGGCTCCCGCGGTGGGCACGTCCTGGCCGGAAAGTATGCCCAGCAGGGTGGACTTGCCGGAGCCGGAGGCCCCGATCACCGCGATCATCTCGCCCTGGGCCACGGCCAGGTCGAGGCCCTGGAGGGCCTGCACTTCGACGCCCTCGGTCTGGTAGATCCGCACCAGGTTCTCGCAGACGACCAGCCCCTCCTCGCGCTGCGGGGTGGCGGCCGCAGCGGCCCGCCGGCGCAGCTCCGCCAAGTCCGGTACCCCGGTCGCCTGTTGGTGAACTGCCACGCGATCCCCCGAGGAGGTGAAGTCTGCGGATGACGCTGTCCGGACAGCCGCCAGGGTAATGCGGAAGACCGTGCCAGTGCCCGTCGTGGCACTGGTACTCGCCGTCCGGGGCGTTCCGCAGGCGGACGTCGCCGTCGCTGCCCGTCACGTCCAGGACGAGTCCCGGGTGGCCAGGTCCATGACCGTAGCCAGGCCGGGGCACGGGCGGCCTGGCCGCCCCGAACGCCCGGCGTCGGCTCTCGCCGCCGGGCCGCGGGCGGTGGCTGTCAGCCGTCCTCGATGACGCGGCCGTCGCGGAGTTCGAGCACGCGGTCGGCCAGTGCCAGGAGTTGCGTGTCGTGGGTGGCGACGAGGGCGGTGACGGATTCGCTGCGGACGACGGCGCGCAGCAGGTCCATCACGGTGAGACCGGTGTCGGCGTCGAGCTGGCCGGTGGGTTCGTCGGCGATGATCAGGGCCGGGTCGTTGGCGAGCGCGCGGGCGATCGCGACCCGCTGCTGCTGGCCGCCGGACAGCTCGCCCGGACGCTGGTCGGCGTGGTCGGAGAGGCCGACGAGGGAGAGCAGAAGGTCGACGCGGGCTTCGCGGTCGCGGGCCGGGACCTTCCGCAGGCGCAACGGGACCCCGACGTTCTCGGCGGCGGTCAGGATCGGGATGAGGCCGAAGGACTGGAAGACGAAGCCGATGCGGTCG
Source organism: Streptomyces sp. NPDC048417 (assembly GCF_040651615.1). Taxonomy (NCBI): domain Bacteria; kingdom Bacillati; phylum Actinomycetota; class Actinomycetes; order Kitasatosporales; family Streptomycetaceae; genus Streptomyces; species Streptomyces sp. NPDC048417. The sequence continues at coordinate 22,149 of NZ_JBEZKI010000029.1, read as the reverse complement.
CGGCGCAGCGCCAGCAGGTCGTCGTCGCCGAGGCCGGCCAGGTCGGTGCCGTCCAGGACGATCCGGCCGCCGTCCGGCGTGTCGAGGCCACCGACCAGGTTGAGCACGGTGGTCTTGCCGGAGCCGGAACGGCCTCTGAGGGCGACGAGTTCGCCGCGCGCCACGCTGAAGGAGACACCGCGCAGGGCGTGGACGGCGGTGTCGCCGCTGCCGTAGGTGCGGCGCAGGTCCTCGACCACCACCATCTCGCCGGCCGGCGTCCCGACATCCGCAACAGCGCTGTGACCGCTGGACTGCTCGCTCATACGTCCTCTCCCGCCCCGCCCGGCTCGGCCGGAGCGGTCCTGCATCCGCACCGTACGGTACGCCGGACCTCCGCCGGAAGGTCGGCCCTGGCGTACCACCGGGCGGAACGCGCTCGACACGGCGACCTGACACGCCCACTCCGCGATCACTGAGCGTTCGCGCCATCGTGGATTTGCGTCAATAGGCAAGTATCTTGCGGAAACTTGGGAGATTCATTCTTTACTTCATCAGAATCTAGCGGGGTGGATGAGTGCTCTGTACGGTCGGGGCGCCGACTTCCCTGCTTCCCTGAAGGAGCATCAGATGCTGACGATCCCCAGACCCCGGCGACTGGCGGTGGCCGTCGTCGCCGCGGTCGGCGCGATGTGCGTGTCCGTCTTACCGGCCTCCGCCGCCCAGGGGGCCCCGCCGTCCAAGGCACTCCGGGCCGGCCCGACGGCCACCGCTCCCCGGCAGGCGCGGGCCGCGGCGGTGGGTGCGACGACGCCGTTCTCGGTCTACGAGGCCGAGGCGGGAACGCCGGGCGGGGGTGCGGCCGTCCGGTCGCTGACCTCGGCGCCGACGACGCAGTACTCGAGCGCCGCCCTGGAGGCTTCGGGCCATTCCTACGTCCACCTGGGCGGCACGGGTCAGTCGGTGCAGTGGACGAACACCACCGGGCAGCCGATCTCCTTCCTCAACGTTCGCGCGAGCATCCCGGATTCGGCCTCCGGCGGTGGTGTCACGGGGACGCTGAACCTGTACGTCAACGGCGTGTTCCGGCAGGCGCTGAACCTCAACTCGAAGCAGAGCTGGGTGTACGAGGGCAACGGCAACTACAACACGAGCGACAACCAGAACCCGGCCGACGGCGACCCGAGGGTCTTCTGGGACGAGTCGCACACCTTCGTCACCGGGTCCCCGATCCCGGCGGGCGCCACGTTCTCGCTGCGGAAGGACTCCGACAACAGCGCGTCCTCCTACGACGTGGACTCCGTCGACGTGGAGAACCCGCCGGCGCCGCTGACACAGCCGGCGAACTCGATCTCGATCACCAGTTGCGGTGCGGTCGCCGACAACAACCCGACCAACGGCGCGGCCGACAGCCAGTCGGTGGACAGCCGGGCCGCCATCCAGACCTGCATCGACCAGGCCCAGCAGCAGAGCAAGACCCTGTGGATCCCGCAGGGCACCTTCTACGTGAAGGGCACCGCGGGTCTGAACGCGCAAGGGATCACCATCGCGGGCGCGGGCCTGTGGTACAGCACGGTCTACCGTGACGTCCCGGTCCCCAACAGCACACCGCTGGCGGCCCTGTTCGACCTGACCTCCTGCACTGTGCGTAACTTCCACATCGACGCCAACGCCGTCAGCCGGAGCACCATCGGCGGGGACGGCGGCGCGATGGACACCACCGGCACCGACTGGCTGGCCGACGGCATCTGGACCCAGCACACCATGTCGGGCTTCTGGGCCTCCGGCACCGGCGGGACGGTGAAGAACAGCAGGCTGACGTCGATCTGGGCGGACGGGATCAACGTCAACAACGTGTCGCTGGGCGCGGACACCGGGAACAACCTGACGGTCACGAACAACTTCGTCCGCGGCACCGGGGACGACGCGATCGCCATCAACTCGGTCAACTACAACACCAACGGCGACGGTTCCCAGACCTTCTACCACCCGATGACCAATGTCACCGTCAGCGACAACACCTCGATCGCCCCGTGGGGCGGCAAGGGCGTAGGGATCTACGGGGGCAGCGGCCACCAGGTCAGGAACAACTACATCAGCGACACGGCCCGCTACATCGGGCTGGGCGCCGGGCGCTTCGGCGTCAATGGCAGCGACCTGCTGTCCGCGACCGTGTCGGGCAACACCGTGGTCCGCTCCGGCGGCAACGCCTACAGCCAGGGCCAGCCCGCCCTGCACATCGGCAACGGCGGCGACGGCCAGAACACCGGGATCGTCGACAAGGTCACGGTCACCGGCAACACCGTCACCGACTCCCTCTACGACGGGATCGCCTTTTCCACCTCGACCAACACCCTGCTGCAGGACAACACCGTCAACGCCCCCGGCCGCAACGGCATCGCGATCTCACCGTCGTTCTACCCCGCGCCCACCGGCTCCGCGACGATCACCGGCAACACGGTCACCGGGCTCACCGCCGGCGCCTCGGCCTTCGTCAACAACTCCACCGGGTTCGTCGCGACGCTGAGCGACAACCACTGGCCGCCGCCCGCTCCCGAGGGCCCGTACGGCGGTACCCCGGCCGCCGTGCCCGGTACGGTGCAGGCGGAGAACTACGACACCGGCGGCCAGGGGGTCGCGTACAACGTCACCTCGGTCAACGGCAACGCCAACTCCTACCGCGCCGACGGCGTGGACCTGGACAACACCTCGGACACCGGCGGTGGTTACAACCTGGGCTGGACCGGCGCCGGACAGTGGTTCCGCTACACCGTCGACGTCGCCACGGCCGGCACCTACACCGTCAGCCTGCGCGTCGCGGCCCCGGCCGCGGTGACAGGCGCCCTGCACCTGTCGGACGCCTCCGGCACCAACCTCACCGGAGCCGTCGACCTGCCCGCCACCGGCGACTGGCAGACCTGGGGCACCGCGACCGCCCACGTGACCCTGCCCGCCGGCCGGCAGGTGCTGACGCTCAACCAGGACAGCGGCGGCTGGAACTTCAACCACCTCGGCTTCGCCGCGGGCACCGACCCCACCGGGAGCAACCTCGCCGCCGGCAAACCCACCAGCGAGGCCAGCCACACCGACGTGTACCCGTCGTCGAACGTGACGGACGGCAACCAGGGCTCCTACTGGGAGAGCGCCAACAACACGTTCCCGCAGTGGGTCCAGGTCGACCTGGGCTCGGCCCGCAGCGCCTCCCGCGTGGTGCTGCAACTGCCCCCCGCCTGGGGCGCCCGTACCCAGACCCTGACCCTCGGCGGCAGCACCGACGGCACCACCTTCACCACCCTGAAGTCCTCGGCCGCCTACCCCTTCGACCCGAGCACCAGGAACACCGTCACGCTCACCTTCCCCGCCACCACCCAGCGCTACTACCGCGTCACCATCACCGCCAACAGCGGCTGGCCCGCGGGCCAGGTGTCCGAGTTCCAGGTCTGGAACTCCTGACCCTACCCCTTCCACGGTGCCGCCGGACAGCCCGTCCGGCGGCACCGCCATGCGCGCGGCCCGCCGCTGATGCCGCCTCAGGACGACGCATTAGATCTTGCAGGTGGAATTTTTATTGTTGCAATGCTCTGTCTACTTCTTGCGTGTCCATGTCGAGGATATTACGGTCCCCCTCGCGTCGTTACCGCCCCCTGTCTCCCCCTCCCCCCTTGGGTCCCCTCCCTCTCTGGCGGTGTCAGCGGCACAGTTCCGGCATTTCTCATCAAAGGAGTGGCAAGTGCTCCATTCCATCCGAGATCTGAGACGAGCCCTCGTCTGGGCGGTCAGCACCGCGATGGTGGCTGCCGTCGGCGTCGTCGCTCTGGCTGTCCAACCGGCCTGGGCGGCGGCGGCCGCCACCGGCGGCAGCGGCGCGAGCCTGCCGTACGTCGAGGTGCAGGCGGAGAACTCCGCCACCAACGGCTCACCCATCGGCCCGAGTTACACCCAGGGCCAGTTGGCCGACGAGGCGTCGTACCGCAAGGCGACGACGCTCCAGGGCACCGGCAAGTACGTCACGTTCACCACGCCGGTGGCCACCAACTCGATCAACTTCCGCTACAGCATCCCCGACACCTCGAACGGCTCGGTCTACACCGCTGCGCTGTCCCTGTACATCGACGGCGTCAAGCAGCCCGACTTCACCCTGACCAACGCCTACAGCTGGTACTACGGCAGCTACCCCTTCACCAACTCGCCGGGCAGCAACCCGCACCACTTCTACGACGAGGCCCACCGCCTGTTCTCCACCACGTATCCGGCGGGCACGACCTTCAAGTTGCAGGTCGACGCCGGGGACACCGCTTCCTCGTACACGATCGACTTCGCCGACTTCGAGCAGGTCGGCGCCGCCCTGACCGCACCCTCGGGTTCGGTGTCGGTGACCAGCAAGGGCGCGGACTCGACCGGCGTGGCCGACGCCACCAGCGCGTTCAACGCCGCGATCAGCTCGGCAGGACCCGGCGGCACCGTGTGGATCCCGCCGGGCACCTACAACATCCCCGGCCACATCAGCGTCAACAACGTCACCATCGCCGGCGCCGGCATGTGGTACTCCACCGTCACCGGCACGGCACCCGGCTTCTACGGCAACTCCGCGCCCTCGGCCAGCACCGGCGTGCGCCTGCAGAACTTCGCCATCTTCGGCAACGTGCAGGAGCGCGACGACAGCGCCCAGGTCAACGGCATCGGCGGCGCGATGAGCGACTCGACCGTCTCCAACCTGTGGATCGACCACATGAAGGTCGGCGCCTGGATGGACGGGCCGATGGACGGGCTGACGTTCACCGGCATGCGCATCCGTGACACCACCGCCGACGGCATCAACTTCCACGGCGGCGTCACCAACTCCAAGGTGACCAACAGCGAGATCCGCAACACCGGCGACGACGGCATCGCCACCTGGGCGGACTCCGCCATCGGTGCCGACGCCAACGACACGATCTCCAACAACACCGTGTCCCTGCAGATCCTCGCCAACGGCATCGCGATCTACGGCGGCCACGAGAACACCGTCAGCGGCAACCGGGTGGTGGACTCCGGTATCACCCAGGGCGGCGGCATCCACGTGGGGCAACGCTTCACGTCGACGCCGGTCGGCACCACCACGATCTCCGACAACACCCTGATCCGGGACGGCAGCCTCGACCCGAACTGGCAGTTCGGCGTCGGCGCACTCTGGTTCGACGGCAGCCAGGGCGCGATCAACGGGCCGATCAACGTGACCAACGCGCTGATCCAGCAGAGCCCGTACGAAGCCGTCCAATGGGTCGAGGGCACCATCAGCGGCGTCAACCTCAACAACGTGACCATCGCCGGAACCGGAACCTTCGCCCTGCAGGAACAGACCGGCGGCGCCGCCAAGTTCACCAACGTCACGGCGACCGGAGTCGGTTACTCGTCGCCGGTGTACAACTGCTCGGGCGGCAACTTCGTCGTCACCGACGGCGGCGGCAACTCCGGGATCAGCGGCACGCCGTACTGCGGCGGCTGGCCGGCTCCGGTCTACCCGCCCTACCCGTCCGAGGGCGTGACGGCCACCCCCGGCGCGCTCAACTTCGGTGCGGTCGCGACCGGTTCGACGAGTGCCGCACAGACCGTGACGGTCTCCAACCCGACCAACACCGCCGCCTCCGTCTCGTCGATCTCCACCAGCGGCGACTACTCCCAGACCAACACGTGCGGCTCGTCGATCGCGGCGAACGGCTCGTGCACCGTCAGCGTGAAGTTCGCGCCCACCGCGACCGGCAGCCGTAACGGCACGCTGACCGTCAACGCGGGCGGGAACACCAACACGGTCAGCCTCTCCGGTACCGGCACCGCGCCGGGCCCGGTGCTGAACACCGACCCGGCCAGCCTGTCCTTCGAGAGTACGGTGGTCGGCTCGTCGGCCACCGCGCAGACGGTGAAGGTGACGAACTCAGGCACCGCGTCGGCGACCGTCTCGGCGGTCGCGGCGACCGGAGACTTCAGCCAGACCAACAACTGCTCCACCCTCGCAGTCGGTGCGTCCTGCACGGTGACCGTCGGCTTCAAGCCCACCACGGGCGGAACCCGCAACGGCAACCTGACCGTCACCAGCAACGCCAACAACAGCCCGACCACCGTCTCCCTGACCGGCAGCGGCATCGACAGCACCACCAATGTCGCCGCGGGGAGGCCGGCGTCGGCGAGTTCGAGCTCCAGTCCGTACGTCGCCTCGAACCTCACCGACCCGGACGCCTCGACGTACTGGGAGGGCACGAACGGCTCGTTCCCGCAGTGGGCCCAGGTCGACCTCGGCCAGAACTACAGCGTCGGCAAGGTCGTGCTCAAGCTCCCGCCGGCGACGGCGTGGTCGGCCCGTACGCAGACCCTGTCGGTGCAGGGATCCACGGACGGCACCAGCTTCTCGACGATCAAGGCCTCGGCCGGGTACACCTTCGACCCGAACACCAACAGCAACACGGTGACCATCACGTTCAACGCCGCCACGGCGAGATACGTGCGGGTCAACATCACCGCCAACACCGGCTGGAACGCGGCCCAGTTGTCGGACTTCGAGGTGTTCCCCAGCTCCGGCGGCTCCTCACCGGCGACCCTGTCGGCCGACCCGGCGTCACTGTCGTTCCCCACCCAGGCGCTCAACACCGACAGCAGCGTGCGGACGGTCACGGTGACCAACACCGGAACCGCCGCCGCGACCGTCTCCGGCATCACCGCCACGGGTGACTTCTCGCAGACCAACAACTGCGGCTCGTCGATCGCGGCGAACGCCTCCTGCACGGTGAACGTCACGTTCAGGCCCACCGCGTCCGGCACCCGCGCCGGCGACCTCAGCATCGCCAGCAACGCGTCGAACGGCACGACCACGGTCGCGCTGACCGGCACCGGTGCCGGCACGGCGAGCAGGAACCTGGCAGCCGGCGTGGCCACCACCGAGTCCAGCCACACCGACGTCTACGCGTCGTCGAACGTGACGGACGGCAACCAGGGCTCCTACTGGGAGAGCGCCAACAACGCCTTCCCCCAGTGGGTCCAGGCCGACCTCGGTTCCGCGCAGAGTGCGAGCCGTGTCGTCCTTCAACTCCCCGCGGGCTGGGGCGCCCGTAACCAGACGCTGTCCCTGTCGGGCAGCACCGACGGCTCCGCCTTCACCACCATCAAGTCGTCGGCCACCTACACCTTCGACCCCACCACCAACAACACGGTCACCATCACGTTCACCGCGACCACCCAGCGCTACGTCCGGGTGAACATCACGGCGAACAACGGCTGGCCGGCCGGGCAGATCTCCGAGTTCCAGGTCTGGAACACCTGAACCGACCCGATGGTGCCGCCGAGCGCGGGGGGCCGCTCGGCGGCACCGACCACCGAAGAGGAGTCCAGATGGGTGTCACACGCAGAGTCTTCTTAAGAGCCGCGGTCGCGGCCACCGCGGTGGGAGCCGCGGGCGCCACCGAGACCGTACTCGCCCAGACCGCGTCCGCGGCCAGCCCACCGGGCGACGTGGTCGGCAAGATCACCGTCGGCTACCAGGGCTGGTTCGCCTGCACCGGCGACGGCGCGCCCATCAACGGCTGGTGGCACTGGACCCAGAACTGGGGCCAGCCGCCGTCCCCGACCAACACCGGCATCAGTTGCTGGCCCGATGTGCGGGAGTACACCAACACGTACCAGACGTCGTACGCCGCCCTGGGCAACGGCCAGCTCGCCAAGCTGTTCTCCTCCTACGACCAGCAGACGGTGAACACCCACTTCCTGTGGATGCAGCAGAACAACATCGACACCGCGGCGCTCCAGCGCTTCAACCCCACCGGCGGCGAAGGCCCCACCCGCGATGCGATGGCGACCAAGGTGCGCAGTGCCGCCGAGTCGTACGGCCGGAAGTTCTACATCATGTACGACGTGTCCAACTGGACGAACATGCAGTCCGAGATCAAGACGGACTGGACGAACAAGATGTCCGCGCACACCGCGAGTTCGGCGTACGCGAAGCAGAACGGCAAGCCGGTCGTCTGCATCTGGGGCTTCGGCTTCAACGATCCCAACCACCCCTTCACCCCCGACGCCTGCCTCGACGTCGTCAACTGGTTCAAGGGCCAGGGCTGTTACGTCATCGGCGGCGTCCCGCGCGAATGGCGAACCGGCACGGGAGGCTCGCAGCCCGGCTTCCTGGGCGTCTACCACGCCTTCAACATGATCTCGCCGTGGATGGTCGGCGCCATCGGCAACGTGAACGAGGCCGACAACGCGTACAACAGCTACACCGTCCCCGACCAGGCCGACTGCAACGCCAACGGCATCGACTTCCAGCCCTGCGTCCTGCCCGGCGACGTCTCCGGCCGGCAGCGCGCGCACGGCGACTTCATGTGGCGGCAGTTCTACAACATGGTGCGGGCCGGGGTGCAGGGCATCTACATCTCGATGTTCGACGAGTACAACGAGGGCAACCAGATCGCCAAGACCGCCGAGACCCAGGCCTGGGTGCCCACCAACTCCGGGTTCCTCGCCCTCGACGAGGACGGCACCGCCTGCTCCTCCGACTACTACCTCCGCCTGACCGGCGACGGCGGCCGCATGCTCAAGGGCCAGATCGCGCTCACCGCAACTCGCCCCACCCAGCCGATCGTCCCCAACGGCGGTGACACGACACCACCCGCCGCGCCGAGTGCCCTCACCGTCACCGGGCACGCCAGCAACTCCGTCTCGTTGACCTGGAATTCGTCGACGGACAATGTCGCTGTGACCGGCTACCGCGTCCTTCAGGTGTCCGGCTCGACCAGCACCCAGGTGGGCACCACCAGCTCAACCTCCTTCACCGTCACCGGACTCGGCGCGTCCACCGCGTACACCTTCGACGTCGTCGCCCTCGACGCGGCCGGAAACGTGTCGCAGCCCTCCAACCAGGTCACCGTCACCACCGACCCCCCTTCGGGCACCACCAACCTCGCCCTCCACCGCCCCACCTCGGAGAGCAGTCACACCCAGACCTACGCCTCGGGCAACGCGACCGACGGCGACGCCAACACCTACTGGGAGTCCGCCAACAACGCCTTCCCGCAGTGGGTCCAGGTCGACCTGGGCGCCGCCACCGGTGTCAGACGGATCGTCCTCCGGCTCCCCCCGGCGACCGCCTGGGCCACCCGTACCCAGACCATCGCCGTCCAGGGCGGCACGGACGCCGGCACCTCCACCCAACTCCTCGCCCCGGCGGGCTACACCTTCGACCCGGCCACCGGCAACACCGCGACCCTCACGCTCCCCGCCACCGTCACCATCCGCTACGTACGGCTCACCTTCACCGCCAACAACGGCTGGCCGGCCGCGCAGGTCTCGGAGTTCCAGGTCTTCAACGCCTGACATCCGACCACCCCCGCATGCGTCGGCTCAGTCCGGGCACCATGGCGTCGCCGGGGTGGATGCCGTCGACGCCATGGTCGGACCCGACCGGAGGCTGCCCGCATGATCGTCCGGTGCCTTCGAATCGTCAGCTCCACAACACCGAGCCCTGCTCCGTATCCCTGAGACCGGCGCCGCAGGAATGGCAGCGCCTCGGCTTCCGGGACGACTACTCCGACGACGTGCCCGATGCTGTCGGCGAGTACACCCGGCCGGGAGCAGCGATCCTCGCCGACGCCTGATCGCCGACGGAATAGCTCAGGTCCTGGGCAGTGAGTGAGTCGGGTACCAGCCGCAACCACATCGTGCCCTTTTGTTCGGGGTCATCATGCAGATAGTGGACGAAACGCGAGTCCCAGCGTCCCTCGTCCGCGCCGAGGTAGCGGATGAGTTTGCGCCGGCCCCGCGGTACGTCGAAGGGCACGAGCTCGGCGTCGCCGCGTGCGATCACCTGTCGGACAAGGCCCGTCGGGATGTCGCAGACGTCGACCACGAGCGCGACCCCCGGGTCTGCGCTGACGTGATCGAAGAGCCTGGCCCATGGTCCCGTCAGGACCCAGAAAGCTCCGTCCTCCCACAGAAACCACACGGGGCGCACCGTCGGGCCGTTGGTCGCGATGCGCGCGGTGAGCGGCCGGCTGAGGAAAGAGTCCACATCGAACGCGGGGGAGGCCATCCCTTCATTTTCTTCTCGTCGGAGTCCGTGGGAATCCGACCTTGGACCTAAGCCTCCCGGCCTGCCGTCCAGGGCCGCCGCGAGTTGAGCCGCTGGTGCTCGTCTGGCCATGGCCGCATCAAGTCGGTCGGCCGCTGCGCCCGCGGCGCTCGTCGGCCGCCGGGGCTCACCCGTCCAGCTGGAGCTGAGCCAGTACGTCGGCGACCTGCTTCTGGTCGTGGCCGCGGAGGCCGCGCAGGGGGAGGGGAAGGTTGGGGTGCGGAGTGAGGCCGAGCTCGGCTGCTGCTGCCGCGATGACCCGCAGCGATCCGTGCCGCGCAAAGAGGTCCCAGAGCGGCTGGAGCCGCTCCGACTCCTCTTGGGCGTGATCCGCCCGGCCGCCCTGGGCCAGCCGGGTGATGGCGAGGATCGGCAGGGGGAGGGTGCCGGCGGTCACCGAGTACCAGGCGTCGCATCCGGCGTTCAACCCGGCCGCTCCGAACGCGTCTCCACTGACGCCCACGGTCACATGCCGCGGCAGGATCTCCCGCAGCCGTGCCACACGGGCCCGCGCCCGGGCCGGGTCGGCGGGTACTCCGGGAATCTTGACCGACGCCACCCGGGGCAGCCGGGCCACCCGTGAGTACAGCTCGTCGGTGAAGGCGAACCGGGTGGTGCCCGGGTTGTCGTAGACCACCAGCGGAACGGAGAGGTTCGCCGTGACGTCCTCGTAGAGCCCGAACACGTCCTCGTCGGTCAGCGGCTGGTACGACACCGGCGCGAGCAGCACCCCCGCGGCCCCGGCGTTCTGCGCGTCCTCGGCCGCCACCAGCACGTCCCGGGTGCGCAGCGCCCCGATGCCCACGATGACCGGGACGCCGTCGGCGTGCTCCACCGCGATCCGGGCGGCGCGGGCCCGCTCCCGGAGCGTGAGGTACGCGTACGACCCGGTGGAGCCCAACGCCCCGACCGAGTCGACGCCGGCCGTGGCGAGGCGACGGTTCAGGTTCGCGAACGCCGCCTCGTCGATGCTCCCGTCGGTGGCGATCGGGGTGAGCGGAAACGCGCTCAGACCGGTGAACATGGGTGACTCCAAAGGCCGTTCGTCCTATCGGGGGTTGGCGCGCAGCCAGCTCAGCACCTGGTCGGCGTGCTCGTCCGGCGGGAAGACCGGGTAGAAGACGTGCTCGATCACGCCGTCCCGGACGATCAGTGTCAGCCGCTTGTAGAGCGTCCGCCCGGCGGTGTCGAACGTCGGCAGCCCCATGGTGCGAGCCAGGCTGTGCGTGGGGTCGGAGAGCATCTGGAACGGCAGGCGGAGCCGTTCGACGACTTCCCGCTGGTAGTCGGTGTCCTGGCTGGAGAGGCCGAACACGCCGGTCGCTCCGGTGGCCAGCAGCTCCTGGTGGTGGCTGCGGAAGCCGCACGCCTCCGGGGTGCAGCCGCGCGCCCCGGGAATCGCGTTCCATCCCTCGGGCAGATCGGTGCCCGGGCGTCCGGTGAGCGGGTAGACGTAGAGCACCGTCCGGCCCGTGCCGAGCGCGTCTAGACCGACCGTCTCTCCGTCGGTGGCCTCCAGTTCCAGGTGCGGCAGCTTCGCACCGGGCAGATGGGCGGCCTGCCCGTCGTCCTCGGGGACGGGCAGGTCGGCGGGCAGCGTCAGGTAGTCGCTCATCAGGTCCTCTCCCTCGCGTGCGGCGGTCGGTGAGACACGACTGTTGCGGTGGGCGGCCTGCTCCAGGTGTGCGAGCAGTGCCGTCCGGCGCGTGGTGAGTCCCTCGATCCGCCGGGTGAGGTCGTCGATGGCCTCTCTGTACCCGGCCAGCGAAGCGGGGCAGTCGTCGGCGTGCTGATGACCGGCCGCGAGACACTCCAGGAAGGGACGCGTGCGCTCCACCGGGATCCCGAGCCTGCCGAGCGCCTGGATCTCCTGCGCGAGCCGTACGTCGCCCTCGTCGTAGTCCCGATAGCCGTTGGCCAGCCGGCCCGGCGCGAGCAGTCCCAGCGATTCGTAGTAACGCACCGCTTTCACCGTCACACCCGCCCGGCGGGCGAGCTCACTGATCAACATGCCTCTCACCTCGACCGACGCTAAACCCTGCCCTTGAGGGTAAGGTCAAGCCGCCTCGCTGAGCGGGCGCGACGCCGCTGCCGTGCAGTGCGGTCACGGGGGTGAACCGCCACCCCGCGCGAACGCCCTTTCCTCGCCTGTCCACCGCCTCGTTGCCGGGCGGGGGAGCGCCAGGTCACGGAGCCCTTCACACGGTTGCCGTACCGGGACCCCGCCGACGGGCACGACCACCAGCCGGACATGCCGTACGCCTGCGAGACGCTGGTCTGGTCCTGATCGTACGGACGAGATCCCCTGGTTGGAGTGGGGAGCGGGGCGGGGCGCGCATGCCTGCGACATGCCTCTGCCGTTCGGTTGACCGCCGGCGGCCGGGGGAGGGGCGCGAGAGCGGGACCGGTCCCCGTGAGCCGCCCGCGAAAACCTTGTGGAAGCGATGTCGGTGGGGCCGCTTATGCTGCACCGGAATGATCACGCGGAACCTGGGGAGGGCGCGGCATGTTCGGCAAGCTGTTCGGCAGAGGCGGGGAGAGACCGGCGGCGGATCCGCATGCCCTTCCCGCGCCGCGCAAGCAGGACGGGGTGTACAAGCTGCGGACCCTCGGGGACACCCGGGTCATGGCGCTGGTGGTGGCGGCGGAGTCGGGGGACTGGGACGCGGTCAAGATGGCGTCGGCCCACTTCGACCTCGGCCGCGACCATCAGGTGCTGGGTGAACTGTCCGACGTGGACGGGCTGGAGGAGTGGATCGGCCGGGCCGTCGAGGAGGACGAGGAGCACCGGGCGACGGCCCTGCTCGTCTCCGGCTCGCGCCACATCATCTGGGGCTGGGAGGCGCGCACCTCCGCGCGTGCCTCGAACGTCTCGCAGGAGCAGTGGCGCATCTTCCACGAGCGGCTCCGCGTCGCCGAGGAGCACCTGCTCGCAGCCGCCGAACTGCGGCCGGAGTGGATCACGCCGTGGCGCCGTCTGCTCACCTCCGGACGCGGCATGTCGCTGGACACCGCCGTGAACGAGGCCCGGCTCGACGCCGCCCTGCGCCGCGACCCGCTGGACCTGGAGACCCACATCGAATGGGTGTCGCACCTTCAGCCGCGGTGGCACGGTGAGCCGGGCGCGGCCCTGGAGTTCGCGCGTACGGCGTTCGCCGACGCTCCCGACGGCCATCGCCTCGGCTGTGTGGTCGCCATGGCCCATATCGAGGACTGGGTGGAGTCGGACGACAAGAACTGCCTCGACACCCCCGAAATCCAAGGCGAGTTGAGGGTCGCGGCCAAGCGCAGCATCCTCCACCCCGACTACCGGCGGCGCCCGGGCTGGCAGGAGGACTTCAACATCTTCGCCATGGCCCTGTCGCTGGCCTCAGAGTCCATCGTGGCCCCGCGCGTCTACCACGAGCTGGACGGCGCCTTCACCCGGTGGCCCTGGACCTACATGGCGCAGCCGGAGAAGACGTACGCCCGTTTCCGGCGCCGCGCCTGAGCCGACGGCCGCCGTCACCGGTGGCTCCTTCACCGCCCGTCACCCTTCGACCACCCCACCCCGGACTCCTTGATGACTCTGCCCCACACCCCCGAGAGCCCGGCCGGCGCCGACCGCACCTTCCAGGTGGATCTGCGCGGCCTCGTCGACCTCCTCTCCCACCACCTCTACTCCAGCCCCCGCGTCTACCTGCGCGAGCTCCTGCAGAACGCGGTGGACGCGCTGACCGCCCGGCACGCCCTCGAACCGGACGCCGCCGTCGGCGCGTTCGGCATCCGCCTGTACGCCGACGGTTCGGTGGTCCGCGTGGAGGACGACGGCGTCGGCCTCAGCGAGGCCGACGTGCACACCTTCCTCGCCACCATCGGCCGCAGCAGCAAGCGGGCCGACGAGGTCGCCGAGCAACGTGCCGACTTCATCGGCCAGTTCGGCATCGGCCTGCTCTCCTGCTTCCTGGTCGCCGACGAGATCCACGTCGTCAGCCGCTCCGCCCGTACCCCCGGCGCCCCCGCCGTGGAGTGGCGGGGCCGCGGCGACGGCAGCTACTCCGTCCGCACCCTGCCCGCCGCCGCCCGCCCACGGCCCGGCACCACCGTCACCCTCACCCCCCGCGCCGACGCGGGCGAGTGGACCCGCCCGGTCCAGGTGCAGGCGCTGGCCCGGCACTTCGGCTCCCTGCTGCGCCACCCGGTGACCTTCGACGGCGGCACCGGAGGGCCGGGTGCGCCCGTCAACCCCGAGCCCGCACCCTGGGCGCGTACGTACCCCACGCCGGGAGCACGCTCCCGCGCGCTGGCCGGGTACGGCGAGGAGGTCTTCGGGTTCACACCGCTGGACACCATCGACCTGGACCTGCCGGCCGTGGGCCTGAAGGGCATCGCGTGCGTGCTCCCCGAGGCGGTGCCGGCCGGGCGCCGCCACGGCCACCGCGTGCACGTCAAGGGCATGCTGCTGTCCGAGCAGGCCCAGGAGATCCTGCCCGAGTGGGCGTTCTTCGTCCGCTGCGTCCTCGACGCCGAGAGCCTGCGCCCGACCGCGTCCCGCGAGTCCCTGTACGAGGACGACACCCTCGCCGCGGTCCGTGACGCCCTCGCCGAACGGCTGCGCGCCTGGATCGCCCGGACCGCCGCCAGCGACCCGGACCTCCTCGGCCGCTTCCTCCAGGCCCACCACCTGGCCGTGAAGTCCCTCGCCGTGCACGACGACGAGATCCTGCGGATGCTGCTGCCCTGGCTGCCGTTCGAGACCACCGCCGGACACGCCACCCTGGACGAGTTCGCGCGCACCCACCGCACCGTGCTGGTCACCTCCAGCGTCGAGGAGTTCCGGCAGGTCGCGGCGATCGCCTCGGCCGCCGGACTCGGCGTCGTCAACGGCGGCTACACCTACGACCGCGAACTGGTCCACCGGCTGCCGGAGATCAGGCCCGAGGTCAGTGTCGCCGACCTGGACCCGGCCACGCTCACCGCCCACCTCGACCCGGTCGACCGGGAGACGGAACTCGCCGCCTCGCCCTACCTCGCGGTGGCCCGCGACGCCCTCGCCGTCTTCGACTGCGACGTCGCGCTGCGCACCTTCCAGCCCGCCTCGGCCCCCGCCCTCCTCCTCGACAGCCGCGAGGCAAGGCACGAGCGCACCCGCTCCCAGCTCGCCCGCGAGCAGCAGGGCGGCGTGTGGGGCGACATCCTCGGCCACCTGCGCCAGGAGGCCCCGCGGGCCCAGCTGATCCTCAACCAGCTCAACCCGCTGGTCCGTACCGCGGTCACCATCGACGAACCCGAACTGGCCCGCACCAGCGCCGAAGCCCTCTACGGACAGGCCGCGATGCTGTCCCGGCGCCCGCTCAGGCCCGCCGAGTCGAGCCTCATCAACCGCTCCTTCCTCGACCTCCTCGCCCACGCCCTCCGCAAGGACAGCTGACGATGCCGACCGCACCCCATGCCCAGAACACGGACGAGCTGTACCGGGCGCTCCAGGAGAACGACCGGCGCCCCTACGGCCGTACCCGCACCGTCACCGCCGAGGAACTGGTCGAGGCCGCCGAGCAGTTCGCGGAGCCCCGCCCGCTCGTCCACGCGCTCCTCGCACTCCAGAAGGCGTACAACTACGGCTCCGAGCCCAGGAAGTCGCCCGTCGTCTTCGCCCGCGTGCTCACCCTCTTCGACGAGCAGCCCGACGTCTTCGACGAACGGCTGCGGCACACGCTGTTCTGGCGGTTCAAGTGGGTCGCCGGCGCCCTGCTCGCCCTGCCCGAGGTACCCCTGGCCAGCCTGCGCCAGTGGCTCACCGAGATGCGCGACCGCTACGAGAAGGCCGGCCTCGGGCTCCAGCCCTACTACGGACAGGCCTACCGGCTCGCCGCACACGTCGGCGAGGACACCGACCCGGCCTTCGAACTGTGGGCCGGCCGGACCCGTACCGAGCTCAGCGACTGCGAGGCCTGCGAGATCTGCGAGCGCGCCCTGTACCACCTCGCGGCGGGCGACGACGAGCGGGCGCTGCGCACCTGGGAGCCCGTCCTGGCCGGGAAGGAGTCCTGCCAGGAGGAGCCCGCCCGCTCCGTCTCCTACGCGCTGCTTCCCCTGCTGCGCACCGGCCGCACCGACCGGGCCCGCGAGCTGCACCTCACCGGCTACCGCGCCTGCCGCCGCAACCCCGCGATGTCCGGCGAGGTCGGCCGGCACCTGGAGTTCTGCGCGCTGACCGGTAACGAGGCACGCGGCCTGGAACTCCTCGCCGAGAACCGGGCCCTGTTCGACGAGCTCGACTCGCCGCTGGACCTCGTCGGCTTCCTCACCGGCGTCGAGGTCCTCCTCCAGCGCGTCGAACTCCTCGGCCACGGCGACCTGCCCGCCGCCGGCTACGCCGGCCGCACCTGGACGGTGGCCGGCCTGCGCGCCGAGGTACGCGGCCGCGCCGCCGACCTCGCCGCGCGTTTCGACGCCCGCAACGGAACCACGGCCCACACCGACCGGCACACCGCCCGCCTCGACCGTGCGCCCCTCCTGGACGCACTGGAGCTGACCCTGCGCGCCCGCGGCCTCGACGACGTGGCCCCGGCCGCCGCGCCCGCCGTCGCCGTCGCCGTCCCAGAGTCGCTGCCCGAACTCATCGCTCGCGCAAGGAAGTCGGAGGAGCAGGGGCATCCGGACGCGACGGCCTGCTGGGCCCGGCTGCGCACCCTCGTCGCCGCCCCCGGCTACGCCCACCCCGACGACCCGGCCGTCGGACCGCTCGTACAACTGCGCGCGGACCTGCTGGCCGACGAGGCGGGCCGGGTGGGCGAACAGGACCAGTTCGACAAGGCGGCCGCCCTGTGGGAAGAGGCCGCGAGCCTGTACGACGAGGCCGGAGCGCCGGGTGACGCGGCACTCGCCCGCGCCTGCGCCGTGCTCCCCGCGGCGGAACTCCCCGCGGAGCGCGCCGACGGAGCCGAGGCGAAGGCCGCCGCGCTGACCGCCGCCCACGCGGCCCTCGTCCGTCTGCAGGAGGAGACGCCCGACCTCGCCCCGTACCAGGAGGCCCGTGTGCTGCGGCTGCGGGCGAGCGCGCTCGGCCTGCGGCTGCAGGCGACGAGGGACGAGGAGCACATCGCGCCGGTTCTCGCCGAGGTGGACCTGCTGCTCGCCTTCGCCACCCGGCACGACATCACCGGCCAGATCTCCGGCGCCCACCTGCTGCGGGCCAGTACCCACGCCCTCTCCGGCGATCTGCCCACCGCGGTCACGGAGATCGACGCCCTCCTCGACCGGCTGAAGGCGGACGGCCCCGCCTGGCACCTGCCCCGCACGCTCGGCCTGCGCGGCCGGCTCCGGCTCGGCCTCCAAGACGCGCGGGCCGCACACGAGGACCTGACCGAGGGTCTGCGGCTGGCCGCCGACTGGCCGTCCGACTCCGTCGACACCGCACGCCTGCACGGTGATCTGGCCCAGGCCTGCATGCACCTGGGCCGCCCCGACGAGGCGCTGCGGCACCTGTCCCGCTCCGCGGAGCTGGACCTGCGCCACGGCAGCCGCACGGACGCCTTCTGCACCTACGGCAACGTCGCCCAGCTCAGCCTCGAACTGGGCCGCGTCGAGGACTGCATCGCGCTGCTCGACTCCCTCCTGACCGAACCGGACGCCGCCGCCGGGGAGATGGACGACCGGCTCGTCGCCCAGCTGCGCCTGTACCGCGCCCGCGCGCTGCGCGCGGGAGAGGACCTCAAGGCCGCCACGGCGGAGTTCGCCGCCCTGGCGGCCGAGTCGGCCGGCTGGGACGACGACCCCGGGAGCCACGCCATGATCGCCGCGGAGACCGCCGTACTCCTCGCCGAGTCCGGCGAGTTCGGCCGGGCCCGCGAGGCCGCGGACCAGGCCCTCGCCGCCCACGCCCGGGCCCCGCGCTACGAGCAGCTCAGCAGCTGCCTGCGCGAACTCGCCCGCCTCCAGGCCCAGCGGCAGGGCGCCGAGGGCCTGGCCGACGCCCTCGCCGTCCTCGCCGACGCGGGCAGGGTCGCCGACGAGGCCCGCGCCGCCGAGTACGAGGCCCGCGACCGCTCCCTGGACAGTGCCCTCGCTTACGAACACGGACGGGTCAACGCCTACGCCGGTGAGTACGAGACCTCCTTGGCCGCGCTGGACAGGGCCCTCACCCTGGTCGGCGCACCGGGACCCGACAAGGACCACGCGGGCGAGTGGGCCGAGTGCGTCCGGCTCGCGGCTGTCGTGGAGGGCATCTACCTGGAACGCCCCGTCCCCGCGCTCACCCGCCTCGACGCGGCGATCTCCCACCTCACCCCCCTGGGCCACACCGAGGAGACCGAGCCCCTGACCTCCCTGGCGGCCCAGCTGCGCGACGAGGGGTGACACGGCGGTGGGCCGGGGACCGCGGGGCACCCCGGCCGGAACTCGCCCGCCCCGAAGGCGGGCTCGCGTCCTCGACGGCGCGGGCCGTGAACTTCGCACCCAGAAAGTCTTGTTGGCCTCGTTGACACGCCGCAAGCACAGGCGTTTCACTCGACACTCGTGCATGGCAACGTTGTCAGGCCGTGGGAGCGACCCGAACCGTTGCCTGTCGCCGGCATTCCGGTGTTTTTCGGCGCGCCGACACCTGATGTGCGAAGCACGAACCGCTGCGGAGGCAACCGATGGTGAGACCCCGACGTTCAGCTGCACCAGCCGACCGAGCAAGATTCCGCCGACGCCTCGTTGTGGTCTGCGTCCTGGGTATGGCAGCCCTTCCGCTTCCGGCGATCGGAAGCGCCCAGGCCGCGGGCAACGCGACGCCGCCTCTCGTGAACGACCCCGCGTCCCTCGTCAACCCCCTCATCGGCACCTCCGGTGCGGTGGACACCTTCCCCGGCCCCGACATGCCGGCCGGCATGGTGCAGTGGGGTCCCGACACGACGCCGAACCGCCCCGACGGCGGCGGCTACGAGTACGCCGACAAGAAGCTCTCCGGCTTCAGCCTCACCCACGTCTCGGGCCCGGGCTGCCCGGTCGCGGGCGACCTGCCCGTGCTGCCGGTGACCGGCGCACTGCCGGGCGACCTCGGCAGCGCGTCGGTCGGCTTCAGCCACGCCGACGAGCAGGCCGCCATCGGGTCCTACCAGGTCACCGACGCCAACGGCGTGAAGACCGAGCTGACCGACACCACCCGCGCCGGTCTCGGCAGCTTCACCTTCCCGGCGGGAGAGCAGGCGAACCTGCTGTTCAAGCTCAGCGGGGGCGCCACCCAGGTGGACGGGACCCGCGTCCAGGTGGTGAACAGCAAGGAGATCAGCGGCGCGATCGACAGCGGCCACTTCTGCGGCGCGAACAACCGGTACACGCTGCACTTCGACATCAGGTTCGACCGTCCGTTCGCCGCGAGCGGCACCTGGGTCGGCAGCACCGTCACCCCCGACGCGAAGTCGCTGAAGGCGGGCAAGGTCAGCCAGACCCCGCAGAAGTCCACGTCGAAGCCGCTGAAGGAGAAGCACTTCACCGTCCCGGCAAAGCCGGCCCCGACGGTCCACGGGAGCGCGGCCAAGGCCTCCGCCACGGCCTCCGCGACACCGAGCGCCAGTACGGCATCCCGGTTGTCCAAGGCCGCCCAGGCCGCCCAGCCGCCCACAACCGGCGCCAACGGCATGTACCTGACCTTCGACACCTCGTCGAACGCCACGGTCACGGCGAAGGTCGGCATCTCGTACACGAGCGACGCCAACGCGGCGGGCAACCTCGCCACGGAGATCAAGAACTGGAACGTCGGCGCCGTCGAGAAGGCCAACCACGACGCCTGGAACGCGGTGCTGAAGAACATCCAGGTGGGCGGCGGGTCCGCCGATCAGCAGACGCAGTTCTACACCGCGCTCTACCACGCCCTGCTGCACCCGAACGTCTTCTCCGACGACAACGGCCAGTACATGGGCATGGACAACCAGATCCACAAGCTGGCCAAGGGGCAGAAAGCCCAGTACGCCACCTACTCGGGCTGGGACACCTACCGTTCCCAGACCCAGCTGATGGCGATGGTCGAGCCCAAGGTCGCGAGCGACGTCGTCACCTCGATGCTCAACGGCTACGACCAGACGGGCCTGCTGCCCAAGTGGGCCTCGAACAACGGCGAGAGCTATGTGATGGTCGGTGACCCGGCCGCCGGCATCATCGCCGGCGCGTATGCCTTCGGCGCGACGGACTTCGACACGGGCAAGGCCCTCGCGGCCCTCCAGCACGAGGCCACCGTCCCGAACAACGACCGCCCCGGCGAGTCGGTGCGGGACGCCAAGGGCTACCTCCCGCTGGACGAGAACGACTACAACTGCTGCAACTTCTACGGCCCGGTCTCCACCCAACTGGAGTACGACAGCGCCGACTACGCCCTGGCCGCCTTCGCGAAGTCGCTCGGCAGGACGGCCGTCTACGAGAAGTTCGCCACCCGCGCCCAGGACTGGATGAACGTCTTCAACCCGCAGACCGGCTACATGCAGGCCAGGAACAAGGACGGCCAGTTCGCGGGCGGTTTCACCCCCGGCACCTCCAACGGCTTCGTGGAGGGCACCTCCGCCCAGTACACCCCCATGGTCCCCTTCAACCTGCAACAGCTCATCCAGGCCCGCGGCGGCACCAAGGCGTACTCGTCCTACCTGGACAGCCTCCTCGACGACATCACCAGCCCCGGCGGCACCGACGCCGACCTGAGCAACGAGCCCAGCGTGGAGATTCCCTGGGAGTACAACTACACGGGCCAGCCGTGGAAGACCCAGGCGGCGGTCCGCGCGGCCCAGCAGGGCCTGTACTTCAACGCCCCGGTCGGCTCGTTCGGCAACGACGACCTCGGCGCCATGAGCTCCTGGTACGTCTGGTCCGAGCTCGGCATGTACCCGGAGACCCCGGGCACGGACACCCTGGTGCTCGGCAGCCCGGCGTTCCCGGTGGCCCAGGTGACCCTCGGCAACGGCAGGACGGTGCGGATCAACGCCCCGCAGGCCGCGCCCGACGCGCCGTACGTGCAGTCCCTGAACGTCAAGGGCAAGGCCTGGAACACCTCCTGGCTGACGTACCAGCAGTTCAAGGGCGCGGGCACGCTCGACTACACGCTCGGCACCCAGCCGAACGCCTCCTGGGCGTCCGGCCCGTCGGCGGTGCCGCCGTCGGACACCACGGGCGGCGGCCGGGTACTGGCGGCGACCGGCCCCAGCAACGGCCTGGTCCTCCAGCCGGGCCAGGGCGATGACGCCACCCTCGACCTGACCAACCTCGGCAGCAAGGCCGTCACGGTCGACTGGACGGCGACGGTGCCCTCCGGCGTCACACTGGACAAGGCCTCCGGCTCGCTGACGGTGCCCGCCTCGGGCAGCGTCGAGGCGAAGGTCCATGTGACGGCGGGCCCGGACGAGGGGACGTACCCGGTCGCCTTCGCCCTGACCGACCACGGCACCGGTGCGGCACTGTCCGGGGCGACCCTGCGCGTGGCCGTCGCCAAGGCCGGTGCGCTGTGGCCGTACGCCACCAATGAGGGCATCTATCCCGACGGCGCCACCTACTCGGGCGGGTTCGACGGCGGCGGCTGGGCCTACTCGCAGAACGCGCTGTCCGCGGCCGGTGTCACGAGCGGGTCCCCCCTCACGGTCGACGGCATCTCCTACACCTGGCCGACGGTGACGTCCGGTCAGCTGGACAACCTGGAGATGGCCGGCCAGACGATTGCCATGCCGGCCGGCACGTCGGGGTCGTCGCTGGGCCTGCTGGGCGCCGCGGTCAACGCCCCGACCGACGGCAGCGGGGTCTCGGGCACGCTGACCGTCACCTACACCGACGGCACCACCTCCCAGGCGACGGTCGGCTTCTCGGACTGGACGCTCAACGGCGGACCGAGCAAGCCGCTGCCGGGTGACACGACGGCCGTCACCACCGCCTACCGGAACACCGGGAGCGGGGGCCGGGACGGCGTCAAGACCTTCGTCTTCGCCACGAAGGTCCCGCTGGACCCGTCCAAGCAGGTGGCATCGGTCACGCTGCCGGTGACCGGCCAGACGGGCACCGACCACCTGTTCTCCTACGGCTTCGGCCAGTAGGAGACACCGCGGCACCGAGCAGGAGGGCCGGTTCCCGGACTCACGTCCGGGGAC
>NZ_JBEZKI010000028.1:0-168894 GCF_040651615.1 Streptomyces sp. NPDC048417 | reverse complement strand
ACGAACCACTGGAAGTCCTCCAGGGTCCCCAGGTCCGGATGGACGGCGTCGTGCCCGCCCTCCGGGGAACCGATCGCCCACGGCACGCCCACGTCCTCGGGACCGGCGCTCAGGGTGTTGTTGGGGCCCTTGCGGAAGGTGGTCCCGATGGGGTGGATGGGCGGGAGGTAGACGACGTCGAAGCCCATCTCCGCGATCGCGGGCAGCCGCCGGGCCGCTGTCCGGAACGTGCCGTGCGGCCGCTCGGCCGTGCCCTCGGAGCGCGGGAAGAACTCGTACCAGGAGCCGTACAGAGCCCGCTCCCGCTCGACGAGCAGCGGCAACGGCTCGGAGCAGGTGACCAACTCCCTGAGCGGATAACGGCGGAGGATCTTGTCGACCTCGGGTGTGAGGGCGGCGGCCAGGCGCCAGGGGGCGGGCCGTTCCTCGTCGCGCAGGGCGGCCGCGGCGGCCAGCAGGATCTCCCGCTTCCTGGACTTCGGGACAGCGGCGGCGGCCCGTTCGTACAGCCGTGCGCCCTCCTCCAGGACCAGATCGGTGTCGATGCCCGCCGGGATCTTGATCTGGGCGTGGTGGCGCCAGGTGGTGACCGGATCTCCCCAGGCCTCGACCTGGTAGGTCCAACGGCCCGGTTTTCCGGCGGCGGTGACGGTGGCGCCCCAGCGGTCGGTGCCGGGGGCCAGCTCCCGCATCGGGGTCCAGGGACCCGGGCGGCCCTTGGGGTCCTTCAGTACGACATTGGCGGCGACGGCGTCATGGCCCTCGCGGAAGACGGTGGCGGTGACCTCGAACGACTCCCCGGTCACCGCTTTGGCGGGCCGGCGCCCCTGCTGGACCAGGGGACGGACGTCGAGGACGGGTATGCGGCCGACGGCGGTGGCCTCGTCCGCGGGGGGTGTGGCACGAGGTGACGTGCGCTGTGTCGGAGGTGCTGACGACTGGTGCGTGGCGGGCATGACCGCTCCTGTCCGCGGCAACGTGGGTGTGGGCGGATGGATGGTGGCGAGACGGGTCCTGCGGCTGTATCCGAAGGTGTACTTGAGGGTCTACCTGTGCGGGGTGTCAGCGCTGTGTCCATGGGGTGTACCGGAGGAGCCTTCCCACCCTATTCGGGTGGGCAATCCGGCACTTTGTTAACTACTCAGCCGTATGTCTACGCACAAGACCGGCCCCGTTCTGTACGAACGGGGCCGGTGGCGAGTTCGCATGGGAGAAAACGCTTTACGATTTCGGCACCCGGAGGAGTCGGTTGGGTGACCCGAGCCCCGCACCGGTCACCTTCCCGCTCGCCGCCCCCGCAATCAGAGCCTCGGCGACCTGGGCCGGGGTGGCCCTCGGACGACCGGCGAGGTAGAGCGCGGCGGCGCCCGCCACGTGCGGTGACGCCATCGACGTACCCGAATAGGTCGCCTTGCCGGTGTCGCTCGTGTACGAGTCCGAGGTGATCGCCACGCCCGGGGCGAACAGGTCGACGGCTGCACCGAAGTTGGAGAAGCCCGCGCGGGCGTCGGCGCGGTCGGTGGCGCCGACCGTGAGGGCCTGCGGTACGTCGGCCGGTGAGTAACGGTCGGCCGGCCGGCCGTCGTTGCCGGCCGCGACCGTGTACGTCACCCCGGACCTGATCGAGTCGCGTACCGCGGCGTCGAGCTGGGCGTTGTGCGCACCGCCCAGGCTGAGGTTGGCCACCGCCGGCTTGCGGGCGTGTGCGGTGACCCAGTCGATACCGGCGATGACCTGGGCGGTGGTGCCCGACCCCGTGTCGTCCATGACCCGTACGGAGACGACCTTCGCCCTCTTGGCGACGCCGTACCGGGTCCCGGCGATCGTGCCGGCGACATGTGTCCCGTGGCCGTCGCCGTCGCCGGCGGATCTGTCGTTCCCGACGAAGTCCCAGCCGTAGCTCGCCCGGCCGCCGAAGTCGCGGTTGCCGATCCGGATGCCGGTGTCGATCACGTAGGCGGTGACGCCCGCGCCCCCCGACGTCGGCCAGGTGTACGCCTTGTCGAGCGGCAGAGCCGCCTGGTCGACGCGGTCCAGGCCCCAGGACGGCGGGTTCGTCTGGGTGCGGTCGAGCCGTATCCGGCTGTCCTGGACGACGGAGGCGATCCGTGAGTCCGCGGCGAGCCGCCGGGCCTGTCCAGCGCTTGCCCGGACGGCGTATCCGTTCAGCACACTGCCGTAAGTATGGCTTATTTTCGCCCCATAGCGGGTCGCGACGCCCCTCCCGGCCGCCGACGCGCCCTTGATCCCCTCCTTCAGGGTCACCAGATAGCTTCCGCCGACCGAGCCCGGTCTGCCGGCGCCGAACACGGTCCCCTCCGGTACGGCGTGCGCGGGCAGGGTGGCCGATGACAGCACCGCGGCCGTGATGACCGCGGTCAAGCCCCCTGCCAGGCGCGCACGCCGGTTGATCGTCCGTGACATGGCTGTGAGTTCCCCCTCCTCAGCTCAAGGGGGCAGCGTCTCGTGCGGCGCCGGGTCCCACAAGGAGGCGTGACGCGTCTCGGTCCGCCCACCGGGGGACGAAGCCGGGGTCTGGTGCCGGAGCTCCGACAACGGCCCCCTCGACACCGGTACCGTCTGAGGAACGCCGAGCCGCACACCGCCGTACGGCTCTCACCACGAACGCGTGGAGTGGAATGTGAAGGCGATCCGTCGGTTCACCGTCCGTCCCGTTCTCCCCGACCCCCTCCGCCCCCTCAGCGACCTGGCCCGAAATCTGCGCTGGTCCTGGCACACCGAGACCCGTGACCTCTTCCAGGCCGTCGACCCCGAGCGCTGGGCCGCCTCGGCGGGCGATCCGGTGCGGCTGCTGGGCAGCCTGCCGCCGGCGCGGCTCGCCGAGCTGGCCGGTGACCGCCGGTTCCTGCGCCGGCTGACGGCGGCCGCCGACGACCTGAGCGACTACGTGACCGGCGACCGCTGGTACCAGTCCCGGCCGCAGGCCGCCGAACTCCCGTCCGCCGTCGCCTACTTCTCGCCCGAGTTCGGCATCACGGCCGCCCTGCCCCAGTACTCCGGCGGCCTCGGCATCCTGGCCGGCGACCACCTCAAGTCGGCCAGCGACCTCGGCGTACCGCTGATCGGCGTCGGCCTCCTGTACCGGCACGGGTACTTCCGGCAGACCCTGTCCCGGGACGGCTGGCAGCAGGAGCACTATCCCGTCCTCGACCCGAACGAACTGCCGGTGGTGCCGCTGAAGGACGCCGACGGCACCCCGGCGCACGTCTCCCTCGCCCTGCCCGGCGGCCGGCTGCTGCGCGCCCGGATCTGGCTGGCCCAGGTGGGCCGGGTGCCGCTGCTGATGCTGGACTCCGACGTGGAGGAGAACGGCCTCGGCGAACGCGGGGTCACCGACCGGCTCTACGGCGGCGGCAGCGAACACCGGCTGCTCCAGGAGATGCTGCTCGGGATAGGGGGTGTGCGCGCCGTACGGACGTACTGCCGGCTGACCGGCCACCCCGAGCCGGAGGTCTTCCACACCAACGAGGGGCACGCCGGCTTCCTGGGTCTGGAGCGGATCGCCGAGCTGTGCGCGCAGGGGCTGGACTTCGACTCCGCGCTGGAGGCGGTGCGCGCCGGCACCGTCTTCACCACCCACACCCCCGTCCCGGCCGGCATCGACCGCTTCGACCGGGAGCTGGTCGCCCACCACTTCGGCCCCGACGCCGAACTGCCCGGGATCGGGGTGGAGCACATCCTGCGCCTGGGGATGGAGACCTACCCCGGCGGCGAAGCCAACCTCTTCAACATGGCCGTGATGGGACTGCGGCTCGCCCAGCGCGCCAACGGGGTCTCGCTGCTGCACGGCAACGTCAGCCGGGAGATGTTCTCCGGGCTGTGGCCGGGATTCGACGCCGACGAGGTGCCGATCACCTCCGTGACGAACGGGGTGCACGCCCCGACCTGGGTGGCGCCCGAGGTGGTGCGGCTGGGGGCGAGGCAGCTGGGCGATCGGCGGACCGAGGAGGCGCTGACCGTGGGCGGCCCGGAACGCTGGGACGCGGTCGCCGAGATCGCCGACCAGGAGATCTGGGAGCTGCGCCGGTCGCTGCGGGAGCAGCTGGTGCTGGAGGTGCGGGAGCGGCTGCGGGCCTCCTGGCGGCAACGGGGTGCGGGTACCGCCGAGCTGGGCTGGATCGACCACGTCCTCGACCCCGACGTCCTGACCATCGGTTTCGCCCGGCGCGTCCCGTCGTACAAGCGGCTCACGCTCATGCTGCGCGACCGCGACCGGCTGATGGACCTCCTGCTGCACTCCGAGCGGCCGATCCAGGTCGTGGTGGCCGGAAAGGCGCACCCGGCGGACGACGGCGGCAAGCGGCTGGTCCAGGAACTGGTCCGGTTCACCGACGATCCGCGCGTCCGGCACCGGATCGTCTTCCTGCCCGACTACGGCATGGCGATGGCGCAGAAGCTGCTGCCCGGCTGCGACATCTGGCTGAACAACCCGCTGCGCCCGCTGGAGGCGTGCGGGACCAGCGGGATGAAGGCGGCGCTCAACGGCGGCCTCAACCTCTCGGTCCTGGACGGCTGGTGGGACGAGTGGTTCCAGCCGGACTTCGGCTGGGCGATCCCGACGGCGGACGGCGCCGGCACCGACCCCGAGCGTCGCGACGACATCGAGGCGGACGCCCTCTACGACCTCCTCGAACAACGCGTCACCCCGCGCTTCTACGAGCGCGGCCGGACCGGTCTGCCCGACCGCTGGATCGAGATGGTCCGCCAGACCCTCACCCTCCTCGGTCCCAAGGTGCTGGCGGGCCGCATGGTCCGCGAGTACGTGGAGCGCCTCTACACCCCGGCGGCCCACGCCCACCGGTCCATGACCTCCGACGCGACCCGCGAACTGTCCGTCTGGAAGGGCAGGGTGCGGGCGGCCTGGCACGGTGTCTCGGTGGACCACGTCGAGGCGGCCACCGCCACGGCCACCGCCGAACTGGGCACCACCCTCGCCCTGCGCGTCCGCGTCCGCCTCGGCGACCTCGCCCCGGACGACGTGGAGGTCCAGGCGGTCTCCGGCCGGGTCGACCCGGAGGATCGCATCACCGACGCGACGACGGTCCCCTTGAAACCGACGGGAGGCCCGGACCTGGAGGGCCACTGGACCTACGAGGGCCCCCTCTCCCTGGACCGCACGGGCCCCTACGGCTACACGGTCCGCATCCTCGCGGCCCACCGACTGCTGGCGTCCGGCGCCGAGCTGGGACTGGTGGTGGTCCCTGTGGAGGGGGCGGTGACGGGGGCCGGGGTGCTGATGCGCTGACCGCGCGGGATCCGACGCGCCAAGGGTGGGCTTTGCCTGCCCTTGGCGCGTCGGATTGCTCGATGTCGATGTCGGATTGCTGCGGAAGCAGTTTCAGGACTGGCCTATTGGCGGCCTGAAAGAGGTCCTGTTCGTTGACCGTGCCGGGAACGTGGTCCACTTCTATCCGTAGGACGCGAAGGTAGCAAACAGTATGGCAATCGATTTTGACCTTGACGTGGCGACGGGGTCGTCGCCGGTCGAGGTCGCGACCTGGCTTGCCGAAATCGGCAGGGACATCGGCGTGTTCGACGCGTCGTTCACGGCCGAGCGGCTGTTGGACAAGGAGGTGTTTCTCTACACCTCTCGCGGCCTGTGGGTTCGGGTGCTGGAATCGGACCGGCTGTCCCCCTGGGATCCTGTCGTCACCGAACTCGGTTTCACGCCCACGGTCTCCGTGGCCTTCCGTATGGGGAAAGGAGCGGACGTGGGCCTCCAGCAAACCGACATGGTCGGGCTGGTGGCGCGTCTGCTGGAGCGCGTCGAGGGCGACGCGGTTCTGCACTTCCAGCACGAGGTGATCTGGCTGCTGCGCCGGAACGGCGAGCTCAGCCTCGACGAACGGGACGACATCTGGTCACTACAACGGCTGGCCCTGATGACGCGGCCCTTCCGGCGGGAAACCCACAGAATGGACTCGGAGTGAGTCAGCACACGCGATTCCGGTTTCACGCGACTGATATGCCGGGGCGCGACATCTGGTGCCCGAATACCGAGGTCGCCCAGGAATTCGTGGGAACCGCCGAGGTCTTCGCTCAGGTCTTCGGTGTCACCTCAGGTGTCGCCGACCCCGTCGACGGAGTCTGCCTCGTCGACTTCCGGGCCTTCGGCGCGCTCTGCGCTGCGGCCGTCGGCCGGTTCAGCGGCACGCGTGAGGGAATCCTGCGCTCCCAGTCCCTCGGCTTCATCGCGACCGCGCTCGTCCTCATCGACCGCGCCGGACAGCCGGCGCCCGCCATGCCCGGTCCGGATCAGGACCGGGCCTGGGCGGTACTGCGGGACCAGCACGCCCGGGCCATGCCGGTCTGACCGTCAGAACTCGGGCTCCGCATCCGCGCACAGCCTCCGCAGCACCGCCCCGCAGCGGCGGGCGTACGCGTGCTGCAGTCCCCGGGTCGCCGCGCCGCCCGCGCGGGTGTACCACTTGGCGGCCTTGCTGAAGGCCGCGACCGTCAGCCAGACCGTGCCGTCGCCGGTGCGGGTGACCAGGAAGGCCTCCTCACCGCACTCCGGGTGGCCGGTGAGGGTGCCGTAGGCCCAGCCCGCCCGGCGGGACTCCTCCGCCGTCCAGACGATCCGGCAGGGGGCCTTGATGAGGCCGGCGAGGGTGACGGTGACGTCCACGCCGGGGGCCGCGCGGTCGGCGTCGGCGTCGATACCGACGCCGAGAGCGCGGTGGAGTTCCCAGGTGAGGACCGCCTCGGCGGCCCGGTCGAAGACTTCCTCGCCCTCGCCTATGCGCGTGCGCACGTGCAAGGGGTGGAAGCCCGGCGGGCAGGCGGCGAGGTTCTCGCGAGTGGCGCCGACCGCCTCGTAGGTGAAGGACATGGGAGAGAGCGTAGGGCGGGCCCCCGGGACGCCTTCTCCCCGGGGGCCCGCCAGTACCGCTCGGTGCGGTGTCAGCTGACGTTGACCGCCGACCAGGCCGCCGCCACCGCGTTGTACTCGGTGGAGCCGGAGCCGTAGAGGGCAGCCGCCGCGCTCAGGGTGCCGGTGCGGGCGCCCGCGTACTTGGTGGTCGACGTGAAGTACGTCGTCAGGGCCTTGTACCAGATCTGCAGCGCCTTGGCCCGGCCGATGCCGGTGACCGTGGAGCCGTTGGACGTGGGCGAGTTGTAGCTCACGCCGTTGATCGTCTTCGCGCCGCTGCCCTCGGACAGCAGGTAGAAGAAGTGGTTGGCGACGCCCGACGAGTAGTGCACGTCGAGGTTGCCGACCGAGGAGGACCAGTAGTTGGCGGAGCCGCCGTCCTTGCTGGGCTGGTCCATGTAGCGCAGCGGGGTGCCGTCGCCGTTGATGTTGATCTTCTCGCCGATGAGGTAGTCACCGACGTCGGAGGAGTTGGCCGCGTAGAACTCGACGCCGGTGCCGAAGATGTCCGAGGTGGCCTCGTTGAGGCCGCCGGACTCGCCCGAGTAGTTGAGACCCGCGGTGTTGGAGGTGACACCGTGGCTCATCTCGTGACCGGCCACGTCCAGCGAGGTCAGCGGGTGGGTGTTGCTGGAGCCGTCACCGTAGGTCATGCAGAAGCAGCTGTCGTCCCAGAACGCGTTCACGTACGAGCTGCCGTAGTGGACGCGGGAGTAGGCGCCGACACCGTTGTTCTTGATGCCGCTGCGGCCGAACGTGTCCTTGTAGAAGTCCCACGTCTCCTGGGCGCCGTAGGCGGCGTCCGCGGCGGCGGTCACGTCGGTGGTGGAGCTGGAGGCGGTGCCGGTGCCCCACGTGTTGGTGGTGTTGGTGAACAGGGTGCCGGTGCCGGACGTCCCGTGCTTCAGGTTGTACGTCTTGTGGCTGCCGCGCGAGGCGTCGGTCAGCGAGTACGTCGTGCCCGACAGGCTGGTGGTGAGGCTGACGGTGCCCGAGTACAGGGTCTTGCCGGTGCCGGTGGCGTTCTCGATGCCCTGGTACTCGAAGAGCTTCTTGCCGGTGGCGGCGTCGGTGATGACGTGCAGCTGGTTGGGGGTGCCGTCGTCCTGGAAGCCGCCGACGATCGTCTCGTAGGCGAGGACGGGGGTACCCGAGCCGGCCCAGATGACCTTGCGGGCGCCGTCGGCCGCCGACTTGCTGGAGCCCAGCGACTTGGCGACGGTGAGCGCCGACTTCTCCGCCTTGGCGGTGCTGATCTGCGGCTTGAGGGAGGCCACCTTGATGGCCGTCTTAGTCGCCTTGGTGACGCCCTCGGTCTTGCCGGCCTTGGAGGTGTGCACGACCAGGTCGCCGCCGAGGACCGGGAGGCCCGCGTAGGTGCGCTCGTAGCGCGTGTGGACGGTGCCGTCGGCGTCCTTCACGACGTCCTTGACGACCAGCTTCTCCTTGGCGCCGAGGCCTATCTGCTGCGCGGTCTCGGTGACGTCCGCCTGCGCCTTCTGGATGAGGGCGGTGCGGGCGGAGTTGGAGAGCAGGGTGGGGGCGGCGGCCAGCTGCTTGTCGGCGGCTGTGGCGTTCGCAGTCATACCCGTGGTGAGCAGGGCGCCGGCGGCGACAGCGGTGGCGATGGCCAGAGTGGTGCGCTTGTGACGCGCGTAGAGGGGGCTCACTCAAGCTCCTTCAGGATGTGGGGAGTCCGGGGCGATGTGGGGTTACCGGCCCGGCTGTGGGGTTGTGAAGTTGCTGTGCTGTGCGACGGGTGAAGGAAGAGTGACATCAAGGTCGCGTACATGTCAGGACCTTGAAGTGATGTTGGCCGAAAAGCAGGTGTTCGGTGAACATTGCGAACATGTAAAACGGGCGCCGCCCGGGGGGAGTCGAACCCCCGGACGGCGCCCGTCGCCCACGTCCGTGTCCTGCGGTTTACGGGAAGGTCAGCTTCCAGCTGTTGATCGTGCCGACGTCCTGTGCGGCCTGGTCCTGGACCTTCAGCTTCCAGGTTCCATTGGCCGATTCCGACGAGGCGTTCACCGTGTAGGTGTCCGTCACGTTGTCCGCGGAGTCGGAGGAGCTGAAGGCCTTCAGGCGGTAGGACGTTCCGGACGGACCGACGAGGTCGATCACCAGGTCACCACGCCAGGTGTGGCTGATATTCGGCGTTACCTGGAGGTTGCTCGGCGCGTTCCCGGTCCGGCCGGAGACCGTGATCGACGAGGTGACCGCGGGCCCGTTGTCCGGGATCGACACCGGTGTGGTGCTCTCGTACGAGGTGCCCGTACCGCCGCCACCGCCCGAGCGGGAGCCGACCGCCACGGCCGCCCAGGCGTCCTGCACCGCCTTGTACTCGGTGCTGGTGGTGCCGTACAGCTCACCCGCCGCCGCGAGGGTGCCGGTGCGGGCGGCCGCGTAGTTGGTGGTCGAGGTGAACTTGGTGGTGAGCGCGCGGTACCAGATCTGGAGCGCCTTGTCCCGGCCGATGCCGGTGACCGGAAGGCCGTCCTTCGTGGGCGAGTTGTAGCTGACGCCGTTGATGACCTTGGCGCCGCTGCCCTCGCTCAGCAGGTAGAAGAAGTGGTTCGCCACGCCGGACGAGTAGTGCACGTCGAGGCCGCCGACCGACGAGGACCAGTAGTCGGCCGAACCGCCGTCCTTGCTCGGCTTGTCCATGTAGCGCAGCGGGGTGCCGTCGCCGTTGATGTCGATCTTCTCGCCGATGAGGTAGTCACCGACGTCGGAGGAGTTGGCCGCGTAGAACTCGACGCCGGTGCCGAAGATGTCCGAGGTGGCCTCGTTGAGCCCGCCCGACTCACCGGTGTAGTTGAGACCGGCCGTGTTCGAGGTGACGCCGTGGCTCATCTCGTGGCCGGCCACGTCGAT
The DNA here is from genome assembly GCF_040651615.1 of Streptomyces sp. NPDC048417. Classification (NCBI taxonomy): domain Bacteria; kingdom Bacillati; phylum Actinomycetota; class Actinomycetes; order Kitasatosporales; family Streptomycetaceae; genus Streptomyces; species Streptomyces sp. NPDC048417. The sequence continues at coordinate 159,122 of NZ_JBEZKI010000028.1, read as the reverse complement.
CGCCGTCAGCGGGTCCGCGTTGCCGGAGCCGTCACCGTACGTCATGCAGAAGCAGCCGTCGTCCCAGAACGCGTTCACGTACGAGTTGCCGTAGTGGACGCGGGAGTAGGCGCCGACGCCGTTGTTCTTGATGCCGCTGCGGCCGAAGGTGTTCTTGTAGAAGTCCCAGGTCTCCGCGGCCCCGTAGTGCGCGTCGGCGCCCGCGGTGGCGGCGTTCGACGTGGTGCCGTTGCCCCAGGTGTTGCTCGACTGCGAGAACAGCGTGCCGGTGCCCGACGTGCCGTGGTTCAGGTTGTACGTCTTGTGGCCGCCGCGGTCGCCGTCGGTCAGGTTGTACGTCGAGCCCGACTGGGTCGTCGACAGCGACACCGTCCCGCTGTACTGGGTGTTGCCGGTGCCCGTGACGTTCTCGATGCCCTGGTACTCGAAGAGCTTCTTGCCGGTGGCGGCGTCGGTGATCACGTGCAGCTGGTTGGGGGTGCCGTCGTCCTGGAAGCCGCCGACGATCGTCTCGTAGGCGAGGACGGGGGTACCCGAGCCGGCCCAGATGACCTTGCGGGCGCCGTCGGCCGCCGACTTGGTGGAGCCGAGGGACTTGGCGCGGGAGACGGCCTGCTTCTCGGCGCTCGCCGCGCTGACGGCCGGGGTGAGGTCGGCGACCTTGAGCGTGGCGTTGTTCGCCTTGACGACACGCTCGGTGGCGCCCGACTTGGCGGTGTCGACGATCAGGTCGCCGCCGAGGACCGGGAGGCCCGCGTAGGTGCGCTCGTAGCGGGTGTGGACGGTGCCGTCGGCGTCCTTCACGACGTCCTTGACGACCAGCTTCTCCTGCGTGCCGAGGCCTATCGCCTTGGCGGTCGCGGCCTTCTCGGCGCTCGCGTCACGCAGCAGCTCCGCGCGCTGCGAGGGCGAGAGCTTGACGGCGGCGTGCGCGGGGTTGATCCGGCCGGCCTTCGGTGCGGTGGGCGCGGCGCTGGCGGCGCCCGACTGGACGGCCGCGGCGATCAGGGCGGTGACGCCCGCGAGGGCCACTACTGCGGTGCGGTGGGGGGTGCGTCTGCGAGAGGAACTGCTTCTCAACACTGACTCCTTCTGCGTGGCCGCGGATCACACGGCCAGGGGAGATCCGGAGGGCGGGTGGGCCGTCCGGGCAGAACATGCGGAACAGGCGGAACGCGGAACCACGTGCGCGGTGCAGAGCCGGACCCGGCAGCGACGAGGTGAATCTGTGGGGTTGCTGTGAGTCGGCCGTGGGAAGAGTGGCACCAGAAAACGCGATCTGTCAGGACCGCGTCAGGAATTTGGCCGGAAATCGTTCGTTGACCGGATGTTCATGTTCGGTATGCGGATCGTTCGGCAAGTGAGCGGAGCTCAGGGGGCCTTGTCGCCGTGCCAGGTCGCCCACAGCGCCGCGTACGCCCCGCCCGCAGCCACCAGCTCCTCGTGGGTGCCGAGTTCGGCGAGCAGACCGTCCTCCATCACGGCCACCCGGTCCGCGTCGTGCGCGGTGTGCAGCCGGTGGGCGATGGCGATGACCGTACGGCCCTCCAGGACGGCGGCCAGCGCGCGCTCGGCGTGCCGGGCGGTCGCCGGGTCCAGCAGCGCCGTCGCCTCGTCCAGGATCAGCGTGTGCGGGTCCGCCAGCACCACCCTGGCGAGCGCGAGTTGCTGCGCCTGGGAGCCGTCCGTGGCACAACCGCCCGCGCCCAGCAGGGTGTCGAGGCCGCCGGGGAGACCGCGGACCCAGCCGTCGACGCCCACGGTCGTCAGCGCCGTCCACAGGTCCGCGTCGCTCGCGGTGGGTTCGGCGATCAGCAGGTTGTCCCGGACCGTGCCGAGGAAGACATGGTGTTCCTGGGTGACCAGGACGACCTGACGGCGCAGCAGCTCCGGTTCCAGCCCGGCGATCGGCACCCCGCCCACGGTCACCGTGCCCGACCCCGGCGCGTCGACGCCCGCCAGCAGCCGGCTCAGCGTCGTCTTCCCGGCGCCGGACGGCCCGACCACCGCGAGCCGCTCCCCGGGCCGCACCGTGAGATCCACCCCGCGCAGCACCTCGCCGCCGCGCTCGTAGGCGTACCGCACCCCGCGCACATCGATCCGGTCGTCCGCCGGAGCCGCCGACCCGCCGTCCGCCTCCGTCCGCGGAGCCTGCGCCAGCCCCTCCACCCGGGCGAACGAGGCACCGCTGGACTGGAGTTGCTCCACCCGCATCAGAATCTGGTCCAATGGCTCCGTGAACTGCCTCAGATACAGCGCCGCCGACACCACCACGCCGACCCCGACATGCAGCAGCCCGCCGACCAGCAGCACCCCGGCCACCGGCAGGGTGTACGACACCTCGACCGCCGGGAAGAACACGGTCCGCAGCCGCAGCGTGTAGAAGCGGGTCTTCCGGTTGGCCTCCAGCGCGTCCCGGCTCGCCGTGATCCGCCGTTCCTGGAGCCGGAACGCCTCCACCGTGCGCGCGCCCGCCACCGTCGCCGTGACGATCTCCGCGACTCCGGAGGTGGTCGCCCCCTCCGCGAGATAGCCGTCCCGGGCCCGGCGCAGATACCAGCGCAGGGCGAACCAGATCGGGGTCAGCCCGAGCACCCCGAACGCGCCGAGCATCGGATCCAGTGCGAAGACCGCGGCCATCACCAACAGCGCCTGCACCGAGCAGACCAGCAGCTCGGGTCCGATGTCCCGCAGCGTGGTGCCGACGGCGCTCACGTCGGAGGTGCCGCGCGCGGTCAGATCCCCGGTGCCGGCCCGCTCCACGACCGACGCGGGCAGCGTGAGCGCCCGGTCCACGAACTCCTCGCGGACCCGGGCCAGGGTCCGTTCGCCGAAGCGGTGGCCGAGGTAGCGGGCGGAGCGGGCGAACAGCAGCTGGGCGAGCGAACAGAGCAGGATCCACAGGGCGAGGCGGTCCACGGCGCCGACACCGCGGCCGGCCCGCACCGCGTCCACGATCCGGCCCACCAGCCACGGGCCGACCAGGCCGGTGCCGGCGGCGAGCGCGTTCAGCAGCAGGGCGGCGGAGAAGGCCCCGCGGTCGGCCCGCACCAGGCGGAGGACGGCCCGGCGTACGTCGGCGCGTCCGGCGACGGGAAGCTGACTCGTTGTCACCGTACGACCTCCTCCTCCGTGTCCCGGGCCACCAGGGCGCGGTAGCCGGGCTCGTACTCCAGCAGGCCCTCGTGCGTGCCGGTCGCCGCGATCTTGCCGTCGACCAGGTAGATCACCTCGTCGGCGCGGGCCAGCATCAGGGGCGAGGTGGTGGTGAGGAGGGTGGTGCGGCCGGCGCGGGCCGTGCGCAGGCGCTCCGCCACGAGGGCCTCGGTGTGGGCGTCCAGGGCGGAGGTGGGCTCCACGGCGAGGAGGACCTCGGGGTCGGTGAGGAGGGCGCGGGCCAGGCGGATGCGTTGGCGTTGGCCGCCGGAGAGGTTGCGGGCCTGGGCGTCGATGGGGGAGTCGAGGCCGTTCGGGAGGGCCTGCAGGATGTCGGTGGCTGCGGCTGCGTGGAGGGCTTGGGCCGTTTGCGCGTCAGGGGGTGCGGCGGGAGGTGCGTCGGCGGCTGCGGCGCCGCCGTGGCTGGTCGCGCTCGCGCGGCGGCAGCCGCACATTCGATGCAGCCCCGCGCCCCTATGGGGCGCGTTGTGGCCTTCGTCCTGAGATGTGTCGGCGGGTGTGTGGGGGCTGGTCGCGCTCGCGCGGCGGCAGCCGCACATGTGATGCAGCCCCGCGCCCCTGCAGGGGGCGTTGCCGCCTTCGGTGATCGCGTCGTTCAGCGAGCCTGCGAAGAAGTCGGCGTTGTTGTCGGCCACCAGGATGCGGGAGCGGACCTCCCGTAGGGGGACGGCGTCCAGACGGGTCTCTCCCCAGGTCACGTTCGACCGTGTGTAGCGGCCAAGGCGGTCGATCACCGCCGTCGTCTCCGTCGAGCTCGCGCCCACCAGTGCCGTCAGACGGCCTGGGCGGACCCGGACCCCCGAGTCCGGATCGCGCAGGACGGACGGGTCGGCCGGGGCCTGTTCCGTGCCCTCGTCCGGTTCCGGGGCCAGGTTCAGCAGTCGTACCACCCTGCGTGCGGCCACCACGCCCCGGCTGAGCTGGTAGCCCATGTCCAGGAAGAACGCCACCGGGCCCACCAGGACCGCGACATAGCCGTACACCGACACCAGCTGGCCCACCGTGATCTCCCCGCGGGCGGCCATCCGGGCCGCGATCCAGGTCACCACCGCCAGGTACACCGTGGGCAGACCTACGCCCAGGGCCTGGACCCAGCTGGCCACCGAGCCCACCCGGTAGCCCTGGACGCGCAGGTGCTGTGAGTCCTTGCGGAAGGCGTCCGCGAACAGGCCCTTGCCGCCCAGGCCGTTGAGGACGCGCAGGCCGCCCGCGAGGTCGCCGATACGGGCCGTGAGGACGCCCTGGCGTTCCCGGTACTCGGTCTCCTGGCCCTGGAGCCGCCGGGCCAGCGGGCCGGCGAGCAGCGCCACCACCGGTACCCCGAGCAGGACCACGCCGGTCAGCAGGGGGGAGATCGACACCAGCAGGCCGGCCACCACCGCGTACACGACGACCGCGCCCACCCCGGGGCCGACGACGGTCAGCGCCTGGGCGATGGTGTGCACGTCACCGACGCCGATCGTGACGACCTCACCGGCTCCCACCCGCCGGGGCAGCGCGGCACCGAGCCGTACCGCGTGCCCGACGACCACCTTGATCGTCCGGAAGTACGCGTCCATGCGCACCCGGGTCATCGTGCGGTGGCGCATGATGCTGAGCCACGCGTTGACCGCACCGAGGACGAAGATCGCCGCCGTCCAGCCGGCCAGCACCGTCATGCGCCCCGGCACCAGTCCGTCGTCCACGGCCCGCGCCATCATGTACGGCGTTCCGGCCATCAGTATCAGCCAGACACTGCCCAGCAGCGCCCCGGCCAGCGAGCGGCCCGGCTGGCGGTGCACCAGCCACCACAGGTAGTACCAGCCACCGCGTGTGTCGGGCGTGCCCGGATCCTCGTACGCGTCGATCACCCTGCGAACCCCGTTCTTCTCGCTAGGCCAGACTGTCCCGCCACGCCCGGTGCAGATCCGCGAACCGGCCGGTGCCCGCGATGAGTTCGGCCGGGCGGCCGTCCTCGACGACGCGGCCGTGCTCCATCACCAGCACCCGGTCGGCGATCTCCACGGTGGACAGCCGGTGCGCGATCACCACGGCCGTACGGCCCTTCAGCACCGTCGACATGGCCCGTTGCACGGCCCGTTCACCGGGGACGTCCAGGGAACTGGTCGCTTCGTCGAGGATCAGCACCGCCGGGTCGGCGAGCAAGGCGCGTGCGAACGCGACCAGTTGGCGCTGCCCCGCCGAAATGCGCCCGCCGCGCTTGCGGACGTCCGTGTCGTAGCCGTCGGGCAGGGCCGCGATGAACTCGTGCGCGCCGATCGCCTTGGCCGCCTGCTCGATCTCCTCGCGGGTGGCGTCCGGCCGGCCGATGGCGATGTTCTCGGCGACCGTGCCGGAGAACAGGAACGCCTCCTGGGTGACCATCACCACCCCGCGCCGCAGTGCGGGCACGGTCAGTTCGCGCAGGTCCACGCCGTCCAGGAGGACCCGTCCCTCGGTCGGGTCGTAGAAGCGGGCGAGCAGTTTGGCGAGGGTCGACTTGCCGGCGCCGGTGGTGCCGACCACCGCGACCGTCTGGCCGGCCGGGAGGGTGAGGTCGAAGCGGGGCAGCACCTCGCCGCCGGTGCGGTAGGCGAAGCGGACGCCGTCGAAGACGACCTCGCGGCCGGGCAGGTCGCTCTCCAGGGGTGGCAGTTCCGTGGGAACCGAGGGCTCCGGCACGGACGGGGTCTGGGCCAGCAGGCCCGCGATCTTCTCCAGCGAGGCGGCCGCCGACTGGTAGGAGTTGAGGAACATGCCGAGGCGGTCGATGGGGTCGTACAGCCGGCGCAGATAGAGGACGGCGGCGGCCAGCACGCCCAGCTCCAGCGAGCCGGACGCCACCCGGTAGGCGCCCCACAGCACGATCACCGCGACCGAGGTGTTGGCGACCAGCCGGGAGCCGACGACATACCGCGCCATTTCGAGGAGCGCGTCGCCGTTGGTGCGTTCGTGGCGGCGGTTGAGTACCGCGAACTCGGCGTCGTTGGCGGCCTCCCGGCGGAACGCGCGCACCGGGCGGATGCCGTTCATCGTCTCCACGAACTTCACGATCACCGTCGCGATCGCCGTGGACCGCGCCTTGTACACCCGTACCGCGCGCCGCTGGTACAGCCGCACCAGCAGATACAGCGGCACGAACGAGGCCACGGCCACCGTGCCCAGGCCCAGATCCAGCCAGAGCAGCATCGCCGAGATGTAGAGGAAGGAGAGGATGACCGTGACCAGTTCCTGGAGGCCCTCGCTGAGCAGCTCGCGCAGCGACTCGACGTCCGTGGTGGAGCGGGAGATCAGCCGGCCGGACGTGTAGCGCTCGTGGAAGTCGACGCTGAGGGCTTGCGCGTGGCGGAAGATACGGCCGCGCAGGTCGAGCAGCACGTCCTGGTTCACGCGCGCGGAGGCCTCGATGAACGCGTACTGGAGGCCCCCGGAGACCAGGGCGCTCAGGCCGTAGCCGACCGCCACCGCGATCAGCGGGCCGTGGTCGTGGTGGCGGAACGCCGGTACGGCACGGTCGATGGCGTACGCCACCAGCAGCGGGCCCGCCTGCACGGCCGCCTGCTGGAGCAGCAGGAGGAGCGTGGTCACGGCGACCCGTGCCTTCATCGGCGCGAGGAGCGAGCGCAGGAGAGCGGCCGTGGCGCCCGGCGGGACGGGCAGGACGTCCCGGTCGAAGGGGTCGCCACCGGAGGCGTCGGCCGCACCGGCTGTGCCGGCCTGCTTCGGGCGGGGGAGTTCGTCGTCCTCGTCGGGGGCGGGCAGGGAGGTGGCGGCGGTCATCGGCGGTGATCCTCCCCGGACATCAGACGGACGTACTCGGCGTTGCTGCCGAGCAGTTCCTGGTGGGTGCCGACGGCGGTGACACGGCCGTCGGAGAGCAGGGCGACGCGGTCGGCGAGCAGGACGGTGGAGGGGCGGTGGGCGACGATCAGGGCGGTGGTGTCGGCGAGCACGTCGCGCAGGGCGGCCTCCACGGCGGCCTCCGTGTGAACGTCCAGGGCGGAGAGCGGGTCGTCCAGTACGAGGAAGCGGGGCCGGCCGACGACCGCCCGCGCGAGCGCGAGGCGCTGGCGCTGGCCGCCGGAGAGGCTGAGGCCCTGCTCGCCGACCTGGGTGGCGGTGCCCTGGGGGAGGGCGTGCACGAAGTCCGCCTGTGCGACGGCGAGGGCGCGGACCAGCTCCGGCTCCCCGGCGCCCTCGCCGGCTCCCATGAGCACGTTCTCGCCGACGGAGGCGGAGAAGAGGGTGGGCTCCTCGAAGGCCACGGCGACCAGGGCGCGGAGTTCCTCGCGGGGCATGGCGGTGATGTCCCGGCCGTCGAGGGTGATCCGTCCGGAGGTCGCCTCGTGCAGGCGGGGGATGAGGGCGGTGAGGGTGGTCTTGCCGCTGCCGGTGGCACCGACGAGGGCCATGGACTCGCCGGGGCGGATGTGCAGGTCGATGTGGGTGAGGGTGGGGGGTGAGTCGGGGGAGGCGTCCGGGTAGCGGAACTGCACGTTCTCGAAGCGGATGCCGTCGGGTTCGGGGGCCGGTGAGGGGGTTTCGTCGTCGGGTGCGGCGCCGTCGGGGCTGGTCGCGCAGTTCCCCGCGCCCCTTCGGGGCGCTCTCCCGCCGTCGGCGGTCAGTGCGACCGACGTAGCTCTGGGAGCGGACGTGGCTGAGCAGCGCCCCGTAAGGGGCGCGGGGAACTGCGCGACCAGCCCGGACGCACCCGCAGGCGAAGGCGAACCGGCGTCCTCCCGCACCGCAGTCGAAGGCGAACCGGCGTCCTCCCGCACCGCGTCCCGTACCTCGAAGTACCGCTCGGTGGCCGTGGCCGCTTCCTGACTCATCGCCAGCAGGAAGCCGATCGACTCCACCGGCCAGCGCAGTGCCAGTGCCGTCGACAGGAACGCCACCAGCGTCCCCGTGCTCAGCTCGCCCTCGGCGACCTGGATCGCCCCCCACAGCAGCGCCGCCCCGATGGCCGCCTCCGGGAGGGTCACGATGACGCCCCAGATCGTCGCCAGCATCCGCGCCTTGCGCACCTCCGTGCCCCGCAGGGTCCGTACCAGATCGCGGAACGCGCGCGCCTGACTGCGGTGCCGGCCGAACCCCTTGATGATGCGGATGCCGAGCACGCTCTCCTCGACCACCGTCGTCAGGTCACCCACCTGGTCCTGGGCCAGCCGGGCCACCGCCGCGTACCGGTTCTCGAAGATCACGCACGTCCACATCACGGGGATCGTGGGGCCGAGGATGACCAGGCCCAGCGACCAGTCCTGGAGCAGCATGATGATCACGCCGACGAGGATGGTCACCCCGTTGACGAGCAGGAAGGTCAGCGGAAAGGCGAGAAACATGCGGAGCAGCATCAGGTCGGTGGTGGCCCGGGAGAGCAGCTGACCGGAGGCCCAGCGGTCGTGGAAGGCGACCGGCAGGCGCTGCAGATGGCCGTAGAGGTCTGCCCGCATCCCCGCCTCGACGTGCGAGAGAGGTCGGGCCACCAGCCAGCGCCGCAGTCCGAAGAGCAGCGCTTCGGCGATCCCGAGCAGCAGCAGGTACAGCGCGCCGAGCCAGACCCCGCCGGGGTCGCGGTCGGCCACCGGACCGTCCACCATCCACTTGAGGACGAGCGGGATGACGAGCCCCGTGCAGGAGGCGACCACCGCGACGAACACGGCGACGGACAGTCGCGCCCTCACCGGCCGTACGTACGGCCACAGGCGCAGCAGGGTACGGACGGCTGACCGGTCCTTGGTGGTTGCACGTGTCGGAGGCATCAGGGCGAGCCTACGGATCGGCACTGACAACGCCTACCGAGTTTTGGCCGGACCGGAATCGGTCGGTGGTCCTACGACCAGCACGTTCGGGGGGTCGTACAACCGGATCCGCCGCATCAGCCGATCGGTTGATGCGGCTTCCAGCGGGGCGGCCGATGTGGCGGACCCGGCCCGGACGGGACCCTCGGTCCATGCCATCCGTCATCGAAGTGACAGACCTGCGGAAGTCCTACGGCGGCCGGACCGTCGTGGACGGGGTGAGCCTCGCCGTCGAGGAAGGGGAGATCTTCGGGATCCTCGGGCCGAACGGCGCCGGCAAGACCACCACCGTGGAGTGTGTGGAGGGGCTGCGGGTGCCCGACGGCGGGCGCGTCCGGGTCACCGGGCTCGACCCCGTCGCCGAACACCAGCAGGTCGCCCGCGTCCTCGGCGCCCAGCTCCAGCAGAGCGAGCTGCAGCCCAAGCTCACCGTCCGCGAGGCCCTCGAGCTGTACGCCTCCTTCTATCCGAGCCCGCTCGACTGGGCGCCGCGTCACCGCCCATCAACTCCGCGTCGTGGACGAGACCCTCGACGGCGCGTTCCTGGACCTGACGAAGGAGGAAGCAGCATGAACACCCCGTCCCGCGCACCGAGTTCCGGCTGTTCCGCCGCGAGCCCGGCGCCGTCTTCTGGGTCTTCCTGTTCCCGACCCCGCTGCTGGTGGTCCTCGGCTCGATCCCCTTGCACAAGGCCGGTCACAACACGGTGACCCTCCCGGCTTGCGACACGCTCATCGCCGACGACTGCTCCACCAGGTCCGGCTTCCAGATGACCCGGTCCGGATAGACGTTCGCGGTGGGGGACAGCTCGTACGAGGCCGTGTTCGTGTTGACGGCGAACACCCAGCCGACGCCTTGATAGGCGGCGGGTGTCTTTTCCCGGGGCAGGGCGCACTGCCCAGTGTCCGTGATGACCGTTTTCCCCGCCGGAACACTGAGAGAACGGGGGCTCGGTGCCTTCGGGCAGGGGTGGAATGCGGAGGCTCGTGCGTATTCCAGACGGATCACGACAATGGATTCCGCCCGACTCCGGTTCGTGAGCTTGAGGGCGAAGGACACCCGCTCCGCCTCCACGAGTGCGCACACCCGCCAGGTGACCGCTTCCGGCCCCTTGAAGGAGGTACTGCATCGGCTGTCCTCACCCAGGCCCCCCTTCTCCAGCGTCCCGGGCGTGGCTGTGGCTCCGCTTTCCGGACCGGCGGCCTTTTCTCCGGCCGACGTGGCGCCCCCTTCGGAACTGTCGTTGTTCCAGATCGCTGCTCCCAGCACTCCGCCGACCGCGAGCGTGGCGACAATGGTGGAAGCGGTCTTCGCCCGTTTCGGAACGCGGCCTCGTCGGCGCGACCGGCCCGGACCGTCCTGCACGGTCGATCGACGGTCGGTAGTGCCGGGCCGGACGAGGTTGTCCGGCTCCGCGTCCGGAGTCGCGGCGGTGCCAGGCGCTGCCCCGGCGAGGCTCTGGAGGTGATCTCCGGCCCGTTTCCGCCAGTCACGGCCGTGTGCTGTCAACTGTTGCTGCAGCCGGTCCACTTGGTCGGCCAACCGCGTCAGCCGGGCGGATCGTGCATCCGGCAGCTCAAGGATCCTTACGACTCCCGGCGTGAGCCCTGCCCCCGGGAGAGCGGCTCCCCCCTTCCAGATCTGCTCCCGGCCGCTGAGCCACCTGGAGACATTGCCCTGGTTGACGCGCAGCCCATGGACGAGCACCTTCTGCGGGCGTCCGTTGAGCGCGAGTCTGACCTCCTGGGCCCAGGCGTCGAGAGCGTCGGCGAAGTCCTCGGCCAGCTTCTCGAACGTCGGCGGTGAATTCCCCACCCGAATACCCCTTCTCTTATTGCACCATGACGGTGGATCCCCTGGTCACAGCGGTGCACATTGCACTGCACCATGCACCGCGCCGACCCGTCTGGCCTCTCGCGGATCTCCCGGGCACGGTCGATTCCGGCAGTGCTCCACCGGCTGCCGAACTCCGCGGCTCACCCGTCACCAAGAGAGGAACAAACCATGATTCGAATGAATCTGCGCATGCGTTGTGCTGCGCCGACCGCCCTGGCGGCAGCGCTTCTCGGTTCCGCGACGCCTGCACTTGTCGCCATTCCGGCCAGCGCTGCATCGACTGGCCGCGTCTGCCTGTTCCAGGACAAGGAAGGGGCTCGCGGGGCCGGCCACGTGGCATGGGCCGTCCGCGACACGGGGAACTCCAGCCACTGGATCTGGGGCGCGACGGAGGGGCGCAACGGCGCCGCGTCCATCCCGGCGGGTTCCACGAACGGCAGCTGGATCAAGGGCGGCACCTGGACACAGCTGCGAGGCAGCATCAGCCAGGCTCGGTACGACTACTACCGGTGCATCAACACCGCCCAAGGCAATCTCGCGACCGCCCAAACGGCATACCGCCGGATGAAGGCCAACGGCTATGCCGTGCTGACCAACAACTGCCTCACCAAGTCGCTCGCGGTCTTCCGCGGTTACAGCCCCGCCCTGACCGGTGCCTACCTGCCCGACGGCAAGTACAAGGCGCCCAACTACTACTTCACCACCTCGCTGAACAACTCCCGGGGCTGGGATCGAGCCCGCTCCTACTGACGTGCCCGATCCAGCTCCCAGACGCTCACTCCGACCACGAGAGGAATGACCATGTGCCAGCGCTGCAAGGGCGACGGCAAGTGCACCACCTGCGGCGGCTCCGGCTACCGGGGCGTGTGGAAGTGTGACAGCTGCCGAGGCAGCGGGGACTGCAAGGCCTGTGACGGTCGCGGCTGAGCACCGCCGAACCGGGTGGGCGGGGGCTCCGGCCGCCGCCCTTCCCCTCTCGCGAAACGTCGAACGGCGAAGCCGCGCACGGAGCGGGCAGCCGCCATGGTGACAAGGAGACAGGTGGATGACCACGTGGTTGATCACCGCTGAGGAGACCGTGCCGGCCGAGGGAGCGCCACCCCAACGGCAAGTCAAAGTCATACGGAGGGTGCGAGGGAACAAGACCCGGGAAGAAGCACTCGTCGAACTGCACAAAGCCGCCAAGGGCCATGTGCCCGACTCGCTGAAGGGGAGCGGACGCGTGGTGGGGCGCGACAGCGACGGCTCCCTCTGGGTGCTCCCGAACAACAATCGGGCGCACCCCCCTTGCATCATCCGCCTCATCGAACAGACGCACAGCTGATGCGTGCCGTCCGCTAATCGAACCCGACGAGGGGCACCCCTCGCCGCCTGGTCATGTCCTGGTGAGCGAGGGGTGAGCCCGTCTCCTCTCTGTCGCGATGCCAGACCCGTCCCGCGCTTCATGGCCATCCGCTGTCCCTTCGCGGCTCTGAGGTGATGTGTGACACTCTGAAACGTAGTGAAGAGTATTAACCACGTAACATGGCCTCACCGCAAGTCGTATGATCCGTCAACTGACGGATCAAGACAGCGATTTGCGTGCAGGAAGCACCAGAGGGGTGGGAGTGGCCGTGCGACCGTCCGCCGAGGAAGAGCCCGCTCGGTCCTTGACACGCCGTGAGCGCCTGCGCGCCGAGCTGGAGCGCGACGCGATCACGGCCGCACGTGCACTCATCGCTTCACAGGGCGCAGAGGCCCTGAGCCTGTCCGCGGTCGCTAGGGAAGTGGGCGTCACTCCACCGGCGCTGTATCGCTACTTCGAAGGAAAGGCCGGCCTCACCCTCGCCGTCTACGAAGCAGTCACAAGTGATTTCGTGGTGATCGTCGCGAAGGCGGCAGGCGCCCGAGACCCGGAGGACTTCGGCGGGCGGCTGTACGCGGCAACCCGCGCGGTGCTGGACTGGTCGGTCGCCAACCCCGGAGAGTTCGACCTGCTCATGGGCGCCGGTTACGCACGGCTGGTCGCCTCGGGGCGCCATGTCGACGAGGTTCTGGTGCGCGAGTTGGGCGGCCTGTTCGGACAGACCTTCGCAGAGCTGTGGCGTCGGGGCGTCCTGCCGTATCCGTCGGAGGACGAGCTGGAGCCCCGGCTTCGGGCTCAGGTGGCGGCCTACCGGCGGCTGATGGGGCACGACTACCCAGTCGGCGTCGCCATGGTGATGATCACGTGCTGGCGGCAGATCTACGGACTGCTCTGCATGGCCGTCTATGGACACTTCGCCTCGCTCTTCGACGATCACCTGCCCCTGTTCGAGAGCATGATGGATGACCTGCTCGCCCTGTGCGGCGTACCACGGGAGCGCTGACCCTGCGCCGCCGAGAGCTGGTGTGGTCGGCTGTGCCGTCGCCTCAGCCGACCACCCGCAGCAGCAGCACCGACCGCGCGGGCACCGTGATCGCCGTCCCGGCCTCGTGCACCACGCCCGGTGCCTCGCTCTGCTCCTCCCGCGAGGTGTCGACGAGCACCTCGTAGCGTTCCGCCCACGGCGGGCCCGGCAGCAGGAACTCCGCCGGGCGGTCGCCGGCGTGCAGGACGGTCAGGAAGCTGTCGTCCAGGACCGGCGCCCCGCGCTCGTCGCGGCCGGGGATGTCCCGCCCGGAGAGATACATGCCGAGGGTGGCGGCGGGCGCGTACCAGTCGCCCTCGGTCATCTCCTCGCCGTGCGCCGTGAACCAGGCCAGGTCGCGCAGCCCGTCCGCGGAGTGGGCGCGGCCGGAGAAGAAGGAGCGGCGGCGCAGCACCGGGTGGCGGTGGCGCAGCCGGATCAGCCGGGAGGTGAGGTCGAACAGCGGCCGCCAGGCCGGGTCGTCCAGCAACTCCCAGTCCAGCCAGCTGATGTCGTTGTCCTGGCAGTAGGCGTTGTTGTTGCCGCGCTGGGTGCGGCCCAGCTCGTCGCCGGCGACCAGCATCGGAACGCCCGTCGACAGCAGCAGCGTCGTCAGGAGGTTCCGCAACTGCCGCCTGCGCAGCGCCCGTACGCCCTCGTCGGCCGTCTCGCCCTCCGCCCCGCAGTTCCAGGAGCGGTTGTCGCCGGTGCCGTCGCGGTTGTTCTCGCCGTTGGCCTCGTTGTGCTTCGCCTGGTACGACACCAGGTCGCGCAGGGTGTAACCGTCGTGCGCGGTGATGAAGTTGACGGAGGCGTAGGGACGCCGGCCGCCCCAGGCGTAGAGGTCGCTGGAGCCGGAGAGGCGGTAGCCGAGGTCGTGGACGTCCGGGAGGGCGCCGCGCCAGAAGTCCCGGACGGCGTCCCGGTAGCGGTCGTTCCACTCCGTCCACAGCGGCGGGAAGGCGCCCACCTGGTAGCCGCCGGAGCCCACGTCCCACGGTTCGGCGATCAGCTTCACCCGGCGCAGCACCGGGTCCTGGGCGATCACCGCGAGAAAGGGCGAGAGCATGTCGACGTCGTGCATCGAGCGGGCCAGCGCGGCCGCGAGGTCGAAACGGAAGCCGTCCACGCCCATCTCGGTCACCCAGTACCGCAGCGAGTCCGTGATCAGCCGCAGCACATGCGGCCGGACCACGTGCAGGGTGTTGCCGCAGCCGGTGTAGTCGGCGAAGTGCCGGGCGTCGTCCTGGAGCCGGTAGTAGCCCCGGTTGTCGATGCCCTTCAGGGACAGCGTCGGCCCCAGCTCGTCGGCCTCGGCCGTGTGGTTGTAGACCACGTCGAGGATGACCTCGATGCCGGCCGCGTGCAGCGCGCGCACCATCCGCTTGAACTCGCCGACCTGCTGTCCCGTCGTACCGGAGGCGGCATAGGCCGCGTGCGGGGCGAAGTAGCCGATGGAGTTGTAGCCCCAGTAGTTCTTCAGGCCCCGCTTCAGCAGGTGGTCCTCGTGCGCGAACTGGTGCACGGGGAGCAGTTCCACGGCCGTCACACCGAGGTTCACCAGGTGCTCGACGGCCGCCGGGTGGGCCAGCCCCGCGTAGGTGCCGCGGAGTTCCTCGGGTATGCCCGGGTGCATTCTGGTGAAGCCGCGCACATGCAGCTCGTAGATGACGGAGTCCGCCCACGGGGTCTTCGGACGGTGGTCGTCGGACCAGTCGTCGTCATCGTGGACGACCACGCCCTTCGGGACGTACGGCGCCGAGTCCCGGTCGTCCCGGACGGTGTCGGCGACCTGTTGGTCCGGCCAGTCCCGGACATGCCCGTACACCTCGGGCGGCAGCGCGAACTCGCCGTCCACCGCCCGCGCGTACGGGTCGAGCAGCAGCTTCGCCGGGTTCCAGCGGGCGCCGGTCCACGGGTCCCAGCGGCCGTCGACCCGGTAGCCGTACCGCTGCCCCGGCAGCACGCCCGGCACGAACCCGTGCCAGATCTCGTGCGTCAGTTCGGTCAGCGGGATCCTCGTCTCCCGGCCCCGCTCGTCGAAGAGGCAGAGCCGGACCGCCTCGGCCCCGGCCGCCCACAGGGCGAAGTTGGTGCCGGCCACCCCGTCGGGGCCGACCCGGAACCGGGCGCCCAGCGGAGTCGAAGACCCCGGCCAGGCCGCCGGGACGGGGAGGGCCGTCCCGTTCACCGCGGGGGCCTCCGCCCTCGGGGCCCGCGCCCGTGCCCCCTGCTGCTCGGCTGCGCTCGTCACCTGTCGGCCCCTTTGTCGTTCCGCGGCTCGCCGACCCCCGGGGCGCACCAGATCCGTGTCCGGGCAGCCGACCGTGCCCGGACTCCCGGTCCCGGGCACGCTCGGCGGCTCGCTACGGACACGCCCGCGACGGCTCTCGCACGGGCGCGGCGGCTCCCCAGCTCGTCGTCCTTCCCTCTGTTCTGCCCAGTGCCGGCGTCGCACTCACGTTTCCCCGGGGTGGGCCCGGTCGTTGTGTCCCACGTGAGGCATCCACACAGGCGCGCACGGCGCGCGGGGGCCGCGTTGGCCGCGGTACTGACATGGGCGGCGCTGCTGGCGGGCGCCGTCGGCTGCTCCTCGGACGACACCGACGGGCTCGGCATCGACCACGTCCTCGGAGGCGCGCCCCCGGCCCCCGAGGACGTCATCCGCATCACCCCGGACGACGGCACCAAGGCCGTACGCCCCGGCGAACGGCTGACCGTGCGGGTGCCCAGCGGCCGCCTGGAATCCGTCAGCGTCGTCAAGTCCCAGGACGCCCAGGACTCCCCGGTCCCCGGGCACATCGCCGCGGACGGCACGACCTGGCGGCCCGACGACCCCACACTCGCGCTCGCCGCCAAGTACACGGTCGACGCGGTCGCCCTGGACGGCCGCGGCCGCCGCTCGGCCCGCCACACCACCTTCACCACGCTGGTCCCCGACGAACGCTTCATCGGGTACGTCACCCCCGAGAACCGCGCCACCGTCGGCACCGGGATGATCGTCTCCCTCGCCTTCAGCCGCGACATCGAGAACCGGGCCGCCGTCGAGCGCGCCGTCCGGGTCACCGCCAGGCCCGCGGTCGAGATCCGTCCGCACTGGTTCGGCAGGAACCGTCTCGACTTCCGCCCCGAGCACTACTGGCAGCCCGGCACGGTCGTCACCGTCGGCCTCGAACTCCGCGACGTCGAAGGGGCCCGCGGGGTCTACGGCCTCCAGCACAAGACATTCACCTTCTCCGTCGGCCGCAGCCAGGTCTCCCTCGTCGACGCGTCCCAGCACACGATGGAGGTCCGCCGTGACGGCGACCTGCTCGCCACCGTCCCGGTCACCGCGGGCGCGCCCGCCCACACCACCTACAACGGGAAGATGGTGGTGATGGAGATGCACGAGGTGACCCGCATGAACAGCCGCACGGTCGGCTTCGGCGGCGAGTACGACATCCCCGACGTCCCGCACGCCCTCAAACTCACCGACTCCGGCACCTTCCTGCACGGCAACTACTGGGCCCCGGACGCCCCGGGCCGCGTCAATGTCAGCCACGGCTGCGTGGGCCTGCGCGATGTGAAGGGCGGCAGCTCGGACACGCCCGCGGGCTGGTTCTACGACCGCACCCTCATCGGCGACGTGGTCGAAGTCGTGCACAGCAACGACAAAACGGTCGCTCCCGACAATGGCCTCGGAGGATGGAACATGGGTTGGAAGGAGTGGAAGGCGGGCGGCGCGGTCAAGTAACCGGGTGGGGGACGGTTCGGTGCGGGGCGGAAGCCGCCGTGCGCGGCGACAGAAGTTGCGACGCAACGGTGACATTCGCCCAACACCAAGCTCAAAACCGTCCGGTTACTATGCGCCAATGCGCGGGCGGAACGCGCTGGGGTGGGCCTGACCAGGCCCTGGGAGGGGAGAACGACTTTGAACGTACGGCCGATATCGGGGGCGGCGGTCCAGGCTCGGAGAAGGGGTCTGGCCGTCGCGGCCGGTGTTCTGCTCATGGCAGTCACCGCGTGCGGGGGCGGCGGCTCCGCCGACAAGGGGAGCGGGGACGGCAAGGCGAAGGACTCCACGACGCAGGCGAGCAAGCAGTCCGTCGCCTCCGTCAGCATCAGCCCCAAGTCCGGGGCGACCGACGTGGACACCAGCGGGGCGCTCAAGGTCAGCGCGGCCAAGGGCACGCTGACCGAGGTGGAGGTCAAGGACTCCAAGGGCAACAAGGTCGACGGCGCGATCGCGGCGGGCGGCGCCAGCTGGACGCCGGCCGGCCACCTCGCCAACTCCACGAAGTACACGGTGCACGCGGTCGCGAAGGACACCGAGGGGCGTGAGTCGGCGGAGGACTCCACGTTCACCACGCTCACCCCGAAGAACACGTTCACCGGCTACTTCACGCCGGAGGACGGCTCCACGGTCGGCGTCGGGATGCCGTTCTCCATACGTTTCACCCGGGGCATCACCGACCCGGCCGCCGTGGAGAAGGCGATCACCGTCAAGACCGAGCCGGCGGTCGACGTCCAGGGTCACTGGTTCGGCAACGACCGCCTCGACTTCCGCCCCGAGAACTACTGGAAGTCCGGCACGAAGGTCTCCGTCTCCCTCGACCTCAACGGCGTCGAGGGCCGCGACGGGGTGTACGGCCAGCAGGCCAAGACCGTGAAGTTCACGATCGGCCGCAACCAGGTGTCCGTCGTCGACGCCAAGAAGCACACGATGAAGGTCATGCACGACGGCAGGGTCGTGAAGACCATCGCCGTCACGACCGGCAAGCCGGGTTACGACACGTGGAACGGCCAGATGGTCATCAGCGAGAAGCTGCGGGTGACCCGGATGAACGGCGAGACGGTCGGCTACGGCGGCGAGTACGACATCAAGGACGTGCCGGACGCGATGCGGCTGACCACGTCCGGCACCTTCATCCACGGCAACTACTGGGGTGGCGGCGCCTTCGGCAACTACAACGCCAGCCACGGCTGCGTGGGGCTGCAGGACATCCGGGGCGGGGGTGACCGGGGGCTGCCGGCCGCCTGGTTCTACGACCACTCGATCATCGGGGACGTGGTGACGGTGAAGAACTCGAACGACGAGACGGTTTCGCCGGACAACGGCCTCAACGGCTGGAACATGTCCTGGAAGCAGTGGACCGCGTGAGTCGACGCGCCCCGAAAGGGGCGCGGGGCCGTATCGACATGCGGCTACCGCCGCGTGGGCGCGACCGGCCCCACCGGGCCCACACCCGAAAGTGAACGCCCGCTAACCTGCTCCTCATGACCGTGACCCTCGAAGTAGCCGAAGGTGTCGGGACCCTCCGCCTCGACCGGCCCCCGATGAACGCCCTGGACGTCGCCACCCAGGACCGGCTCAAGGAACTGGCGGAGGAGGCCACCCGCCGCGAGGACGTTCGCGCCGTCGTCATCTACGGCGGCGAGAAGGTCTTCGCGGCCGGGGCCGACATCAAGGAAATGCAGAACATGGACCACGCGGCCATGATCCTGCGTTCCCGTGGTCTCCAGGACTCCTTCAGCGCCGTCGCCCGGATTCCCAAGCCGGTCGTGGCCGCCGTCACCGGGTACGCCCTCGGCGGCGGTTGCGAGCTCGCCCTCTGTGCCGACTACCGGATCGCCGCCGACAACGCCAAGCTCGGTCAGCCGGAGATTCTGCTCGGTCTCATCCCGGGGGCCGGCGGTACGCAGCGGCTGCCCCGTCTGGTCGGGCCCTCCAAGGCCAAGGACCTGATCTTCACGGGCCGTATGGTCAAGGCGGACGAAGCCCTCGCCATCGGCCTGGTCGACCGGGTCGTACCCGCCGCCGACGTCTACACCGAGGCACACGCCTGGGCGGCCCGGCTCGCCCGGGGGCCCGCGATCGCGCTCCGGGCGGCTAAGGAGGCGATCGACACCGGCGTCGAGACCGACCTGGAGACGGGTCTCGCCGTCGAACGGAACTGGTTCGCAGGGCTGTTCGCGACCGAGGACCGTGAGCGCGGTATGCGCAGCTTCGTGGAGGAGGGGCCGGGCAAGGCGAAGTTCCTGTGATCTTCGCCCGGTTGGGAAAGCCCCGAACCACTTGCAATTGACGTGATGTCTGATTCCAGGGTCCCTCGATGGGGCGGTTTATGGGAGCCTTAAGGCACCCTTAAGTCTGCCTTGTCGAGGGAGTCTGTCGATTGCCCGGAGATGAGCGGTCGCCGCAGGTCGGACGGGCTGTCAGGGCCCCCGAAATGCCGATGGCATATGCCGTTCGACCGGTGTCGGGCGGGAGCTTCGCGGGGGCGTATTCCTCCGGAACGGCCCCGGAGGGCGCGCCGGGCGGCCATGATGGGGGTATGGCGGGGCTGGAGGGCATCGAACAGCCGCGGGGACACAGCCGTGCGGCCGCGGCGCGGTGGTCGCCTGCGGTCGAGGACGAGCGGGCGCTCAAGGCGATCGAGCTCTTCGGCAACCCGACGGAAGCCGAGGTTCCGCTGCCGTCCCGCCCCGAGTCCGCGGCGACCGCCCGCCGGCTCGCCCAGGTCGTCGTCCTGCGCCAGTGGCGGCTCAGCCCCAAGATGACGGAGGACGCGGTCTTACTCGTCTCCGAACTCGTGGGCAACGCCGTACGGCACACCGGCGCTCGCGTGTTCGGGCTGCGGATGCGCCGCCGCCCGGGATGGATCCGGGTGGAGGTACGGGACCCCTCGCGGGGGCTGCCGTGTCTGATGCCGGTTCAGGAGCTGGACATCAGCGGGCGGGGCCTGTTCCTGGTGGACAAGCTGTCGGACCGGTGGGGCGTCGATCTGCTGCCGCGAGGAAAGACGACGTGGTTCGAGATGCGGGTGGCGGATCGGTGAGGGCTCGCCTGACGGGCCCCTTGTCAGGTCAATCACCTATTTTCCTACCCAACCCCCCTTAAATAGGACGGGTGACCACCTCCAACCGACGCGACGTCCTCCGCGCAGGCGCCGGCCTCATCGCCGGAGGCACACTCGCCACCGGTTGCGGCACCACCGGTACCGACGCACCGCCCCCGCACCCTGCCGCCAACCTCGCATCGACCACCCCCACCTCGGCCGCGCCCGCCCCCGCACCCCGTGCCTTCCCCGGACAGCCGCTCCAGATCACGCACGGCCCCCGCACGAGCGCCTCCGTCGCGCTCACCTTCCACGGCCAGGGCGACCCCACCCTCGCCACCCGGCTCCTCACCACCGCCGAGAAACACGGCGCCCACCTCACGGTCCTCGCGGTGGGCAGCTGGCTCGACGCGCACCCCGCCATGGCCCGCCGCATCCTCGACGGCGGCCACGACCTCGGCAACCACACCCAGCGGCACATCTCCGTCAACGCCATGGCCGAGGCCGGCGCCCGCGCGGAGATCACCGACTGCGCGGACCGCCTCAGACGGCTCACCGGGTCGATCGGCAGCTGGTTCCGCCCCTCCAGGGCACCCACCGCCTCGCCGCTCGTCGCCCGGCTCGCCACCGAGGCCGGCTACCCGCACGTGCTGTCCTACGACGTCGACTCGCTCGACTACACCCGGCCCGGCGCGGCCGCCGTCACCCGCCAGGTGCTCGCGGAGGTCACGGCCGGCTCGGTGGTGAGCATGCACTTCGGGTATCCGGACACGGCCGCCGCCCTTCCCGCCGTACTCCAAGAACTCGACCGCCGCGGACTGCGCGCGGTCACCACCACGGAGCTGCTGAGCTGATGCGAACCACGAAAGCCGCCCGGCTGTCCGCCGCCCTCGCCGCCCTGGCGCTGCTGTCCGCGTGCGGCGGCGGATCCGACCCCGGGACACCGGCCGCCCACAGCACCGCTCCCGTGCAGCCGCAGGCGAAGAAGGCGGAGCCGGTCGTCGACGTGCTGCCGGGCATGCCCCCGGTCCTCGACCCGAACGACGTGTACGCCGCCGACCGCCCCGGCCACCTGTCGTCCGCCGTCAAGGACTTCCCGTCCCGGATCTACGTCCCCAACACCAACTCCGACACGGTCTCCGTCATCGACCCGAAGACCTACACGGTGACCGAGACCATCCGGGTCGGCCGCCAGCCCCAGCACGTCGTGCCGTCCTGGGACCTGAAGACCCTGTGGGTCAACAACGACCTGGGCAACAGCCTCACCCCCATCGACCCGCGGACCGGCCGGGCCGGGCGGCCGGTCGCCGTGCACGACCCGTACAACCTGTACTTCACGCCCAACGGCAGGTACGCGATCGTGATGGCCTCCGCGGACCGGCAGCTGGTGTTCCGGGACGCGCACACCATGAAGACGGTCAAGACCGTCCCGGTCAGCTGCTACGGCGTCAACCACGCCGACTTCTCCCTGGACGGCCGGTACTTCATCGTCTCCTGCGAGTTCAGCGGGGAGGTGCTCAAGGTGGACACCGAGCGGATGGAGGTGCTCCGGCAGGAGAAACTCCCGTTCCACGGCGCCATGCCGCAGGACGTCAAGGTCTCGCCCGACGGCAAGCTGTTCTACATCGCCGACATGATGGCCGACGGGCTGTGGATCCTGGACGGCGACCGCTTCACCAAGCCCGCCTTCCTGGCCACCGGAAAGGGCGCCCACGGCCTCTACGTCAGCCGGGACTCCCGCGAGATGTACGTCTCCAACCGGGGCGAGGGCACCATCTCCGTCTTCGACTTCGCCCAGAACCGGCTGACGAAGAAGTGGCGGCTGCCGGGCGGCGGCAGTCCGGACATGGGCGGGGTGTCGGCGGACGGCAAGGTCCTGTGGCTGTCGGGCCGTTACAACTCCGAGGTGTACGCCATCGACACCCGCACCGGCATGGAACTGGCCCGCATCCACGTCGGCAGCGGCCCGCACGGCCTCGCCGTCTATCCGCAGCCGGGTCGCTACTCCCTCGGCCACACCGGCATCTTCCGCTGACGGCTGACGGCTGACGGCTGACGGCTGACGGCTGACGGCTGACAGCCGGCCGCTGACCGTCGGCCGCCCGGGGACGGCGGGGGCTCACGCCCTGAGCAGCAGTGCCTCGGCGCCGACCGGCAGATAGCCGGCCGCCACAAACGCCCGGACGCTGCGGACGTTCCCCGGGGCGACCTGCGCCCACAGGGGCTCCTCGGCCAGCTGCCGGGCGGCGGTCACCAGAGCCCGGCCCAGCCCCCGCCGCCGTGCCCCCTCGTCCACCTCCACCGAGACCTCGAGGCGTCCCGCGACCCCGCGCCCCAGGACGACCACCCCGCCCTCCGCCGCCCAGGCGCGCACCTCGTCACGGCGGGCGCGGGCGTAGGCGACCCGGGAGTGGTCGGGGCCGGTGAGTTCGGTCAGCGGGAGGTCCGGTCGGCCCGGGAGCGGGGTCGCGACCAGCAACGCGTCGATCGTCTCCTGCTCGCGGCCCGTGCGGTCCATCAGGGAGACCAGGAAACGCGCGTTCATGGTCGCGCACAGCGGATCGCAGGGGGTCGCGCGCAGGGTGTCGTACACCCACCGCGGGTCCTCGTCGGTGAAGACGACCGAGTGCGCGGTGAAGGAGAGCACCCCCGCGTCCCGGGCGGACGGCTGCGGGACCACGGTCGTACCGCCGTCGGGCGGTGGGAAGACACCGTGGGCCGCCGCGTCGAGAATGTCCCGCAAGGTCTCCATGGCCGTGCCCGCTCCTTGAGTCTCCACCCACTGGAAGGCCCACACTCGCAGACGTGATCGACAACAGCACCGGACTTTTCACCATCGGCGAGCTGGCGCGCGCCACCGGGCTGACCGTGCGCACCATCCGCTACTGGTCCGACGAGGGCGTGCTCACCCCGGTGGGCCGCTCGGCGGGCGGCTACCGGCTGTACGACGCCGAGTCCTTCGCCCGGCTGGAGCTGATCCGCACCCTGCGCGAGCTGGGCCTCGGCCTCGCGCATGTGCGTGCGGTGCTCTCCGGCGAGCAGACCGTGGCGGAGGTCGCGGCGGCGCACGTGGCGGCGCTGGACGCGCAGATCCGCTCGCTGAAGGTGACCCGGGCGGTGCTGTCGACGGTGGCGCGACGCGATTCGAGTGCGGAGGAGACGACCCTGATGAACAAACTGGCGCGGCTGTCGGCGGCCGAGCGGAAGCGGATCCTGGAGGAGTTCGTCGAGGAGACGCTGCACGGGCTCGACACCGTCGATCCGGAGATCCGCAAGCGGATGCTCGCCACCGTGGCGGAGCTGCCGGAGGACCCGACGCCCGAGCAGGTCGACGCGTGGGTGGAGCTGGCCGAGATGGTCCAGGACCCGGACTTCCGGGCCGAGATGCGCAGGGCGACCGAGTTCAACGCGGCCGACCGGGGGCCAGAGGTGCCCGCCGGGACCTCCCTGTGGTTCATGAAACGGCTCATCGACCTGGTGGGCGAGGCGCGTCGGCGGGGCATCGCGCCCGAGGCGCCGGAGGCCGACGAGGTGCTGCGCGCGCTGCTGGGCGACGCCGACCCGGCCGCCGTGCTGAAACGGCTGGACGCCGCCTTCAACGACCGGCTCGCCCGCTACCGCGAACTGCTCTCCGTGCTGAAGGGCCAGCCCCTCAACGTCTACGCGGAGGAGTTCGCGTGGGCGGTCGCGGCTCTGCGGGCTCGCGTGGACCGTTAATCTGACCTGCGACAGTACGCCGACACGGCACAGGCAATACGAACAAAAGGGGCGGATCGGTGGCGGACATCGAAGAAGCGCGCATTCACTTCCAGCGGATCGATGCGGACGGTGACGGTTTCATCACCGCCGTCGAGTTCAAGACCGCTCTCGCGCAGGGCGGCGACTGGAACGTCACCGAGACGGTCGCCCAGGCGATCATCAACAGCCGCGACCTGAACGGCGACAAGGTCCTGTCGTTCGACGAGTTCTGGGCCCACCTGAGCAAGTAGGCGCCAGGAGCGAAGAGTGTGGGGGGCCCGGAATCCGGGCCCCCTCTCTCATGCCTCGGGCTCGGGTGCGGACGGTCCGGCGGCCGCCAGGCCCTGACCCGCGGGTCGGGCTGACGGATCCGTTCGCGGGCCAGGCGTGTGGACCACGAGGGTTGTCAGCGGTGGGCGGTCGAGGCGTGGTCGAGGTTGGCGGGCGTTGTGGACCGGGGAAACCGGCCGGAGCCGGGCGGGCGCCCGCGGCCCTTCTCGGTGGTCGCCGCTTCATCGAGCGATCTGTCCTCGGAAGGCCTGACCTCCACGAGGGCTCATGGCGCGCGATCAGGCGTGCGGAGCGCCACCGTCCGCCGCCAGGCGGGTGAGCCACTCGCGCAGCAGGTGCTGCTCGGCGTCGCTCAGGACATCGGCATCGTCGGGGAGAGCGGCGCGTAGCGCGCGGGCCGCCGCGGCGGGGCCGGTCTCCGCGGCGGGGACCGTCGGTTCGGCGCGAGTGATGGCGGCGACCGTGGCCTCGCGGAGGGTGGTCAGCAGCGCCGGATCGCGGCGTTCCGCCGGGGTGGAGTGCCAGGTGGTGACCGCGCCTCGGCCGGTGGCCTGGATGATCTGGGCGGCCAGCTCCTCGTCGACCCGCAGCCACCCCCCGGCTGCCAGCCGGCGCACCCGGCCGTGGAGGATCTCCAAGCCCGCGCGGTGTGCCAGGTCCGCCCCCCGGCCGGTGGCCCTGTTCATCACCGCGAACAGGTTGGGGCGGGAGATCCCGAACTCCACCACCATGTCCCAGCCGCGGCGCAGGTCCTCCACCGCGTCCTGCGGTGCGGGATCGAGCGGCGCGCGCTTGCTCTCCAGGAACTGCGCGTAGCCGTGCTCCGCGACGGCCTCGAGGAGCCCCTCCTTGTCGCCGAAGAGGCGGTAGATCGCCGGCGGCTGCATTCCGGCCGCGGCGGCGACCGCGCGGGTGCTCACCGCGTCCGGGCCGCCGTTCTCCAGTAGCTCGACGGCCGCCTCCACGATGCGGCGACGGGGGCTGTCGGTGATGTCGCGCGTAGCCATGAAGCGATGATATCGAGGATTTGGTTCCACTGATATTCCGGTGTTAACGTCAAAGTGATTCCACTGGAAACAGCGCTGGGGGAACCCATGATCATCGTGACCGGAGCCACCGGAAAGCTCGGCCGTCGTACCGTCGAACGCCTCCTGGAACACGTTCCCGCCGACCGTGTCGGCGTCAGCGTCCGCGATCCCCGCAAGGCCCAGGAGCTCGCCGACCGCGGCGTCCGTGTCCGGCAGGGCAGCTTCGACGATCCCGCCTCGCTCGTGCATGCCTTCGAGGGGGCCGAGCAACTGCTCCTCGTCTCCCTCGACCGCACGGGCGAGGAGTGCGTCACCGGCCATCGCACCGCCATCGATGCCGCCGTGAAGGCCGGCGTCGGCCGCATCCTCTACACCAGCCAGATGGGCGCCGCCCACGACTCCCGCTTCCAGGCGTGCCGCGACCACGCCCGGACCGAGGACCTGCTACGCGCCACCGGCCTGCCCTGGACCGCGCTGCGCAACGGCTTCTACGCGGCCAGCGCCCTGCAGTTCCTGGAGTCCGCCCGCCACACCGGCGACATCGCCCTCCCCGCCGACGGCCCCGTCGCCTGGACCGGCCACGACGACCTCGCCGACGCCACAGCCGCGATCCTCACCGCGGAGGGCCGCTTCGAGGGGCCCACCCCACCGCTCACCGGCCCGGCGGCGCTCGACTTCGGCACCATCGCCCAGATCGCGTCCCAAGCCACCGGACGGTCCTTCACCCGCACCGTCGTCCCCGACGACGCCTTCCACGAGCAGGCCCTGGCGCACGGCGCCCCCGCCCCGATCGCCGACCTGATGCTGAGCATCTTCGCGGCGGCGCGCAACGGCGAGTTCATGGACGTCGACCCGACGCTCGCCGGGCTGATCGGGCGAGAGCCCGCCACCTTCGGCGCCCTGCTGGAGCGTGCCTGGGCCGCATAGACCCGGTGCGACGCGTAGCAGGCGTGGGTCCGCACGGACACACCCGGCGAAGGCGCCGTCATCATCCTGTGGGACAACAACCCTGCGGGTCACTACGGCTGGGCGGTAGGCCGGGTGGAGTCGGCGGACGCGTCGGATCCGCTCGCGGGTCGGCCGGCGGACCTGCGGTACTGGCCCGGTGCCAGGCCGTACTCCCGCTTGAAGGCCTTGGCGAAGGCGAACTCCGAGGTGTAGCCGGTGCGTTCGGCCACCTGCCGGAGCGGGAGGGTGTCCTCGCGCAGCATGCGGCCCGCCGTGGTCATCCGCCACCAGGTCAGATAGGCCGACGGCGGTTCACCTACCAGAGCGGTGAAGCGGCGCGCGAAGGCCGCGCGGGAGAGGCCGCCCCGCGCGCCCAGCTCCGCCACCGTCCAGGGGCGCGCCGGCTCGCTGTGGATGGCGCGCAGCGCCGCCGAGACCGCGGGGTCGGCCAGCGCGGCGGACCAGCCCCGGTCCTGGCCGGCGCCCCGCTCCCGAAGCCACCAGGCCCGCAGGATGTAGAGCAGCAGGGTGTCGAGCAGTGAGGTGACGATCGCGTCCGCGCCCGGCTGCCGGTCCTCCAGTTCCATGCCGAGCAGTTCCACCGCGGCCCGCAGCGAGCGGTGGGTGCCCACCTGGGCGGGCAGGTGGACCACCTCCGGCAGCTCCGACAGCAGCCGGTGGGAGCGGGAGCGGTCCAGCCGGTAGGCACCGCACAGCAGGACCGTGTCCGGTTCCGACTCCCGGGCCGGGCGCGGTGGTTCGGGCCAGCGGTCGTCCGGGCCGGGCCGCACGTCCTCCAGCGGTGCGTCCGGTCCGCTGGCCAGCGCGTGCCCGTGGCCGTGGGCCAGGAACACCACGTCCCCCGGTCCCACCGCCACCGGCCGGCCCGTCGCAGGGAGGAGCCAGGCCGACCCGCGAAGGACCACATGGAACCCGGCGCCCTCCGAGGCCGCGAACCGCATCCCCCAGGGCGCGTGCTTGTCCCGGCGGGAGGAGTGCGGCCGTCCGGTGCGCATCGCGGCGACCGCGTCGCTCAGTACGTCCATGCCCGAACGGTAGCCGTACGGGCGCCGGGCGAGACGGACGGACAGGAAAGCGAGTCAGCAGGACATGGTTCGTCTCGTGGCTGCCGCCTAGCGTCGATCACATGACGAACACCGCACGCACCGTGCTCTTCCACGAACTCGGCGGACCCGACGTCCTGGCCGTCGAGGACGTACCCGTCCCGGACCCCGGCCCCGGCCAGGTCGCCGTACGCGTCGAGGCGTTGGGCCTCAACCGCGCGGAAGCCCTGTTCCGGGCGGGTACTTACTACTACCAGCCGTCCCTGCCCGCCTCCCGGCTCGGTTACGAGGCCGCCGGGGTCGTCGAAGCGGTCGGCGAGGGCGTCACCGACCTCGCCGTCGGCGACCCGGTGACGACCGGACCCGGCATCGAGATGAGCGCGCAGGGCGTCTACGCGGAACGGGTGGTGCTGCCCGCGGCCTCGGTCGTACCGCGCCCCGCCACCGTGGACCCGGTCACCGGCGCCGCGGCCTGGCTGACGTACACGACGGCGTACGGCGGACTGCTGGAGACCGGGGGGCTGCGGCCCGGCGACCACGTACTGATCACCGGGGCGTCCAGCGGGGTCGGCACCGCCGCGATCCAGGTCGCCCGCCGCATCGGCGCGACCCCGATCGCCACCACCCGCACCGAGGCCAAGCGGAAGCGGCTGCTGGAACTGGGCGCGGCGGAGGTGATCGTCACAGCGGAGTCGACGGCACAGGCCGTTGCCGAGGAGGTCAGGCGGCTCACCGGCGGCAGGGGCGCGGAGGTGATGTTCGACGCGATCGGCGGGCCCGGCTTCCGTCCGCTGGCGGAGGGACTGGCGCCGGGCGGCTCCCTGGTGGTCTACGGCTGGCTGGACCGGCGGCCCGCCGAGATCCCCTGGAACTGGCCCTTCACCATCCACACGTACGCCAACCAGACCCTCACCGCCACCCCGGAGGGCCGTCGCCGCTCCACCGCCTTCCTCAACGCGGGCCTCACCGACGGCGGCTTCCGCCCGGTCGTCGGTGAGGTGCTGGAGGGCCTGGACCGCATCCGGGACGCGCACCGTCTGATGGAGTCCAACGCCCACCTGGGCAAGATCGTCGTACGGCTCTGAGGGCCGGAACCGGCATCTCACCCGGTCGGCGTTGCCGTGGAACAGGGGACGCGCGCCCGAGGTTGATGTCCCGCAGCAGTGTGTGTACGCAGGTGCATCGACTCTCGAAGGGCGTGTCATGAAGATCGGCATCATCGGCGCGGGCAACATCGGCGGCAATCTCACCCGGCGGCTCACCGCCCTCGGCCACGACGTGTCCGTGGCGAACTCGCGCGGCCCCGAGACGCTCCGCGAACTGGCCGAGGAGACGGGAGCGACGGCCGTTCCGGCGGAAGAGGCCGCGCGCGGCGCCGAGGTCGTGGTCGTCACGGTCCCGGTGAAGGCGGTCCCGAACCTGCCGGCGCACCTGCTGGACGGCGCGGCGGCGAACGTCGCCGTGATCGACACCGGCAACTACTACCCGCGGGAGCGGGACGGCCGTATCGACGATATCGAGGACCGGGGCCTCACGGAGAGCCGCTGGACCGAGCGGCAGATCGGGCACCCCGTGGTCAAGGCCTTCAACGGCACCTTCGCCCAGGACATCCTGGACCGTCACCGCCCCGCCGGCGACCCCGGCCGACAGGCCGTCCCGGTCTCCGGCGACGACGAGGCGGCCAAGCGGGTCGTCCGCGCCCTGATCGACGAACTCGGCTTCGACACGGTCGACAACGGCGGCATCGACGAGTCCTGGCGCCAGCAGCCGGGCACCCCGGTGTACGGCCTGCGGGCCGGCGTCGAGGGCGTACGGAAGGCCCTGGCGGAGGCTTCTCCGGAACGGCCGGAGGGTTTCCGGGGATAGAGCGGCGGGGCGGCCGCAGGGCATCCGGGGACAGCGCGGCGGGACGGCGGCGGGTTTCCGCGGGCAGGGCGGCTCCGGCGCTCTGCCCGGCAGGCTCGCCCGTGGCGTGGCGTGGCGTGGCGTGGCGTGGCGTGGCGTGGCGTGGCGTGGGCGTGGGCGTGGCGCCGCGTCCGGCCCCGGCGTACCAGGGGCGCCGTGCACCCTTACCGGGATCGGGGCGCTGTGCGCCACATGGCGTAGACAGCACCGCCGGCAGGTTCTATCCAGAACACGGCACACCGTGCCGGGGCCGGTCACCGTACCGGTCGCCCGGCGCCGCCCGGACTCCCCGTGGGCTCGGGGGAACCGTCACGTGCGAGAGCGAGACCGGGGGACGCTCCCGGCACGGGCGGGTCCACGGGGGTGGCCGGCGGCGGGACCGATCTGGGGAGCCCGGTTCCGCCGCCCGTGCCGCATTCGGCGACGGGCGCCGGGGCGGTCACCCGTCGCACGCCCGCTCCTTCAGCCGGTCCACCGCGCGTACCGTCAGCCACTGACGTCCCGTCACTATCCAGCCCCGGGACCGCCATTGCTCCAGGACGCGGCTCACCGTCCGCCGGGAGGTGAGGAGGAGGCCCGCCAGGTCGTCCTGGGAGAGGGCGAGGGCTATACGGCGGCCGGGGCCGTCCGGTTCCGGCAGGCCGCAGCGTTCGACCAGGTCGAGGAGGAGCGCGGCGAGCCGGGCGGGGACCGGTTCGGTGATGCCGGCGCGCTGGGTGTCGGCCTCGCGCAGCCGTCGTACCAGCGTCTGCTCGAAGGCGGCGGCGATGCCGGGGCGGGCCCGGGCCAGCAGGTGGAAGCGGTCGGCGGGCAGGTGCAGCAGGTCGGCGGCGGTGGCCGTGACCAGCGTGGCGGAACGGCGGCCGTTCTCCACCGAGGCCTGCTCGCCGAGGAGTTCGCCGGGGCCGCGCAGCGCGAGCAGGGCGCGGTAGCCGGCGTGCGACTGGGCGACGACCTTGACCCAGCCGTGCACCAGCACGACGAGATGGTCGGAGCCCTCGCCCTGGGCGAGGAACTGCCGGTCGGCGGCGAGCGGTACCCGCGTCGCCGCCCGCAGCAGCACCGTCCGGTCGGCGGCGTCGAGGGCCTCCCAGAAGGGGGCGGGGCTGGTCACCACGACTCACAGTGTGGCCCCGAGGACCGCGGCTCGAAACCCGCCGCCGGGCCGGAGGGTGGCGGGCGACGGATCAATCCCCCTTCTTCGCCCAGGACTTGAGCGCCGCCTTGTCGGCGAAGTCCGCCACGTTCTTGTCGTGCGGATCGCTGGTGTACTGGTGGAAACGCCACTTGGCCTTGATACGCGGGTGCCCGGCGCTGACGTAGTCGGCGATCCACAGCCCGTCACCCGCGTAGGAGGTTGTATCCACGGTGAGCCAATAGTTCCTGTTCGTATAGAGGATCACTCGGTTGTTCGGCCGGAGCCCCTTCACCTTGCGGATGAAACTGTCTTTCTCGGCGTTGCTCGCATGGGTGCCCTCGCCGGTGGTCTCCCAGTCGACGGCGAGGATCTCGCCCGCCTTCTCGGGGGCGTGCTTGACGAAGTACTCGGCCTGGGCGGTGAGGTTGCCGGGCCAGAGGAAGTGGTAGTAGCCGACGACCAGTCCGGCGTCGCGGCCGGTCTTGGTCTGGGCGGCGAGCTTGGGATTGACGTACGAACGCCCCTCCGTCGCCTTGATGAAGACGAAGGAGAGGCCGTCCGTGTCGTAGGCGGAGGACTGGTACGCGCTCACGTCGATTCCGTGCAGCATGCGGGGGGACTCCCTGGGTACCGGTGGTGGGGAAGAGGGACAGGAGTGGGGGCCGGGAATTGCAACTGCGTATTCCGTATTCCGTATTCCCCGGATCGACACCGGCGATCCACGTGGGAGCGTGATTTGTCAGCTCCGGGCGGCCACCTCGCCGAGCACGGCCGCCGACTTGGTCGACCAGTCCGAGGTGATGATGCTGGCGTGATCGGCCGCGAGCAGCGCGAGCCGTGCCGCGACCTCGGCGTCCGTCGGGCTGGTCGAGGAGATCGCCGGTGAGACGTTGTAGGCGTCCGTCATGATCAGGATGTAGTGGTTCGTGGAGTAGAACGACGTGTCGTAGCCGTTGTTGACGTAGGTCGCGGCGTCGCCGTCGAAGAACACGAACCAGGGCCGGATACCGGCGTCGTACCGGCTGGTGCGCGGGTCACCGTTCTCGGCGCCCAGGACGGCCGGGAAGGCCTGGGCCGCGGAGATCTGCCCGGCGGCGTACAGGTCCCGCAGATGGTCGCCGTACTCCTCGTCCGTCCAGTAGTGGTCGAACGGGTTGGCCTGCTCCACCGTGCCCGGGATCAGCTCGAAGATGAACTTGCCCTTGAGCGCGTCCCGGGTGGGCCAGGCGTCGGCCCTGGCGGCCGCGTCGAGCGTGGAGTAGGAGGAGCCGAGCAGGTCGGCGGGCTTGTACACGCTGCTGCCGAGCTTCTGCGAGACGAGCGTGTCGAATTCGTCGGGGCCGAGGCCCACGTTGTTGTTGAACCCGACCTTCAGCTCGACCTTGACGACGACGGGCGCGTGGTCCGGGTGCAGTTGCTCCCAGGCGGCCATGTTGTCGAGGCAGCTGCCCAGATCCTGGTTCCGGTTCTGGCTGTACAACTCGCTGGGCGTGTCGGCGTATTCGCAGTTGTTGTCGTTCCCGAGCGGGTTGCTGTGGCTGACCCGCCACCGCTTGCTGAGGCTGTCCGCGTACACGTCCAGCTCCAGCAGGGAGGCCCCGGAGTCCAAGGCCTGCGCCCAGTAGGTGTACTTGTCCTTCTCGTACGCGTTGTGCGTACCGATGGCGGTGGTTCCGGAGAACTTCGTCGCACCCGTGTCCGCGTGCGCGGTGCCGGGCACCACCAGGAACAGCGCCCCGGCCGCGACGACCGCCGCCAGCCGTCTGAGAATCCGCATGACCCAACTCCCTAGTTTCGATGGTGAGTTGGCGGCAGCGTAGAAGCAGGGGGTTACTGCGCGGTAGCCCCAGGGGGAACTCCGGGCACCGCAGTTCGGCGGCGGCGGACGGGTCGGTCCCCTCGCGCGCCGCCCCCCCGCCGGCTACTCGGTGATACCGTATAGTGGTACTCGGTACTACGTAGTACCGACAGAATCGAACGGAGGGTCTGTGGTGGACGACCTGACGGAGATGCTGAAGGGCACCCTCGAGGGCTGCGTGCTCGAGATCGTCGGCAGGGAGGAGACCTACGGGTACGCCATCACGCGTCGGCTGAATGAACTCGGCTTCGCCGACGTCATCGAGGGCACGGTCTACACCATCTTGCTGCGGCTGGAGAAGAACGGGCTCGTCCAGGTGACGAAACGGCCGTCCGGGATGGGGCCGCCGCGCAAGTTCTACGCACTCAACGACGCGGGGCGCGAAGAGCTCGGGAAGTTCTGGGCGAAATGGGAGTACCTCTCGTCACGGATCGACAAGCTCAAGGAGGGCGGGCGATGAACTTCTGGGAGACCGTTACCGGCAGCGACCTCACCAGGGAATGGAAGGCGTTCGAAGTCCGGGCCGCGGCATTGCCGGCCGACCACCGGGCGGCGTGGGAGCAGATCAAGGCC
The DNA here is from genome assembly GCF_040651615.1 of Streptomyces sp. NPDC048417. Lineage (NCBI taxonomy): Bacteria > Bacillati > Actinomycetota > Actinomycetes > Kitasatosporales > Streptomycetaceae > Streptomyces > Streptomyces sp. NPDC048417. The sequence goes on along the minus strand of NZ_JBEZKI010000028.1, from coordinate 126,599 downwards.
CACCTCTTCCCCTACGGGGACTTCACCGGTCGCAACCTGATGCCGATCCTCGACGGCGCCCTGGGGCTGCTCGAGGAAACGGCGGCGGACGGGCAGAGCGCTCACGAGGTGCTGGGCGACGACGTCGCGGGCTTCTGCGCGGCGCTGGCCGGCGGAGAGGGGGCTCGCGGCTATCGCGACCGCTGGCGCGAGCAGTTGAACCGGAACGTCGCAAGGAAACTGGGCCGGCTGGGAGGCTGACGTGAGCATCCAGGACATCATCGAGGGCAAGAAGCAGTGGCGGGCGCACCTGGCGCGGGTCAAGGCGCTCCCGGCGGACTATCAGATCGTCTACAAGGAGATGCAGAAGTACTTCTTCAAGATCGGACCGATCGGCCTGTCCGACGGGACCCTGCTCCCAGGGATCGTCGATTTCTTCGAAGAGGGCGTCGCGTCCGGCCAGGGAGTCCTGGAACTCATCGGCGACGACGTCGCCGCCTTCTGCGACGACCTGGTCAAGGATTCGCGCACCTACGCGGACATCTATCAGGAGTCCATCAGCGGGAAACCCGGCACGGCCGAGCAGTAGGGCGGACCGGCAGAGCGGTCAGGCGGCTACCGGCTCAGTGAGACCAGGTGCCAGTGCCAGGCGTCGAGCGCGACGAACAGACCCGGGTCGGCCAGTTCGTCGCCGTCCCGTTCGTAGGTGCTCTCGTCGAGCAGCCCGGTCAGTTCGCACGACCGTCCGCGAAGACCGGGCCAGGGCAGTGGAATCCGTCCCTGGGCGGGCCGGTCGGAGTAGTTGATCACGACGAGGTACCGCTCCTGGCCCCTGGTCCAGGACCAGGCGAGCAGATCGCGATGGGTGTCGTTGTCCGGCCAGCCCGTGCAGGTCAGCAGCTGCCAGTCACCCTCGCGGACGGGGGCCACGGCGGCGAGCAGGCGGTCGTGGAAGTCGCGCAGGGACTCGTCGGCCGGTTCCCGCGGGCGGCGTGAGAGGAACACGGGCAGCCGTACCCGCCGTCCCTCGAACTGGCCCTCGTGCCACAGCGTCGCGCCCGGCAGCGTGGCGACGGCCACGGCCGCCGCGCGTTCCCGCTCGACGGGCAGGACGGCGGCGGCCCGGGGCTCGTCGTGGTTCTCGAGGAAGCGGACGAGCTTGCGCTGGTAGGCGATGTCGGCACCGAGGTGGGCGCGCACGGATCCGGCGTCCTCGTGGACCAGTCGGTCGTAGAGCCGTTTGTCGTAACAGTGGTCGAACCCCTGCTGCTGGAGGGGCCATTCGAGGTCCCAGTACGCCTCCGCGACGAACAGGAGACCGGGGTGGCATGCCCGCACCCGGGGGATCACGTACGGCCAGAAGTCCTCCGCCGGCACCGGGCCCGGCCGGTCCCCCCAGGTCTTGGCGAACACGTCGTTCATGAGGAGCATCGCCATGTCGCAGCGCACCCCGTCCGCCTGGTCGCCGATGGCCACCAGCGTGTCCACCGCCGCCGCCCGCAGTTCCTCGCTGAACGCGTTCAGCTGCACCACGTCCGGCCACGGCGCGAAGTACGGGTCCCGGCCTCGGGCGTACACCTGCCCGCCGGCCTCCAGATAGGCCTCGGGCGCGCGGGCCAGGTCGTCCGGTGTGCCCCGGACCAGGCAGCCGGGGCGCTCGCCGAGCCAGGGGTGATCGGGAGCCACGTGGTTGGGGACGTAGTCCAGGATCAGGCGTACTCCCCGCGCGGCGAGTTCGGCCCGTGCCGCGGCCAACCCTTCGGGGCCGCCGAGACCTGCGTCGACGACGTAGTTCCGCACGCAGTACGGGGATCCGGCGATGTCCGCCCGGGCGAGGTCGGGCAGCGCCTCGCGGAACGAGGCGAGCAGCCTCTCGTCGCGCAGGGCGATGCCCAGTCCCGCCGGGCTGCGCTCCCACACGCCCATCAGCCAGACGGTGTCGACACCCGGTCGCACGGCCTCGTCCCACGCCGATCCGGGAACGTCGCCGAGCGTGACCCGGCGCCCGTGACGCACGCTCAGCTCACCCAGCCAGACCAGGGTGTTGATCTCGTGGACGACGGTCATGACAGCGGCTCCTCACGCAGCGCGCCCCAGTCGTCGGCGCCGACGAGACGGAAGAGGGTGGCGGTGACGGCGACCAGGCCGGTCCAGCCGGTCTGGTGGGAGGCGCCGAGACCCGCGCCGGTGTCCCCGTGGAGGTACTCATAGAACAGGATCAGGTCGCGCCAGTGGGGGTCGGTGGCGAATTCCTTACGGTCGCCGTGCACCGGGCGACGGCCTTCGGCATCGCGCAGGAAGGCGCCGGTGAGCCGGCCGGAGATCTCCTGTGCCACCTCGTAGAGGTTCATCCTCCGGCCGGAGCCGGTGGGGCACTCCACGGTGAAGTCGGCACCGTGGTAGGCGTGCAGGTTCAGCAGGGCGCGGACGAGCAGGATGTTGATCGGGAACCACACGGGACCGCGCCAGTTGGAGTTGCCTCCGAACATGCCCGAGTCGGACTCGGCGGGCAGATAGCCGACGCCGTAGGTCTCCCCGTGCACCTCGAAGGTGTACGGATGCGCGGCGTGGTGGCGGGACAGCGAGCGGATGCCGTGCGGACTCAGGAACTCCTCCTCGTCGAGCATCCGGGCCAGGACGCGGCGCAGCCGGTCCTCGTCGAACAGGGCGAACAGATGACGCCCGGCCGCGTCGGCCCCGGGCACAGGACGGGACGACACGAGCGCCTCGACCGCCGGATGCCGGCGTACGAACTCCGCCGCCTCCTCGGCGAGTTCGGGGAACCGCCGGTCCGCCCATCCGCCGATCACGCTGGTCGCGGCGAGCGGGATCAGCCCTACCAGGGAGCGCACCTTCAGCCGGGTCGCGGTGCCGTCGGGCAGCCGCAGGACGTCGTAGAAGAAGCCGTCCTCCTCGTCCCACAGACTCTGGTTGTCGTCGCCGATGCGGTTCATGGCGACCGTGATCCACGCGAAGTGCTCGAACAGGGTCTGCGCCTGCTCCACGTAGACGGTGTTGCCCTCGGCGAGTTCGATGGCGATCTCCAGGAGGTTCTGGCAGTACAGGGCCATCCACGCGGTGCCGTCGGCCTGGTCGAGGTGGCCGCCGGTGGGCAGCGGGGCACTGCGGTCGAAGACCCCGATGTTGTCCAGGCCGAGGAACCCGCCCTGGAAGACGTTGTTGCCGTCGACGTCCTTACGGTTCAGCCACCAGGTGAAGTTCTTCGTCAGCTTCTGGAAGGCGCTCTCCAGGAAGGCCCGGTCCCCGCGGCCCGTGCGGTGCTTCTCCAGCTCGTAGACGAAGAGAACGGCCCATGCGTGCACCGGGGGATTGACGTCGCCGAAATTCCATTCGTAGGCCGGGATCTGGCCGTTGGGATGCAGATACAGACGACGCAGCAGCAGCTCCAGCTGTGACTTGGCGAAGCCGATGTCGACCATGGACAGGGCGATGGTGTGGAAGGCGAGGTCCCAGGCCGCGAACCACGGGTACTCCCAGGTGTCCGGCATCGACATGATCTCGTCGTTGACCATGTGGAACCAGCCGCTGTTGCGCACGCGCGGGTCGGCGGCCAGCGGATCGACGCCGTGTTCGGCGAGCCAGCGCTCGACGTCGAGGTGGTAGTACTGCTTGCTCCACAGCATCCCCGCGAGCGCCTGCCGCACCACCCGGCGTTCGTCCTCGCCGAGACCGTCCGGGACGACGCCCTCGAAGAAGACGTCCGCCTCCGCCCGTCGTGCCTCCAGGACCGGCTCGAACTCCGCCCACGGGTCGTCCGGCCGGGTGTCGCTCAGCCGCAGCCGGACGGTCGCGCTGTCGCCGCCCGGCACGGTGAGGACTTGGAGTACGGAGGCCTTCGTCCCCGTCTGCGCCGGGTTGACGGCACCGGTCTCGCCCTGGACGACGTACCGGCCGATGCCGTCCTTGACGTACGGGCCGGCGTTCGGGCTGCCGAAGATCCGCTCGTTGTCGGTGTCGTTCTCGGTGAACAGGGTCTGCGCGTCACCGGTGAAGCACAGCCACCGGGTGCCGAGTTCCTCGTGGTCGGCGCGGATCGCGCCCGGGACCCGCCGCAGGCTCGGCACGGCCGTGCCGCCGGCCCACGACCAGGTGTGCCGGAACCACAGCGTGGGCAGCAGGTGCAGCACCGCCTCGTCGGGGCCGCGGTTGTGCGCGGTGATCTCGACGAGCAGGTCCTCGGGTCCGGCCTTGGCGTACTCGACGACCACGTCGAAGTAGCGGTTCTCGTCGAAGACGCCGGTGTCGAGGAGTTCGTACTCGGGATCGTGGCGCCCACGGGCCTGGTTGACGGCCACCAGGTCCTCGTACGGATACGCGCCCTGCGGGTACTTGTAGAGGTACTTCATGTACGAGTGGGTGGGCGTCGAGTCGAGGTGGAAGTAGTACTCCTTGACGTCCTCGCCGTGGTTGCCCTCGGCGTTGGTCAGGCCGAACATCCGCTCCTTGAGGATCGGGTCGCGGCCGTTCCACAGGGCGAGCGCGAAGCACAGCCGCTGCTTGTCGTCGCTGACGCCCGCGATGCCGTCCTCGCCCCAGCGGTACGCACGGGAGCGGGCCTGGTCATGGGTGAAGTACGACCAGGCGTCACCGCCGGGGCTGTAGTCCTCCCGGACGGTCCCCCACTGCCGTTCACTGAGATACGGCCCCCAGCGCCGCCACGCGGCCCGACCCGCGTCGGCCTCCGCCAGCCGCAGCCGTTCGGCGTCCGCCCCGCCCTCGTTCTCCGCCATCGCCCGCCCTTCCCACACGACACCTTCACCCAGACTCCGGTGTTCCGGACTCCGCCGCAACGACCTGGCGAGCCCCCGACTGCCGGAGCCTGGACGCCGTACGGTTCAGGACCGCTCATCGTGGTGGCGGTTGCCCCACGCGTCCACTCTGCCGTGTCCGTGCAGACGGCCCTCGGGCCAGCGGACGTCTGGTGGTCCTCCGGTTCCGAAGGGCTGCCGCGGTGAGGCGCGTCATTCCTCGGCCGGGGCGGGGGCTCGGGGAAGGCGTAGCTGGAAGCACGCTCCGAGGGTCCGGGGGGTGAGAGTGAGGGTGCCTCGGTAGCGGTGGGCCAGGTCGCGGGCGATGGCGAGGCCCAGGCCGGTGCCGCCGTGGTCGCGGGAGCGGGCGTCGTCGAGCCGGACGAAGCGTTCGAAGACGCGCTCGGCGTCCTCCGTGGGCACGCCCGGTCCGTCGTCGTGCACCGAGAGGACGACCCAGGCGTCCTGGTTCCGGACGGTGATCTGGATGCGGTGTGCGGCGTGGCGGGCGGCGTTGTCGATGAGGTTGCGCAGCAGCCGTTCGTACTCGTCCGGGTTTCCGCGTGCGTGTGCGGGGGCGGTGCTGTCGCAGGTCAGGGTCAACGGTCGTTCGGTGAGGGGGTATTGCTCGGTCAGCCGGGAGGCGAGGGCTGTCAGGTCGACGGTGTCGAGGCCGGTCATGGGGGTGTGGGTGTCGAGACGGGCGAGGAGCAGCAGGTCTTCGGCGAGGGCCTGGAGGCGGCGGGTCTGTCGTGCGGCGGTAGTCGCCGCGGCGGGCCAGTCGGTGCGTTCCGGGTAGGCGAGCGCGACTTCCAGGCTGGCCAGCAGCGTGGTGAGGGGGCTGCGCAGTTCGTGGGCGGCGTCCGCGACGAAGCGGCGTTGCTGGGCGGCGGCGTTGTCGAGGCGTTGGAGGGTGGTGTTGATGGTGGTGGCCAGGGCGGTGATCTCGTGTCCCGTGGCGGGGACGGTGACGCGTTCGCGGGGGTCGCTCGCGGTGACCGAGGCGGTGAGGACGCGGATGGCTTCGACCGGCCGCAGCGCGATTCGGACGGCGAAGTAGGCGACCGCGGCGATCAGTACGAGGCTGACGAGCCCGGCCCGCAGCAGCAGGAGGTCGGTGGTCCTGGTGATTGACTCGGCCGTGTGCGGGAGCACCACCACATAGGCCCGCAGCTTGGCGTCGGCGGCGACGCCCAGAGCGGCGACTTTGTCGCTGCTCAGTTCATCGGCGCCGATATCGGCGGACATGACCAGGTAGGTCCCGCCGACCATGTGGTATCTGTCCGTGGGGTTGTGGTCGCGGCTCATCGGTATGCGGATGGGACGGATCGTCAGGACCCCGGACTCCTTGGCGTCCGACGGGGCGGGCAGCACATGGCGGGTGCCGGGAGCGAAGTCGCCCATGCCTCCGCCGTAGGCGACAGCGGAGCGCCGGCCGGTCGCGACGACCTCGTACGGCACGGTGCTTCTGCGAACGGGAACCACACCCTCGTTCAGCTGGTCGACGAGAGCCCAGAGCTGTTCCTGGGCTTGTTCCTCGGCGATCTGCGTGCTCTGGCCGTAGACGTCGCGGTGTACCCACCAGCCGACGCCGACCAGGATGACGGCGGCGGTCGAGGCGGCGGCCAGGGCCGTGCGGGCTCGTACGGAACGCGGCCACCAGCGGCGTCGCGGCTCAGTCGCGTTCACGGTCGTCCACCAGCCGGTAGCCGGTACCTCGTACGGTCTGCAGGGACCGTCGGCCGAACGCGGAGTCCACCTTCTTGCGCAGTGCGCTGACGCGCGCCTCCACCAGGTTGGGATCCCGGGCATCGTCGGGCCACGCGTGATAGAGCAGATCCGATTTGGAGACCGCCTGGCCCGCCCGGCGGGCCAGCAGCTCCAGCACGGCGAACTCCCGGGGGGTGAGTTCCACCCGGGCCCCGGCCCGGCGGCAGACCCGGCCGGCGACATCCAACGAGAGGTCGCCCACGGCAAGGACGGGCGGGGCGACCGTGGCGGCTCGTCTGACCAGGGCCCGCAGCCGTGCGACCAGCACCATGTAGGAGAAGGGTTTGGCCAGGTAGTCATCGGCCCCCGTGTCCAGGGCCTCTGCCTGATCCCAGTCCCCGTCCTTGGCGGTGAGTACCAGGATGGGTGTCGCGTTGCCCTCCCGACGCAGTTGGGCGCAGACCTTGTAGCCGTTGAGTCCGGGCAGCATCAAGTCCAGCACGACAAGGGCGTATTCGCCGGTCCGGGCCATCCACAGTCCCTGCCGGCCGTCATGGGCGAGGTCGACGCTGTAGCCCTCGGCGGTCAGACCGGTGTGCAGGGTGTGGGCAAGGTCCACCTCGTCTTCGACCACCAGGATGCGCATGGGGTGCAGCCTCGCACAGCGCCGGCCCGCCTTCCTGATCGGCCGGTCAGGTTGGGTCAGCAGCCGGTCAACGAGGTCCGGGCACCGTGGCGGAGTGTCTTCGCCGCTGCTGAAAGGCCCTGTCGCCGATGTCCGTTGATGAACGTGCCCCCGCCGTGACCAGGACGGTTTCCCCTCCCGTACCCGCCCGTCGACCATCACCGAGCCCGGCCGAAGCCGTTGTCGTGATCGCGCCCTTGTCGCTGACCATCGCTCTGGGGCTCTGGGGTATCCGCAGGAAGAACACCATGTGGGGGGACGAGTCCGTCACCTATCAGCTCGCGCACCGCGACCTTTCGCAGATATGGCTCACCGCCCAGCATGTTGATCTGGTCCACGCCCTCTACTACGCCGTGATGCATGAGATCTTCGGCCTCTTCGGCGGAGGGCTGCTGACGTTGCGGCTGCCGTCTGTGCTGGCAATGTCCGTGGCGGCGAGCGGCGTCGGGCTTCTGGCGCTACGCCTGGCGGGACCCCGTGCCGGGCTGCTGGCCGGGCTGGTGTTTCCGCTCCTTCCCCAGGTACAGAAGTACGCGCAGGAAGGCCGCTCGTATGCCATGGTCTGTGCCCTGGTCACCTGGGGCACCTATGCGCTCGTGGCCAGCGTCCCGCATCGCGTCCGGTGGCGGTGGGCGGTCTATGGCTCCACCATGCTGCTGGCCTGTCTGTTCCATGAGTTCGCGGTCCTCGCCCTGGTTGCACACGGCGTCACACTGATCGTCTCCCGTGCTCCACGAGCGGTGCTGAGGGCGTGGAGTGTGGCCGCCGCGGGCGTTGTGGCCGGGCTGTTGCCGCTGGCGATCCGCAGTGCGGGGCAGTCGGGACAGGTGTCCTGGATCGGCGGGCCGGTGCGGCTTCGTTATCTCCTGGTCGTGGCGGTGGTGGGCGTGGCGTGTGCCCGAGCGCCTCTGGGGGTGAGGGGGCCCGTGCCGCTTGCCGCGCTGGCTGTGCCGATTCTTGTGCTTCCGGGTCTGCTGCTGCTGATCGCCTCGCTGGTCAAGCCCCTTTTCGTCGACCGGTATGTGCTCTACAGCAATATCGGAATCGCCTTGCTGCTGGGCGCCTGGATGGATTACTTCCACCGGCGGCAGCAGTCTTCTGGCAACGCGTGGATCGCGGCGGTTGCCGTACTGGCCGCGCTCGTCCCGCCAAGCCTTTCGCTGAGGACGCCCCAGAGCCGAAGCAACGACGTCACCGCCATCGGCGCCACCGTACGCAGGGAAGGCCGTCCCGGCGACGGGCTGCTCTATCTCTCCGGCCGGCACCGGATCTTGACTGCGGCCTACCCCGAGGACACCCGTTTCCTGACGGATCTCGCCCTGGCACAGGACCCCGTTTCGTCGAACACACTTGCAGGTGTCGAGCTTCCCGCCCGGGAAATAGCGGCACGCATGCTGGAATTCGACCGGATCATCGCGGTCCGCGACCCGGCGGGTGCGCACTCGCCGACCAGCCCGCAGGAGGAAGCGAAAACAAGCACCCTGCGGCGCCACTTCCGCGAGTACGGAACAACCCCCGTCAACGGGGCGCGCGTCACCGTCTATGTCCGAGACCACGACCCGTCTCCGAAGGCCGGTCCTGGATCCGACAGCCCGGGAGCGAGCGGTGGGCTGATGAGGTGACCGCGACTGGTGTCGGCCCGGCCGGCACCACCGCCGTCCCGCTGTCCCGTGGTCAGTGGTGCCGGCTCGGCGTGATCTACGGAACCGCCGGTGACCGCCACCAACTGGCCGCATGCCTAAGGGAGTTGTGGACGCGGGGAGATCTTCCGGCCCGGTTCCGCGACCGCCCCTGAAGTACGCTCGGGCGCCGAGTGACACAAGAACTCCGATGAAAGGCACGGCAGATGTCCGAGAAGAGCGCCTTGGCCGAAGTGGTCTCGATTCCGGTGGGCCGAGTGGTCGGCGGTCGGCAGGAGGTCAAGGACGACGACTGGGGCACGGTCGAGGCCGTCATCCGCCTGGACGCCGAGCAGTTCGGCGCGGACGCGCTGGCCGGGCTGGACGCCTTCTCCCACCTGGAGATCGTCTACCACTTCGACCGCGTCCCCGTCGCGAAGATCGAGACCGGTGCCCGCCACCCGCGCGGCAACAGCGACTGGCCCCTGATCGGCATCTTCGCCCAGCGCGGCAAGAACCGCCCCAACCGCATCGGGGTCTCCCGCTGCCGTCTGCTGCGCACCGACGGACTCGACCTGTACGTCCAGGGCCTGGACGCCGTCGACGGCACCCCCGTCCTCGACATCAAGCCCTACATGAGCGAGTTCGGCCCCCAGGGCGGCACCGCCACCCAGCCCGACTGGGCCACCGAGATCATGCGCCACTACTACTGACGCGGCACGACCCGCGAGGCGCCTCCACTCCTGAGGCACCCTGCCCCCGAGGAGACCTGTGTCCCGCAGCCTGTTCCGCGGGACCCCGGGAAGTCCCCATGGAAGGGGCTCCTGACCTGCGGCTTCGCGGCACATGGTCAACACTGTGCACGCCGCCCGCCCACCTGGGTCAGGGCTCGCCCCCCTCAGCACTCGATGATGTTCACCGCGAGCCCGCCCCGGGCCGTCTCCTTGTACTTGACGCTCATGTCGGCCGCTTTTGATCACGAGTGTGACCTGCGGATTTGGCTCGGGCAGGTCCGACTGGCGTCACGTCAGGGACTTTTCAGGGACTTCGTGCCGACAGTTACCTACAAAGATATCCGGAGTACCTGACATGCCGGTGAGCGGTGAGCGGTGAGCGGTGAGCGGTGAGCGGTGAGCGGTGAGCGGTGAGCGGTGAGCGGTGAGCGGTGAGCGGTGAGCGGGTTGGTGGGGTACCGGTGCGTTTCCCACTACTGGTACGAACCGGTGGTGGGAGTACGTACTGAGTACTTCCGGGATCCGAGGACCAATGCGAACGGGGTGGTGCACTGGAAGGCCGGGTTTTCGGCCTACGGCGCATGACCCGTCCGCGCTAATGTTGCGTGAGATTGTCGGCGGAGGCCAAGGGCAGGGTACGTGGAGCCGAGTGCAGACGTAGTAGTTCTCACCGCACTACCAGTTGAGTTCCAGGCCGTGTTGCTGCTGTTGCGCGACCAGTCGACCTCGTTCATCCGGAAGGCACGCGCTTCGTGCACGGGGCGCTGCCTGGAGTTGCGGGGACCGTAGCCATCTCAAGAATCGGAGCCGGCAATCTGACGTCGGCCGTCATGGCTGAGCGTGTCCGCCAGTGGCTGCGCCCGCAGGCTTTGCTGTTCGTCGGCGTTGCGGGTGGGCTGAAGCCAGAGGCCCGACTCGGTGACGTTGTGGTGTCGACGAAGGTTCACTATCTGCATCCGGGCAAAGAGACACCCGAAGGCTTCAACGCCCGACCGGTGATGTGGAACTCGGCGAAGCCAGATGGCATCAGACCCGTTGGGCGCTCGGACATTCCGGTCTGGCCGGCCAACTCGCTCCGGCTCTCGCCCTCGACCCCGCGGACTTCGGCGTCTGGGAGATTCGGGCTCGGGCCCAAGTGGCCATTCAATTGGCGAAGCAGTGCCCGTCGCCAGGTCTTGCACCGCTGCTTCTGAAGGTGGCGGCAGATCCTCGGTGGCCGGCCGACAACCGTGCGGACGCCGCCAGGGCCGCCTTCGCGGGCGACGAGGCAGTAGCCGTACCTGCCCTCAAGGAAGTGTTGGCCACGCTCGGACCGGGGAGGGAGACAGATCCGGGCCTGAGTCTCCGGGGTGCTCTGCTGTCCCTGCTCTGGCCTCGCTTCCTCGACACGAAGATGATGCTCGACGCGCTGAGCGAGGCACCGAGCGACAACCGCTACGGGACGTACGAGTACTTTCTCGCCGATATGCCCGCCAAGTGCCCCGCGGAGGATGTGCACCGCATCGTGTCATGGCTGGCGCAGGACGTGGAGGACCAGACAGCGGTACCCGACGGTCATAGGAAGCGGTTCGCGGAAGACAGGCTTGTTTCCGGCACAGTCGACAGGGCGTTGAGCATTCCGGGTGCAGAGTCGCTGTTGCCCGACATCGCCCGGATCCTGACGGCTCGCATGCTGGGCCATGAGAAGGCGGAGTTCCCCCACGCGCTGAACCCGGTCACGCCCGATGGGCTGGAGCCGGCCCAGGTACGTGATCTGCGACGCAAGCTCGCCGACGCCCTGCTCGCCCGGGGAATTGTGGCGGGACAGGCCATGAGGTATTTCGCGTGGCTCATCGTGCGCGAATGGCAGTCCCACCGCACGTTGTTCGGGGAGCCCGAAGGATCGCACGGCGACCGGCACACCCTGCTCGACTCAGGTGACTTCGCCTGGGCGCTGCAAACCGCCGCTGACTGCGCCGAGAAGACCGAGCAGGCAGACGCGTATGCGCGGCTCGCGGAGATCCTCTTCGATCAGCGGAGCCAAGAACACTTCGAACTCGCTTACCAGAGCCAGGACAATCCTGCCTGGCCGTATCTGCGATGGCTCTACGAGCCGATCGAGATCCGTGGTGATCTCGCTGACAACTGGCGCAGGAACCACCGTGCCACCTCCCCGGCAACCTGGCCCGAGAGCGCGAAGTTCATCGCACAACAGCGGGAGCGCCTCCAGAGGGCGCGTCAGCATGACACCGACAGTTTCTGGACTCTGCTCTGGAACCTGCAGTGCGATCCGAACACCGGAGAGGGACAGCTCCGCTTCGACGACAAGATCAGCGACTGGCCGGGATGCTCCATGTTCAACGCAGAGGAACTCGCCGACTTGCCCGGCTGCGCCCTGGAATTCCTGCGCCGTGAGAACGACCACGCCGATGAATGGCTGGGACTGGAGAAGCAGGACAAGCGCGCCTGGGCCGGCGTCCTGTCGCTGTCGCTGCTCGACGACGCGGGTCGGCTGGACGACCTCGAACCAGACCGGTGGAGTGCCTGGGTGGGCGCGATCGCCGACCCGTGGTACGTCCTCTCGTCCACGACGTGGGCGCTACTGCTCCGGAGGGCGGTCGTCAATGACCCCCAGGGTCTTGCTCGTGCGATCGGGACGGCTGCCAGGGTGCAACTGGCCAGCGGCGTATAACCGTTAGTTCTGGAACGAGTCGAGGCGACCTGGTCCTCGGTCGTCACCGAGATGTGGGAAGACTTCCTGGCGGCGCTGTCCGCTGCCCTACTGCCCGACTTCCGCGCGACGCGCCCGGCGGGTGTGTGGTCGGTGTCCGCAGAGGCATTCGAGAAGGGAGACGAGGGTCGGGCAGGGCTGGTTCGTACGTGGTCCGGTCTCCTCGCCGGTCTTCTCACTGTTGAGAACCCTCTTGCACGGTCTGTGGCCGAGTTCGCCCTCATGGCTGTGGAGCGGGACGGCGAAGCCGTGGATCTCGAGTTGCCGGTGCTCGTCGCCTGCGTTCTGTTTGGGGTCGACGGCTTCGAGGCCTGGACCAGTCTCAGGGAACTGATCGACGCATCGGACCGCTTCAGCCGGGATCTCGCTCTGAAATGCGCCGGGCGCTCCGAGCGTGGGCATGTCGAGGTACACGCCGATGAAGAGGGGCTGAGCGCGCTCTATCGGTGGCTCGACGCACTCTTCCCTCAGGACCGGAACAGCCGACCGCTCGGGGTATACAGCATGACTCCCGAGATGGAGGCGCTGGACTGGCGCGAGGCGTTGCCCGGGACGCTGAGCCGCCGCGGCACTCCGGAGGCGGTCGACCAGCTGAAGGCGCTGGCAGCCGAGTTTCCCGCTCGCCTGAACCTGCGAGCCGCGCTGGTGTCGGCACGGTCCAACTGCCTTGCGGCGACGTGGACTCCAGCGGACCTCGACGAGGTCGTCGCCATCCTGGCCGGGGTAGCCGTCGCTTCCGAGTTCACGCTCGTCGAAGCCGAACTCGCTGAGGTGCTGGAAGCCTTCCAGGACATGGGAAGCCACGAATTCCGCGAGGGGATCGTGCGGGATGTGCGGCGGCTCATGAATTCTGACCGACTCCTGCCCATCGCGGACCACAACATGGCGCACGACCATTTGCGGGCGATCGCCGGGTACGCCTACGGCGAGGGCGGCCCGGAGGCCCGGCTTGCCCTGCTCACGGCACTGGAACAAGCCCGTCCCGACGAGAAAGCTCTGGAGCCGCTCAGGGCTCTGCTTGCGGTGCGCAAGAGCCGGTCGGCATGAGACGCTGACCGGGCGGAGCGAGTGGTGCAGCGGGGGTGAGGAATGGCTTTTCTACGCGATATTGGCACATCGTTGCTTGCCAGCGCTCTTTTCTTGGCATTGGTATGGGCATTTTCGAAGACTGCCCGTCGCTTTCTGCGTGGCCTTGCTGCCCATCTACTACACCTGGATGTGGAAGAGGTCTTCGCCAACAGTCGAGATGCGGCGCACGACATCAAGCGGGAACTCGGTCGGGCGAGGGAGGTGTCCATTCTGACCGGCCGTGGTGCTGAACTACAGCGCGACATGTTCGAGGAACTGCTCCTTCGCTGTCGGGCTCGCCGCTGCCGTTGCCGCATACTGCTGCCGAAACTTGATGTTCCCGCAGGCGAGCCGGATTGGATCACCGACCGGGAAGAGGAGATCCAAGTCTTCGACTCCGCTTTCGGTACCGGTCTGCTGCGCCGCCAGATCGCGGCGACCTACGACTACCTTGCTCCGCTCACGGTCGCGGGACACCTCGAAGCACGTGGTTATGGCGTTCCACACATCGGCCGGATTATCGCAACCGAACGGGTCGTCTATCTGACTCCGTACTCGGCGGACCGGCATGGCAGGGAGTCCCCCGTGATCAAATACCGCCGTGGAGAGACATACGATGTCCTGATGCGTCTGATTGACAAGTTGTGGGTAGGGTCCGGACCAGTGTGACCGCCGGGGCCGAACGGGTCCACCTTGCTTCCTGCTTGCGCCCGCGGCCTCGTTGCCGTGGCCGCCGGGCTCCAGGCCACTGTTCCGGACCCATGTAGCCCCGGTTCGCAACGTTGTTCTACGGATGGGAAGTTCCCGCATTTCCTCGGCATCACGAACGAGTGGGCATCCACCACTCCGTATGTCGGGCGCCTCCGACAGTCAGTGACAGGACGCCATTGACGCTTCGGGGCGTGGGACATCTCCTGCGGTTTGTGAGGGAGTTGGATCACGTCCACGTACTGGCTGAGCTGTTCCAACTACGTGTGGCGGCAGTGCCTGCGAGCAGTGGGTCTGCGAATGCGATGACCAGGCCGACCACGTCAGTGAAGAGATTCGGATAGCCGGTCGAGGAAGGCCCCTGTCGGCGGCGCCAAGCGGCGTAGGAGGATTGGCGGCGCTCGGCGAGGTCGGTGATCGCGGCGCTGAGGGGCTTCAGCTTGATGCCGCGGTGTGTGGCGGTGGCGGTCAGTGCTGCGGCCAGTTCTCCGCCGTTGAGATTGTTGAGCGTCAGCAGGCGGTAGAGGTCCGCGTAATCCCGGTCGCGGGTGTTGAGATCGCCGAGTGAGACGGCGGTGGAGAGCTTCTCGGCGATGACGGTGGCGAGCGGGTAGCCGAAGAGTTGGAAGCTTTCCGTGGTGAGCTGCTGCGGGTAGTTGATGGTCTGAGGTCCGGGAGTGATGGGGTCACCGAAGCTGATGTCCAGTTGGAGCTTGAGACGCGCCCGGGCGATCGATGCGGCCATGGACAGCCGTAGGCCGTGATACTCGTCCTCCTCTCGGATGGGTACGGTTCTGAGCGTGGCGGAGTCGTATGCCACGCCGTCGTCGACCTCAGTGGTGGCGATCGCGGCGATTCTGCGAAAGATCTCGGCTTCCTCGCCGGAGAACGCGCGGCCGAGGATGTCGATGTCACGGGTCATCCGGCGGGCGCCGAACTGGGCGAGCAGCAAGCCGCCCTTGAGGATGAAGTGCTCGCGGCCGAGGGGGGATGCTGCCAGGCGGTAGAGGAAGCGTTCGAGTACGTACTCGACCATGACCTCGTCCGTTGAACGGCCATTGCGACGAGCCAGATTGCGCAGGTCGTTGTAGACGCGGCCTGCGGTGGTATCGCGAGTTGGGTTGACCATCAGGCGAGCACCGCCTCTACGGCGGGGCGGATGACGGAGAGCGCACCCAGCTCGCGGGCGATGAGCTGGAGTTCGCCGATCCCGCTCCGTCCGCTGCGACGCAGGTAGCGGCCGAGTGCGGACAGGGCCATGGTCTCGCCGATTCTGCCACGGTGGCGCATCGCGTCGACGACGCTGCGGGCGGCGTTGTACGCGGGAATGGTCTCTCCTGGTGCGGCCTCGAACCGTTCGACGCCGAGGTTGAAGGTCTTCGCCGCGTACTGCGCCACCACGGTCGGGGGATAAGAGATCGTGGGACGGCGTGATCCGCGTGGTACGGCAATGTGTACGGCGCTAGGGATGTCGTCGATCAGCTCGTGCAGAGCCAGGGCGGACTCCCCGCACAGGACAGCGTGAGGCGCCCGCGTACACACGGCCAGTAGGTCTGCGTATGCGGTCTCCGGCGCGTCTGCCCGCCGGTACACGCCACGGGACAGTTCGTCTATCTCCCCTTCGGCGACCAGGTACGCCAGATCGCGAGCGGAGAGCAGGGTCTGACGTGCCTGCGCTGTCGTGAACGTAGGGGAGAGGCCGGCCAGCCGCTGCTCCAGGCGCGAGATTTCCGCAGCACTCATGTATCGAATGGTACCCCTCCGGTGGGTTTAGGGGGTCGATTCGATACAACCAGATGGCGGGGGCGGAGTTCCCGCCGTTGCCTATGTGCCGCGAACCCGCAGGCCAGACGCCCATCCCGTGAGATTTCCCAGGGACTTTCACGTCTGTCTCAGGGTATTTTCAGGGACTTTCCGCCGCGTAAGCAGGGAAGCCCTGACAGCGCAGAAAGAAACGAACGCGCTGGTCAGGGCCTCTTTCCCTAGCACTCGATGATGTTCACCGCCAGCCCGCCCCGGGCCGTCTCCTTGTACTTGACGCTCATGTCGGCGCCCGTGTCCTTCATGGTCTTGATGACCTTGTCCAGGGACACCTTGTGGGAGCCGTCGCCGCGCATGGCCATGCGGGCCGCGGTGACCGCCTTGACCGCGGCCATGCCGTTGCGCTCGATGCAGGGGATCTGGACCAGGCCGCCGACCGGGTCGCAGGTGAGGCCGAGGTTGTGCTCCATGCCGATCTCGGCCGCGTTCTCGACCTGCTCGGGGGATCCGCCCAGCACCTCGGCCAGCGCGCCCGCCGCCATCGAGCAGGCGGAGCCGACCTCGCCCTGGCAGCCGACCTCGGCGCCGGAGATGGACGCGTTCTCCTTGAAGAGCATGCCGATCGCACCGGCGGCGAGCAGGAAGCGGACGACTCCGTCCTCGTCGGCGCCCGGGACGAAGTTGATGTAGTAGTGCAGGACGGCGGGGATGATGCCCGCCGCGCCGTTCGTGGGCGCGGTCACGACCCGGCCGCCCGCCGCGTTCTCCTCGTTCACGGCCATCGCGTAGAGCGTGATCCACTCCATCGCGTGCGCCAACGGGTCGCCCTCGGCGCGCAGCTGGCGTGCGGTGATGGCGGCACGGCGGCGGACCCGCAGGCCGCCCGGCAGGATGCCCTCGCGCGACATCCCGCGCGCGACGCACGCCTGCATCACCCGCCAGATGTCCAGCAGGCCCTCGCGGATCTCGTCCTCGGTGCGCCAGGCCCGCTCGTTCTCCAGCATCAGCGCGGAGATCGACAGACCCGTCTCCTTCGTCAGGCGCAGCAGCTCGTCGCCCGTGCGGAAGGGGTACTTCAGGACCGTGTCGTCGAGCTTGATGCGGTCCGCGCCGACCGCCTCCTCGTCGACGACGAACCCGCCGCCGACCGAGTAGTACGTCTTGGCCAGCAGCTCCGCCCCGGACGCGTCGTACGCCCAGAGGGTCATGCCGTTCGCGTGGTACGGGAGCGTCTTGCGGCGGTGCAGTTTCAGGTCCGCGTCGTAGGTGAACGCGATCTCGTGCTCGCCGAGCAGCGAAAGGCGTCCCGTGGCCTTGATCGTCTCGACCCGGGCGTCCGCGCCCTCCACGTCGACCGTGCGCGGCGAGGCGCCCTCCAGACCGAGCAGCACGGCCTTCGGGGTGCCGTGGCCGTGGCCGGTCGCACCGAGCGACCCGTACAGCTCGGTGCGTATCGACGCGACGGAGTCCAGCAGCCCTTCGTTGCGCAGACGGCGTGCGAACATGCGGGCCGCGCGCATCGGGCCGACGGTGTGGGAGCTCGACGGGCCGATGCCGATCGAGAACAGGTCGAAGACCGAGATGGCCACGGGAACTCCTCCGAAAAGGGCGGGGGCACACGCCATCGGGTGCCCCCGCCGGGGAACTACTTGTTCAGACCGGGGTACAGCGGGTGCTTGCCGGTCAGGGCCTGGACCCGGGCCTTCAGCGCCGCCGCGTCGTAGGACGGCTTCAGCGTCTCGGCGATCACGTCCGCGACCTCGGTGAAGTCCTCGGCCGTGAAGCCGCGCGTGGCCAGCGCCGGGGTGCCGATCCGCAGACCCGAGGTGACCATCGGCGGCCGCGGGTCGTTCGGGACGGCGTTGCGGTTGACCGTGATACCGACCTCGTGGAGACGGTCCTCGGCCTGCTGCCCGTCCAGCTCGGACTCGCGCAGGTCGACGAGGATCAGGTGGACGTCCGTACCTCCGGACAGGACGTTCACACCGGCCTCGCGGGCGTCGGGCGCGGTGAGCCGCTCGGCGAGGATGCGCGCACCCTCCACCGTACGACGCTGGCGCTCCTTGAAGTCCTCCGAGGCGGCGACCTTGAAGGAGACCGCCTTCGCCGCGATCACGTGCTCCAGGGGACCGCCCTGGAAGCCCGGGAAGACGGAGGAGTTCAGCTTCTTCGCGAAGGCCTGGCGGGCCAGGATGATGCCGCCGCGGGGACCGCCCAGCGTCTTGTGGGTGGTGGAGGTGACCACGTCGGCGTACGGCACCGGGTTCGCGTGCAGACCGGCGGCCACCAGGCCGGCGAAGTGGGCCATGTCGACCCACAGGTACGCCTCGACCTCGTCGGCGATCCGCCGGAACTCGGCGAAGTCCAGCTCACGCGGGTACGCCGACCAGCCGGCGATGATCACCTTCGGCCGGTGCTCCTTGGCGAGCCGCTCCACCTCGGCCATGTCGACGAGACCGGAGTCGTCCACGTGGTAGGCCACCACGTCGAACTGCTTGCCGGAGAAGTTCAGCCGCATGCCGTGGGTCAGGTGGCCGCCGTGGGCGAGGTCGAGGCCCAGGATGGTGTCGCCGGGCTGGGCCAGCGCGAACAGGGCCGCCTGGTTGGCGGAGGCACCGGAGTGCGGCTGCACGTTGGCGTACTCGGCGCCGAACAGCTCCTTCACCCGGTCGATGGCGATCTGCTCGGTGACGTCGACGTGCTCGCAGCCGCCGTAGTAGCGGCGGCCCGGGTAGCCCTCGGCGTACTTGTTGGTGAGTACCGAGCCCTGCGCCTCCATGACCGCGACCGGAGCGAAGTTCTCCGAGGCGATCATCTCCAGGGTGGACTGCTGGCGCTCCAGCTCGGCGTCGACCGCGGCCGCGACCTCCGGGTCGAGCTCGTGCAGGGGCGTGTTCAGAACGGACATCTGTTTCTACGACTCCTCAACCGGTGTCTGTGCGGCCCTCAGCCGGCGGTGAAGGCGGTGTACTCGTCGGCGGAGAGCAGGTCGGCCGGCTCGTCCGCGAAACGCACCTTGAACAGCCAGCCGCCCTCGAAGGGGGCCGAGTTCACCAGGGACGGGTCGTCCACGACGTCCTCGTTGATCTCGGTGATCTCACCGGTGACCGGCGAGTACAGGTCGGAGACCGACTTGGTCGACTCCAGCTCGCCGCAGGACTCGCCCGCGGTCACGGTGTCGCCGACGGCCGGGAGCTGGACGAAGACGACGTCACCGAGCGCGTTGGCCGCGTGCTCCGTGATGCCGACCGTCGCCACGCCGTCCGCGGCGGCCGACAGCCACTCGTGCTCCTTGCTGTAACGCAGCTGCTGGGGGTTGCTCATGGCCTGAATTCTCCTGTACGCGGGGGAGTGCTGGTGAAAGAGGACTGCTGGAAACGTGCGTGAGCAGCGGAAATGTGCGCAGGGTCACGCGCTGCCGCGCTCAGTGTCTCCCTGTGGATCTGCTTCTGGCGCTGTGGGTCTACTTCTGCCGCTTGTAGAACGGCAGTGCCACGACCTCGTACGGTTCGTGGCTGCCCCGGATGTCCACGCCCACGCCCGCCGTGCCCGGCGCCGAGTGCGCCGCGTCGACGTAAGCCATCGCGATCGGCCTGCCCAGTGTGGGGGAGGGGGCACCGGAGGTGACCTCGCCGATCACCTCGCCGCCGGCGACCACCGGGTACCCGGCGCGCGGCACCCGGCGGCCCTCGGCGACCAGGCCGACGAGCACCCGCGGCGGCTCGGCGGCGGCTCGGTCGGCGGCCTCCCGAAGCGCCTCGCGCCCTACGAAGTCGCCGTCCTTCTCGAACTTCACCACCCGGCCGAGCCCGGCGTCGAAGGGGGTCAGCGAGGTGGTCAGCTCGTGCCCGTACAGCGGCATGCCCGCCTCCAGGCGCAGGGTGTCCCGGCAGGACAGCCCGCAGGGCACCAGGCCCACCGGGGAACCCGCCTCGGTCAGCGCCTGCCACAGCTCCACCGCGTGCTCGGGCTTCACGAACAGCTCGAAGCCGTCCTCGCCGGTGTAGCCGGTGCGCGCGATCAGCGCCGGGACCCCGGCGACGGTGCCGGGCAGCCCGGCGTAGTACTTCAGGCCGTCCAGGTCGGCGCCGGTCAGCGACTTCAGGATCCCGGGCGACTCCGGTCCCTGGACGGCGATCAGCGCGTACGCGTCCCGGTCGTCCCGCACCTCGGCGTCGAACCCGGCGGCGCGCTCCGTCAGCGCGTCGAGGACCACCTGGGCGTTGGAGGCGTTGGCCACCACCAGGTACTCGGTCTCGGCCAGCCGGTAGACGATCAGGTCGTCGAGGATGCCGCCGTCGGCCCGGCAGATCATGGTGTAGCGGGCGCGCCCGACGCCGACGGAGGCGATGTTGCCGACCAGGGCGTGGTTCAGCAGGGCGGCGGCCTGGGGGCCGGTCACGGCGATCTCGCCCATGTGAGAGAGGTCGAAGAGCCCGGCCCTGGTCCGCACGGCGACGTGCTCGTCGCGCTCGGAGCCGTAGCGCAGGGGCATGTCCCAGCCGGCGAAGTCGGTCATGGTGGCGCCGAGCGAGCGATGCAGGGCATCGAGCGCGGTACGGCGGAGTCCAGCGGAATCGGAACTGCTCATCGGTCGGTCGTCTCCCAAAGATCCCAGGGCATGACAGGCGAGGTCTGTCCTCCCCATCTGTCATCGGAACCTGAGAGGTTCGCCCTGACCACACCGGTGGTCACGGCTTGCACCTTGGGTGGGGCCACCGACACAGCGGCCCGCTTTTCAGATGTGCCTCGCCCGCGCGGTAACGGGGCCTGAGAGATTCAAGGGAGGGACTTGCTCCTTCGGCGCCCCAGCGAAGGCTGCTGGGGACTCTCCCGCGCGGATTCAAACGGCCGGTATGCAGTTGGCGGCCACATCATTGCATGCCGGGCGGAGCTTTGTAACAGGCCTGTGGCCGGAGCCGGACGGAACCGCGAGACACCGTGCATTACCTTCTCTTTACGTTAAGTGGGGAGAACCTTTCCTGAACCCCAGGGAGGACGATCACGGTGACAAGGACCACGGCATACGCGGCGACGACGGGCATCGCCCTGCCCGAGCAGCCGACGGCCCCGGCCCGCGAGCGGTGCGGGGGGCTCCCCCACGCTCGGCTGCGCTCGCGCGGGGGGACCCCCATGGCGCCGGTCGTCCGCGATCTGCGCGACCGGGCCGGCCACAGCCCGCACGGTCTGCTCTTCGGCCCCCGTGACCTGGTCGTGGTCACCGGGCTGCCCGGAAGCGGCAAGTCCACCCTGATGCACCGCACCGTCCAGGGCAGACGGATCGACTCCCAGGACACCCGCGACCGCTGGGACGCCCGTCTGGCCCGCTTCCTGCCGTACGCCCTCTACCGCCCGCTGGTGCGCCTCGCGCACTACGCCGGACTGCGCCGCGCGCTGCGCACCGGCGAGGGCGTGGTGGTGCACGACTGCGGTACCCAGGCCTGGGTGCGCGACTGGCTGGCCCGCGAGGCCCGCCGCCGCGGCGGCACCCTGCACCTGCTGCTCCTGGACGTCACGCCGGGCACGGCACGGGACGGCCAGCGTGAGCGCGGCCGGGGCGTCTCCCGGTACGCGTTCCTGCGGCACCGTCACGCCGCCGGCCGCCTGGTGCGCGCGGTGGAGCAGGGCGGGCTGCCCCAGGGCGTCGGCTCCGCGGTGCTGCTTGACCGGGACGCGGCGGACGTGCTGTGCCGGATCGCCTTCCAGGAGGCGGAGGAGCCCGCCGGGTGAGGCTTTCCGGAAAGCGGGGCGGCTCACGGGGTGAGGCATTGTCACAGCCACCCGCTAGCCTTTTCAGCCTCAGCAGCAGTGGTTTCCAGCAGGCGGTAGGCAGATGGACTTCCCGGCGGACATTCCCGCGGACTTCCCGGCACAGGCGCACCCCCACCCGCACGGCGGTTGGCCCGGCAACGAACTGGAGGAGGTGCTGTCGGCCTCCCTCGGCGTCCCCGCGGCGGCGGGCCGGCTCATCGAGGTACTGGCCCGCAGTTTCCTGTGGATCCCGCTACCGGAGGGCGGCGGCCCGCACAGCGGCCCGCTGGACCTGCCCACCACGGAGATCGAGGGCCGGGTGTACGTCCCGGTCTTCAGCTCCGAGGAGCAGTTCCGCCAGGTGGTCGGCTCCCATCTGTCGTACACGATCGCCCCGGCCGTCGAGTTCGCCCGCGGTCTGCCCCCGCAGGTCGGCATCGCCGTGAACCCCGGGGGAGTGGTGGGCGTCCCGCTGCCGCCGGAGGCGGTCGCCGAGCTGTGCCGGACCGGCCGCAGCGAACTGGACGGCCCCGCCTCGGGCGGCCGGGTCCGGCTCTTCGAACCGGACTGGCAGGACGACCCGATGGACTTCCTGGCCGCCGCCTCCGCCGAGTTCGCCGGGACCGGCGTGGTCGCCACGGCCCGCCGCTGCCTGGCCGCGGTCGAGACGGCGGACCCCGTGATGTTCGTGGGCGTCGAACTCTCCCACTGGGAGGGGGACATCAGGGCGCTGCCCCTGGAGGCGCTGGGCAAGGCCCTCGGCCGGGTCCCGGTGAAGTGGCCGGTGAACCTGGTCCTGCTCGATGTGGCGGACGACCCGGTGGGCCACTGGATGCGGGAGAACGTCCGCCCCTTCTATCAGTACGGTCACTAGAAACGCCGTTGGGGTACCCGACCGAGGGAGGCGGGACCGTGCCGATCTGCGGCTCCGCCGCGTGGGCGGGAAGTTCCACGACGAACCCGCACTCGCGTCCGGACAATCGGCTCCCACCCCTTGGGCGCATAAGCTGTCTCCAAACGCGGGGTAACACATGAAGGGGCGGTAACACGTGAGCGCCAGCGGCACCGCGGCGACCGGACAGGTCGAGCACATGCTGCGCCAGGTAACCCCCGGGCGCTACGACGCCTACGAGGCACTCCTCCGCGCCCTCGCCACGCCCTCCTCCGGCCAGATCTGGATGCTGCTCTGGCACGGCCAGGCCGGCTCCCCCGACGCCCAGTACGGGAACATGGAGGTCGACGGCCACGGCTACGCCCCCTGCGTGACCTCGGCCCAGGAACTCTCGGCGAGCGGCTGGAACCGTTCGTACGAGGTGGTCGACGGTCTCGACGTGGCCCGCACGCTCTATCCCGACCACTACGGTCTGTGGCTCAACCCGCACGCCCCGGGCGGCGGTGTCGGCATCCCCTGGCTGGACCTGCGCCGCATCGCGACGGGACTGGACCGGCAGCCCGCCGGGCCGCTGCGCCTGTCGGAACCGGCCATCGAGATCCCGCAGTTCTACGCGCTGCTGTCGCAGAACGCCCACCGTACCGCCGCGGTCCGCTCCCTGCGGCGTGCCTGGGTGCAGCCGGCGCTGGGGGCGCCGTATCTTGCGATCGGCCTCGACGTCTACGACACGTCGCCGCCGGCGGTGGACTCGGTGCGGGCGATGATGCAGCAGTCGATCGGGGCGGTGCCGGACGGGTTGCCGGTATCCACGGTCGCCATAACCGATGAGTACGACCCGATCGTGATGTGGATGAGAGCGAGTGCCCGTCCCTTCTACGACCGTGAGGCGCATGAGGCGTCGCCACCGGCGCACGCGGCGGGATACGGGTACCCGCCTGCCCGCAGGGGCTACTGAGCCGCCTGCCGTCCGCACAGACGAAACGGGACCCCGCACCGCTGCGGGGTCCCGTTCCTACGCGTCGCGTGTCACGCGTTCTCGCGCAGCCACTCGTTGTGGGAGTCGCCCTTCATCGGGGTGACCATGGCGTGTTTCCACTTCACCTCGGTCTTGGAGCACTTGGCGACGTCCCAGATGTACTTCGTGATGGTCCGGGACTTGGCCAGGTGCCACATCCGAATGCGCTGGGTCCTGCCCTTCTCGATGTAGAGCACGTACTCCCACTCCTCTTTGTGGGACCACTTCTTCGTGAGCTGCACGCCGGCCTTGATCTCGGCCTCGGCGATCCACTTGCCGATCTCCGCCTCGGCCTCGCCGGGGCAACTCCACAACGGCGCCGGCCGAGGCCGTACCCGCCGACACCGCGACGATGGTCAGTGAGCCCGCCGGCGTCGCGAGGGCGGCGCCGGCGCGGTGAGCTACCCGCCTGTCGTCATGACTCCCTGCACACGACCAACTGCCCATGGGTGAGGGCGAGTTGGGCGCTCTGTCTGTTGGCAGTGGGGACGCTGGCGTCCGGGTCCGGGATCCGCCAGCGGAGTTGCCGGGCGCGGCTGACGAAGGCTCAAGGAATCCTCAAATGTCGTCCTTTGCGTCTGATGGGCCCTGTGCCCGATGAGTCGATTGTCCCGATTGATCAGGCAGTGAATTGCCGCGCAATGGCCGCGAATGCTTTCATGTTGTTTCCACGGCGTGAGGTGAATCACATCTCCGGTCCGGGTCGGCGGGCCTTGTGTTCGCCCCGCGCGATTCCGCGTCCGCATAACGGGAAACCGCTGCTTGCATCACGGTTGCGCATCCATTCGCCGTCAAGGCTGGCGACTGATCGCTTGGGCGTTTAAGACTCCCTTCGCTAGGGGTTCGCCCTCTGTGTGACTGATCGTTCGAGGCCGCTACCAGCGGCAAACGCGCGCCGGCTACCGCCGGTTGAGAGGGGTCCCTGCCAGATGACGGCGCCATTGCACGACACGACCGCGGAAGCGGCCCCCACTGTGTCGCCGGAGACGGGAGGCGGCACGAAGATCGAGGGCCGGACCCTCAAGCAGATCGCCTGGCGCCGTCTGAAGCAGGACAAGGTGGCGCTCGCAGGGGGCGTCTTCGTGGTCTTCCTGGTACTGGTCGCGGTCTTCGCTCCGTTGATCGTCTCGCTGCTCGGCCACCCTCCGAACGAATTCCACCAGGAGAAGCTGGACCCCTTCACCAACCTTCCCCAGGGTGCTTGGGGCGGTGTGAGCGGTGACTACCTCTTCGGAGTCGAGCCCAACAAGGGGCGGGACGTTTTCAGCCGTATCATCTACGGTGCCCGTATTTCGCTCCTCGTGGCATTTCTCGCCGCGGTGGTCGCGGTGGTCCTCGGCACGCTGTTCGGTGTCGTGGCGGGCTACTTCGGAGGCTGGGTCGACTCGCTGATCAGCCGCGTCATGGACGCCCTGCTCTCCTTTCCGCAGTTGCTGTTCATCATCTCCCTGGTCTCGGTCCTGCCCGACGACCTGCTGGGTCTGACCGGCTCGGGAGTGCGCATCGCTGTCCTCGTCCTGGTCATCGGCTTCTTCGGGTGGCCCTATGTCGGCCGCATCGTCCGCGGTCAGACGCTCAGCCTCAGGGAGCGCGAGTACATCGAAGCGGCGCGAAGCCTGGGCGGAGGACGTCGGCACATTCTGTTCAGGGAACTGCTGCCCAACCTCGTCGCACCGATCCTGGTGTACGCGACCCTCATGATTCCCACCAATATCCTCACCGAGGCGGCCCTCAGCTTCCTCGGGGCGGGTGTCCGGCCGCCGACCGCGTCATGGGGCGGCATGCTCCGTGACGCGCTGCAGACCTACGAGCACGACCCGATGTTCATGGTCTTCCCCGGTGTCACGATCTTCGTCACCGTCCTTGCTTTCAACCTTTTCGGGGACGGCTTGCGTGATGCGCTGGACCCCAAGGGAACACGCTGACGCACCTCTTGCCCCTGCCTTACTGTCAGGTGGCTCTCTTCATGGTTCTCCGGCACAGGCCCGGGAACGCGGATCTCGGAGGTTACGAGAAAATGTCCACAGGTTTCCCGAGGCGGCGATTTGTCGCCGGAGCGTCTCTCGTGGTGGCAGCGCTGGTGGGTACCACCGCATGCGGCGGCGGCGGGGACGACAGCGACAGCAAGGACAAGGGCGCCGGCTTCAACGCTGCCCTGAACAAGGTCGTCAACGCGTCCACCAAGAAGGGCGGGACGCTGAAGTTCATAGGCAAGCAGGACTTCGACTCCCTTGACCCGCAGCGCACCTACTACGGCATGACCTGGGACTTCATGCGGTACTTCAGCCGCACCCTGGTCACCTACGACACCAAGCCGGGTGACGCCTCCAACAAGCTGGTCGGCGACCTGGCCACCGGCCCCGCGCAGGTCTCCACCGACGGCAAGACCTACACCTACAAGCTGCGCTCCGGACTCACCTGGGAGGACGGCTCCAAGCTGACCTCCGAGGACGTCAAGTACGGCATCGAGCGTATCTGGGCCACCGACGTGATCACCGGAGGCCCGGCGTACCTCAAGCAGACCCTCGACCCCAAGGGCGAGTACAAGGGTCCGTACAAGGACAAGACCAAGGACAAGCTGGGTCTGAAGGCCATCGCGACCCCCGACGACCAGACCATCGTCTTCAAACTGCCCAAGCCGAACGCCGACTTCGAGCAGTTCCTCGCCATGCCCACCGGCGCACCGGTCAAGGCGAGCAAGGACACGGGTGCCAAGTACACCCAGCACCCGTTCTCCTCGGGCCCGTACAAGGTTCAGTCCTACGACGCCGGCAAGAGCCTGACGCTGGTCCGCAACACCGCCTGGAACAAGGCCTCGGACCCGATCCGTCCGGCGCTGCCGGACAAGATCACCGTGACGATCTCCGCCAACCTGGAGGAGAACGACAAGAAGCTGATGGAAGGTGACTACGACCTCGACGTCAACGGCACCGGCATGACCCAGTCGGGCCGTATCACCGCGGTCGAGGACCACCGGGCGGACGTCGACAACATCCAGACCTCCTTCGTCCGGTACGTGGCCCTGGTCCACAGCGCGAAGCCCCTGGACAACGTCCACTGCCGCAAGGCCGTCTTCTACGCGACCGACTTCGCGGGCCTGCAGCAGACCCGTGGCGGCGCCCAGGCGGGCGGTGCCATCGCCAACTCGGTCTTCCCGACGTCCATCCCGGGCTACTCCGACTACGACCCCTACGGGATCCTGGCCCGCAAGGGCAAGCCGGACGACGCCAAGGCCAAGGACGAGCTGAAGCAGTGTGGCAAGCCGAGTGGCTTCTCCACCAAGATCACAGCGCGGACCAACAACCCGTCCGAGGTGGACACGGCCGAGGCCCTGCAGGAGCAGCTCGCCAAGGTCGGCATCAAGATCGAGGTCGACTCGATCGACGGTGCCCAGTCCTCCAGCATCACCGGCTCGCCGAAGGTCGTGAAGTCGCGCGGCTACGGCATGACGATGAGCGGTTGGGGTCCCGACTTCGCCACCGGCCAGGGCTACGGCCAGCCGCTGTTCGACAGCCGGTTCATCTTCGACAACGGCAACTACAACGAGTCGCAGATCAAGGACCCGCAGATCGACAAGCTGTTCGATGAGGCGATCGCGTCGACCGACCCGGCCAAGTCCAAGGCGTACTACGAGCAGATGAACAAGCAGCTCCTCGACAACGCCGACTGGATGCCGTTCATCTACGAGAAGAACATCTCCTGGCGCGGTCCGCGTCTGACGAACATCTACTCGTCCGCTGCCTACAACGGCCGCTACGACTACGTCTCGCTGGGCGTCGTCAAGTAGTCGACGCACACCCGAAGTGATCGCACCCTTGCCGCCGAAACCCGCCAGTCCGAAGGGCAGGTGATGGCCCTGGCGGTGGCCGGGACCTCCCACGAGGAGGCCCGGCCACCGCCGGGCCGCACACAGTGCTTGCTTATCTCATCCGGCGTCTGTTCGCCATAATCGTCATGGTGCTGGTCGTTCTGCTCGCGACCTTCACCGTCTTCTACGTCCTTCCGAAATGGGCGGGCCAGGACGTCGCCGTCCTGTTCGCGGGCAAGGCCACCGGGGCCGAACAGATCGAGGGCATTCGCACCAAGCTCGGTCTCGACCAGCCGGTGCTCGTGCAGTTCTGGGACTTCATCAAGGGCATCCCGCTCGGACGTGACTACGCCAACGGAAACGACGTCACGCACTGCCCCGCGCCCTGCTTCGGCTACTCCTTCGTCACCGAGAAGCCGGTGTGGGACACCTTGAAGGAGGCGATGCCCGTCACCGGCGCGCTCGCCGCCGGCGCGTGTGTCCTGTGGCTGGTGGCAGGTGTCGCCGCCGGTATCGTCTCCGCGCTCAAGCGGGGCTCGTTCTGGGACCGTGCCGCGATGGTCGGCGCGCTCGCGGGTGTCTCCCTGCCGGTCTTCTTCACCGGCATGGTGGCCATGGGCCTGTTCGTGCACAGCCTTGGCTGGATCCACCTCAAGGACGACCTGAACACGGGCGACTCCATCGGGGTGTGGTTCGAGACGCTGCTTCTACCATGGATCGTGCTCGCCCTGCTCAACGCCGCGATGTACGCACGCCTGACCCGGGCCACCATGCTCGAGGTGCTCGGAGAGGACTACATCCGCACCGCCCGGGCCAAGGGACTCGGGGAGCGGGTGGTCATCACCAGACACGCCCTGCGCTCCGCGATGACCCCGATCCTCACCGTCTTCGGCTTGGACATCGGTGCGCTGCTCGGCGGTGCCGTGCTGACGGAGTCCACGTTCAACCTTCCTGGCCTCGGCCTCGCCGCGGTCCAGGCGATCAGCAGTCATGATCTGCCGGTCATTCTCGGGGTGACCCTGTTCGCGGCCCTCGCGATCGCCGTCGCCAACCTCGCCGTGGACCTCTTGTACGCTGCCATCGACCCGCGAGTGAGGCTGGGATGACCGAACTGCACCAGAGCGGAGCGGCTGTGGGCGAGCCCACGCTCACCTCGCCCGCCCCGACGTCCTTCCTGGAAGTGCGCGACCTGAAGGTGCACTTCCCGACCGACGACGGCCTGGTCAAGTCCGTCGACGGGCTCAGCTTCACGTTGGAGAAGGGCAAGACCCTCGGCATCGTGGGCGAGTCCGGCTCCGGCAAGTCGGTGACCTCGCTCGGCATCATGGGCCTGCACACCGCCGGCCAGTACGGCAAGCGCAAGGCACAGATCTCCGGCGAGATCTGGCTGGACGGCACCGAGCTGCTGTCCGCCGACCCCGACCACGTGCGCAAGCTGCGCGGCCGGGACATGGCGATGATCTTCCAGGACCCGCTGTCCGCGCTGCACCCGTACTACACGATCGGCCAGCAGATCGTGGAGGCGTACCGGATCCACCACGACGTCGACAAGAAGACCGCGAAGAAGCGCGCGGTCGAGATGCTCGACCGGGTGGGCATCCCGCAGCCCGACAAGCGCATCGACAGCTACCCGCACGAGTTCTCCGGCGGTATGCGCCAGCGCGCGATGATCGCGATGTCGCTGGTCAACAACCCCGAGCTGCTCATCGCGGACGAGCCGACGACCGCCCTGGACGTGACCGTCCAGGCGCAGATCCTCGACCTGATCCGGGATCTGCAGACGGAGTTCGGCTCCGCGGTCATCATCATCACCCACGACCTGGGCGTCGTCGCCGAACTCGCCGACGACATCCTGGTGATGTACGGCGGCCGCTGCATCGAGCGCGGACCGGCCGAGGAGGTGTTCTACGAGCCCCGCCACCCCTACACCTGGGGACTGCTCGGCTCGATGCCCCGCCTCGACCGTGAGCAGCAGGAGCGCCTGATCCCGGTCAAGGGATCCCCGCCCTCGCTGATCAACGTCCCGTCCGGCTGCGCCTTCAACCCGCGCTGCCCGTACGCCGACGTCCCGAAGGACAACGTCACCCGCACGGTCCGCCCCGAGCTGACCGAGGTCGGCAGCCAGCACTGGGCCGCCTGCCACATGACGCATGAACAGCGGGAGCGGATCTGGACCGAAGAGATTGCGCCGAAGCTGTGAGCGAGGACAAAGCGGTGACCATCCCTGCGCAGAGCGAAGGCGCCACCCTCACCAAGGACGCCGCCCCCGGCGAGACCCTGCTGAAGGTGACCGGGCTCCAGAAACACTTCCCGATCAGAAAAGGCCTGCTCCAGCGGCAGGTCGGTGCCGTGCACGCGGTCGACGGCCTCGACTTCGAGGTCAAGTCCGGTGAGACGCTGGGCGTCGTGGGCGAGTCGGGCTGCGGCAAGTCGACGATGGGCCGGCTGATCACCCGGCTGCTGGAGCCGACCGGCGGCAAGGTCGAGTTCGAGGGCAGGGACATCACCCACCTCGGTGTGGGCGCCATGCGTCCGCTGCGCCGCGACGTGCAGATGATCTTCCAGGACCCGTACTCCTCGCTGAACCCGCGCCACACCATCGGCACGATCATCAGCGCCCCCTTCAAGCTCCAGGGCGTCACGCCCCCGGGCGGTGTCCGGGCGGAGGTCCAGCGGCTGTTGTCGGTCGTGGGCCTCAACCCCGAGCACTACAACCGCTATCCGCACGAGTTCTCCGGCGGTCAGCGCCAGCGCATCGGCATCGCCCGCGCGCTCGCCCTGAACCCGAAGCTGGTCGTGGCGGACGAGCCGGTCTCCGCGCTCGACGTGTCGATCCAGGCCCAGGTCGTCAACCTGCTGGACGACCTCCAGCAGGAGCTCGGCCTGACGTACGTGATCATCGCGCACGACCTCTCGGTGGTCCGGCACGTCTCGGACCGGATCGCGGTGATGTACCTCGGCAAGATCGTGGAGCTGGCCGACCGCGAGTCGCTGTACAAGGCGCCGATGCACCCGTACACCAAGGCGCTCATGTCGGCGGTGCCGATCCCGGACCCGCGGCGCAGGAACGCCAAGAGCGACCGCATCCTCCTCAAGGGCGACGTGCCCTCGCCGATCTCCCCGCCGAGCGGCTGCCGCTTCCACACCCGGTGCTGGAAGGCGACGGAGATCTGCAAGACGACCGAGCCGGCGCTCGTCGAGCTGAAGCCCGGTCAGCAGGTCGCCTGCCACCACCCGGAGAACTTCGAGGACCAGGCCCCGCAGGACACCGTGCTGTTGACCGTGGCCAAGGAGGCGGCCGAACTGGTCGCCGACGAGGTGCTGGCGGAGTCGGCGGAGACGTCGGCGGCGGTGGCCGCACTGGAGGCGGAGACGGCCGCCGAGGCCAAGACGGCGGAGCAGCCGGCCGCGGAGGCGGAGGCACCGGAGGCGGTCGCTGAGGCGGAGGCACCGGAACCGGTCGCCGAGGCGGAGACGCCGGAACCGGTCGCCGAGGCGGAGGCAACGGAGGCGGTCGCTGAGGCGGAGGCGCCGGAGACGGCCGAGGAGTCCGAGGCTTCTGACGCCTCCACAGCCGAGTCACAGAACTCCCAGGAGTCAACGGGCAAGTAGCCCATGACACAACTGGGTAAAGGCATGTACATGCCCTGACGGGAGGGCGCAGAGTCGACCGTGTCTGTTCGCTGACCAGCACGCTCGAAAGGGACGACTCATGCGCCTCTCCCGTTCGGCACGTCTGGCGGCTGTCGCGACCGCGGCAGCCGCCTCCTTCGTCATCGCGGCCGCGCCCGCCCCCACCCCGGGCGCCGACGGCATCGGCGACCCCTACTTCCCGCAGCTCGGCAACGGCGGCTTCGACGCCCGCCACTACGACCTCGACGTCGCCTACGCCCCGGACACCGGCCGCCTGGACGGCCGTACCACCCTCACCGCCCGCGCCACCCAGAACCTCTCCACCTTCGATCTCGACCTCCAGAAGCTGGAGGTCACGCGCGTCGAAGTGAACGGCAGACGCGCCCAGTTCACGCGCACCGGCGACGAGATCACCGTCACGCCGAGGAACCCGCTGCCCAAGGGACACGAGTTCACCGTCTCCGTCACCTACGGCGGGATACCCGAGGCCCTCAACGGCCCCATCGTCTTCGGCTCCGACTACGGCTGGATGAAGACCGCGGACGGCGTCTTCGTCGCCTGCGAGCCCAACGCCGCCTCCACCTGGTTCCCGTCCAGCGACCACCCCTCCGACAAGGCCACCTACGACATCCGGATCAAGGCGCCCAAGGGCCTGACCGGCGTCTCCAACGGCCGGCTGGTCTCGACGTACGACAAGGGCGCCTCGACGTACAGCCACTGGCGCGAGAGCAGGCCCATGGCGACCTATCTCGCCACCGCCACCATCGGGAAGTTCGACGTGCAGACCGGGAAGACGCCCTCCGGCATCCCGATCTACGTCGCCATCGACCCGGTCCTCGCGAACAGCAACAGCGTCGACGTGTACGCCGTGACGGCCGCCGCCACCGACTACTGGTCGCAGGTCTTCGGGCCGTACCCGTTCGAGGAGACCGGCGCGATCGTCGACGACATGCCGGAGGCGGGGTTCTCGCTGGAGGTGCAGAGCAAGCCTGCCTACTCGGCGGTGCGCAACGAGACGACGATCGTGCACGAGCTGGCCCACCAGTGGTTCGGCGACTCGGTGAGCGTGGCGCAGTGGAAGGACATCTGGCTCAACGAGGGCTTCGCCACCTACGCCCAGTGGCTGTGGGCGGAGCACCAGGGCACCCGCTCGGCCCACGACTCCTTCCTGGCCGGCTACAACTCCCGCGCCGCCGACAACCCCTTCTGGGGGACCGTCGTCGCCGACCCGCAGCGCGACACCATGTTCGCCTCCGCCGTCTACCAGCGCGGCGCGATGACCCTCCAGATGCTGCGCGAACGGATCGGGGACACCGCGTTCTTCAAGCTCCTCCCCGCCTGGACGAAGCTGCACCGCTACGGCAACGCCGACACCGCCGACTTCATCCGGCTCGCGGAGAAGGTCTCCGGGCAGCAGCTCGACGACCTGTTCCAGACCTGGCTGTTCACCACAGGGAAACCCGCCCTGTGAGCCTGGCTTTGTAAGGTTCATGCACCCTGACAGGTCACAATGTCAGGGTGCAGCTCCAGCAACTCTTCTCTCCCTCCGTCCAGCACACGCTCGACGTCATCGGTATCTTCGTGTTCGCCATCTCCGGCGCGCTGCTGGCCGTCCGCAAGAACTTCGACGTCTTCGGCATCGCCGTGCTCGCCGAGGTCACCGCGCTGGGCGGAGGGATCTTCCGGGACGTGATCATCGGGGCGGTGCCCCCGGCCGCCTTCACGGACCTGGGGTACTTCATCACCCCGCTGCTCACGGCGCTCGTGGTGTTCTTCCTGCACCCGCACGTCGAGCGCATCCAGTCGTCGGTCCTGGTCTTCGACGCGGCCGGCCTCGGCCTGTTCTGCGTGACCGGCACCACGAAGGCGTACTCCTACGGCCTCAACCTGACCGCCTCGGTCGCCCTGGGGCTCGCCACCGCGGTCGGCGGCGGTGTGCTCAGGGACGTGCTCGCCAACGAGGTTCCCTCGCTGCTGCGCTGGGACCGCGACCTGTACGCGGTCCCGGCGATCGTCGGGGCGACGATGGTGGCGCTGTGCATCCACTACGACACGCTGACCCCGTTCACCAGCGGGCTGGCGGTCGTCACCGCTTTCGTGCTGCGCCTGCTCGCGATGCGGTTCCACTGGCGAGCGCCGCGTGCGTGGAATCGACGGACGACGGTTCGCGAGGAGTAGGACCGGAGTGGGCACGGCTCTGGCCCATGTTGACCGTCAGCCATGCGAAGACCGTCGGCACCTGGGGCCGCCACAGCGCCATGTTGTGGCCGCCCGCGCTGCGTGGCAGGAACAC
Source organism: Streptomyces sp. NPDC048417 (assembly GCF_040651615.1). NCBI lineage: Bacteria > Bacillati > Actinomycetota > Actinomycetes > Kitasatosporales > Streptomycetaceae > Streptomyces > Streptomyces sp. NPDC048417. The sequence goes on along the minus strand of NZ_JBEZKI010000028.1, from coordinate 93,464 downwards.
CACGTGCACGGTGGTCGGGGCCTTGGCGAGCTGTTCGAGCGCCACTCCGGCCTGGTAGCCGTCGCCGGACTCACCGGAGAGGTAGAGGGCGATCCGGGGTGGCGTGGCCGCCTTCCTGAGGAGCAGGTAGGGGTTGTTCCGCTCGCGCAGGGTCACGCTCTGCGCGGCGAGCGAATTGCGTTCGCCGATCGGGTCGTTGTAGCCGGAGAGGCTGATCGCGGCCCGGTAGCGGTCCGGGTGGGCCACGGCCAGCTTGACCGCGCAGTGCGCGCCCGCGGAGTAGCCGGCGACCGCCCAGTTCGCCGGAGCCGCGGCGGCGCGGAAGTTGTCGGTCACCATCCTCGGCACGTCGATGCTGAGCCAGCTGTCGGCGTTCACCGTGCCCGGGATGTTGGCGCAGCCGGTGTCCACACCGGCCAGCAGGTTGGTGCGCGGGGCGACCAGGATGAAGGGCGCGACCCTGCCGCTCCTCATCAGCGGCAGCAGTTGCTCGTGCACCTTCAGTGAACCGAACCAGGCCTTGGCCGAGCCGGGGTAGCCCGGCAGCAGCTCCACCACCGGGAACCTGTGGTTGCGGTACGCCGGTTCGTCGTACTGGGGCGGCAGCCAGACGTAGACCTCGGCGTTCACGCCCGAGACCCGGCCCTTGAGCTGGGTGACCCGTACCCCGCCGGCCGCGTGCATGGCCGCTCCCTCGGCCGTCGTGAAGGTCTGCCTCACCTTGGGCAACCGCTTCAGCGCTATGCCGCCGGTCCCGTCCTGGCCGAGGTTCGCGGCCTGCTGGACATGGTCGCCGGTGCCGAGCAGGTCGGCCCAGTTGTCGTACAGGTCGTTCTGGTTGTTGACCACTACGAAGATCAGCGTCACCGCGGTGGCCTGCGCGAACAGCAGCATCAGGACCCGGGCCACGGTGCGCACGGCCTGGGGTCCGCGCATCCTCGACCACAGGACGAGCGGCAGTATGAGGGCGACCACGGACAGGACGATGGTCGTGTAGAGGAACGGAGTCCCGGTGAGGCTCATGTCCCCATAGAGGGGAATTCCCGGCTCCGGGTTACGGACGTGTCCGGACACTTACCTAGAAATTGCCGGAACCTCACCCGGCGGGGGGACCCCTTACCCGTCGATCATCGTATGAGCGGCCCCCATCTCGGAAAAGCTACCGCTTAGTAATTTCCTGTTGTACTGTTCAGCCATGCCAGAAGCAGCTTCCACGCGAGCCGTGATCGGCGACAGCGAGTTCGACCGCGACACCGCGGTCACCCGGCGTGCGCCCGGGGTCTACGACATCGACCTCTCGGCCGGCTGGACCATCATCAGCGCCGTCAACGGCGGCTATCTGCTGGCCGTCCTCGGCCGGGCCCTCGCGGACACGCTGCCGCATCCGGACCCGTTCACCATCTCCGCGCACTACCTGACCGCGTCCCAGCCGGGCCCGGCCGTGATCCGCACGGACACCGTCCGCACCGGCCGCACCCTCTCCACCGGCCAGGCCTCGCTCTTCCAGTACGACGGCGACGGCAAGGAGGTCGAACGCATCCGCGTCCTCGCCTCCTACGGCGACCTCGCCACCCTCCCCGACGACGTGCGCACCACGGCGGCCCCGCCCGCCATCCCGTCCATGGACCAGTGCTTCGGGCCCGAGACCGCATCAGACATCCGACTGCCGTCGGGTGGTCCGGCGCCCGTCGACGGCAGCTCCGCCATCACCGAACGCCTGATGCTCAAGCTGGACCCGTCGACCCTGGGCTGGGCCCTCGGCGCCCCCTCCGGCCGGGGTGAGATGCGCTCCTGGTTCGGCCTCGCGGACGGCCGTGACGCCGACCCCCTGTCCCTGCTCCTGGCGGTCGACGCGCTGCCGCCGACCGCCTTCGAGATCGGCCTCAAGGGCTGGGTCCCCACGGTCGAACTCACCGTCCACGTCCGTCACCGCCCCGCCCCGGGCCCGCTGCGCGTCTCCATCACCACCCGCAACCTGGCCGGCGGCTTCCTGGAGGAGGACGCCGAGGTCTGGGACAGTGCGGACCGACTCGTCGCCCAGTCGCGGCAGTTGGCCCGGGTCCGCCTCGGCTGACGTCTCCGCCGGGACCCCGTTCTGTCACGGACGTGTACCAGCGAGTAAACCGCGCCGTCCGGAAAGACGCAGGTCAGCGCCGTGATTCGAGCCGCCCTTTACCCGAGTCACAGGCCGGGGACAGCGCGGGCCCAAGTACGCCCTAAGCGCCGTTGGTTGAGTGCCACGTCTCAGGACTCCCTCATCCTTTATGGAGCTGGCTCTCATGAAGCGTGTACGTCTCGTCCCCGCGGTCGCCCTGCTCGCCGTGTCTCCGCTGCTGCTGACCGCGTGCGGCTCGGGCGACTCGTCGTCGTCCTCCGGCAGCGGCAACTCCGGCCAAACGCAGTCCTGTCAGGCGCCGTCGGGCATGCCGACCGGCAACGCCTCCGGAAGGCCGAGCGGCGCTCCCTCCGGTGCGCCCACGGGCAACTCCACCGTCAAGCCGACCGGCACCCCCACCGGCATGCCGAGCGGCGGTGCGGGCGCCGGCGGCCAGGGCGGCCCCGGCGGCGGTCAGGGCGGCGGCGGTTGCGGCGGCGGTCAGGGCGGTCCCGGCGCGGGCGGTGCGGCGCCCAGCGGGGCACCGACCCAGCAGGCCACGAAGAGCTGACGCCAGGCGTGGCACGACAGGGGCGGTGCGTCCGGCGACCGGACGCACCGCCCCTTCGTGTGTCCTAGTCCAGCCAGTGCTGCCGGCCGAGGCTGATCAGCCGCATCTGGCGGGCGGCGACCTGGGTGACGCGCTGCCGCTCCGCCTCCGAGGGCTCCGGCGACTCCAGGGTCTCCAGGAACAGGGACGCGGTGATGAGCATCTGGTCCACGTACAGGTGGGCGAGCATCAGCAGGTCGTCGTCGTTCCACCCGGCGGCCTCGGGGTCCTTGGCCAGCTCGGTCCTGACCTCCTCGGCGAACCGGGCCAGTTGGTCCCGGATGGCCTCGCGCACCGGCTGTACTCCGCCGTGCCGCTCCCGGGCGATGAACCGCACGTGCGCCGGGTGCGCGGCCACATGGTCGGCGATCAGCCGCACGGCACGGGTGATGCGCTCCGGGCCGGGCGTGGAGACGGTCGTGCGGACCATGGGGTGCAGGCTGCCGAGCGCCTCGTCGACGAGGGCGACGCCCAGGTCGTCGGTGGAACGGAAGTGCCGGTAGAAGGCGGTCGGGGCGACACCGACGGCCCGGGTGACCTCGCGTAGTCCCAGGCTGCTCAGGCTCTGCTCCTCCAACAGCCCCAGCGCCGCGTCCAGGAAGGCCTGGCGGGTCTTCTGTTTCTGGGCCTGTCGGATGCCGAGGGTGTGACTCATGTCATCCAGTTAACAACTGTTCTCCGGAATTGGAAAGCCGTGGGAGTTGCTAGACTCGAAGTCAGTGAACAACTGTTACTACAACCGTTCACCCAAACTTAACGGAGGGGGGATCGAATCCCATGCTGTTCCTCGTCGCCGCACTCATGCTGCTCGGCGTGGTGCTGGGCACCGTGGCCCACACGCCGCTCGACGTCACCGTAGGACTCGCCGCCGTGATCGCCGTCTGGCTGGCCGTCTTCGCGCTCCGCGAGCGCCTCGCCCGCCGACGCCGCACCTCGGCCAACTGACCGTCCACCACGACTTCCAGGAGCTGAGCCATGCTGCACCTCACCGCCCCGGCCACCACCCACCCCGAAGCCGGCACCCGCGACGCCGACGGCATGGCCGTGGCGTCCTTCATCCTCGGCCTCCTCGGCCTCCTCGTCCTGAACCTGTTCCTGGGCCCGATCGCCATCGTCCTGGCCCTGGTGTCCCTGTGGCGCGGCACGAGCCGCAAGGGCCGCGCCTACCTGGGCCTGGCCCTGGGCATCGCGGACCTGGCCGTCCTCGCGATCGCGATGGAGGTCTCGAACACGGTGTCCTGGAGCCTGTAAACAGAGCTCAGGACAGCGCGCCCCAAAGGGGCGCGGGGCTGTGTCCATGTGCGGCTCCGCCGCGTGGGCGTGACCGGCCACCGGCGGCCCGCACCCGCCCACGGCGATCGACTCCTACGGCGCTGGGCGATCCTCGCCCCGCCCCCCGTAGAATCGACCCCACCATGGCCTACCTCGACCACGCCGCCACGACCCCGATGCTCCCGGAGGCGGTAGAAACCCTCACCGCCACCCTCGGCGTCACCGGCAACGCGTCCTCCCTGCACGCCTCCGGCCGCAAGGCCCGCCGCACGGTCGAGGAATCCAGGGAAACCCTCGCGGAAGCACTGGGCGCCCGCCCCAGCGAGGTCGTCTTCACCTCCGGCGGCACCGAGGCCGACAACCTCGCGGTCAAGGGCCTCTACTGGTCCCGCCGCGACGCCGACCCCACCCGTACCCGCATACTGTGCAGCCCCGTCGAACACCACGCGGTCCTCGACGCGGTCCACTGGCTCGGCGAACACGAGGGCGCGACGGTGGAGTACCTCCCCGTCGACAGCTACGGCCGGGTCCACCCCGAGGCGCTGCGCGAGGCGATCGCCCGCAACCCCGACGACGTGGCCCTCGCCACCGTCATGTGGGCCAACAACGAGATCGGCACGATCCTGCCGGTCCGTGAACTCGCCGACGTGACAAGCGAGTTCGGTATCCCCCTGCACGCCGACGCGGTCCAGGCCGTCGGCCAGACCCCGGTGGACTTCGCCGCCTGTGGCCTCGCCGCGATGACCGTCTCCGGCCACAAGGTCGGCGGCCCCTACGGCATCGGAGCCCTGCTCCTCGGCCGTGACTACACCCCCGTACCGGTGCTGCACGGTGGCGGCCAGGAGCGGCACGTCCGCTCCGGCACCCTCGACGTCCCGGCGATCGCCTCCTTCGCGGTCGCGACGAAGCTCGCCGTCGAGCGCCGCGAGTGGTTCGCCCGCGAGATCGGCGCCCTGCGCGACCACTTGATCGAGGCCGTGCGGACGGCCGTACCGGACGCGATCCTCGGCGGCGACCCGGTGGAACGCCTCCCGGCCAACGCGCACTTCACCTTCCCCGGCTGCGAGGGCGACTCGCTGCTCCTGCTGCTCGACGCGCAGGGCATCGAGTGCTCGACGGGCTCCGCGTGCACGGCCGGGGTGGCCCAGCCCAGCCACGTCCTGCTGGCCACCGGGACCGACCCGGACCTGGCCCGCGGCACCCTCCGTTTCTCGCTCGGCCACACCTCCACCCAGGCCGACGTGGAGGCGGTCGCGAAGGCGATCGGCCCGGCGGTGGAGCGGGCCCGGGCCGCCGGACTGAGCTGAGCCCGGCGACGAGGGCGAGTCGAGCGGCTGCCGCCGGCGCTTCCACCGCCGGCGGCAGCCTTCCCGAGAGACCAGGTTCAGGCTAGCTCTCGGTGACCATGAGGGACGCCATCATCCCCTCGTCCTCGTGCTGCAGGAGATGGCAGTGGAGCATGTACATGTACGTGTCGTCGGTGAAGTCGGTGAACTCCATGGCGATCTCGATGGAGCCGCCGCCGACCACCTCGTAGGTGTCGTACCAGCCGAGCTGGACGCCGGTCGGATCCTCGCCGTTGATGGAGATCAGCTGATACGGCACGTCGTGCAGATGGAACGAGTGCTCCAGCTGCGTGCCGTTCTTGATCGTCCAGATCTCCTTGGAGCCCAGCGTCGTACTGATCATGGCCATCGAGCTCATGCTCGTGCCGGCCGAGCCGTTGATGGTCATGGTCGTGCCGGACTGGCCGAGGGTGATGGTCCGCGCGGTGAAGTCGCTGGTGTCGTACCGGTCGATGGTCCGCAGCGAGGTGGGCAGGTCGTCCGGGGTGTCGGTGCCGCCGGCGGCGACGGTCAGGAAGTCGTACGTGCCGCTGCCGCCGCGCACCCAGCCGGTGGTGACGACCGCCTGGAGGGTGACATCGTCCGACAGGTCCATGACCATCTCGGCTCGGGCGCCGGCCACCAGCCGGATCTCGGTCACGTCCGTCGCCGCGGACAGATAGCCCTGGTCGGTGGCGATCTGCGACATCGTGCCGCCGTCGCTGCGCTGGATGGTGATGATGTCCGACGGCGAGGCGTTGAGCAGCCGGAACCGGGTCCGGGTCTTGGTCGCGGAGAAGGTGAGTGTGGTGTCGTCGACGTTGGTGCCGTTGACCAGCAGTGGGTAGTTCAGGTCGCCGCTGAGGTAGCCGGTGAGGTCGTACTTGATGTCACCGTCGGCGTCCACGGCCAGGCACTGGAAGATCAGCGGGATGTCGTCGGTGCCGTAGGTGGTGGGCAGCGCGGCGCTGGTGGTGTTGTCGTCGTCCTCGACGATGATCATGCCGGCCAGGCCGTGCACGGCCTGCTTGGCCGTGGTGCCCAGGGCGTGCGGGTGGTACCAGAGCGTCATGGGCTCGTCGAGCACCTCGAAGGTCGGCGCCCAGGTCTCCCCGTCGGCGAAGGCGACCTGGGGACCGCCGTCCATCTTGGCCGGGACGTGCGCCCCGTGGAAGTGGACCGTGGTGTCCTCGCCCAGGCTGTTGGTGATGTTGAGGAGGACCGTGTTGCCCTTGGTCCACTTCATGGTCGGGCCGAGGAAGGACTGGTTGTAGCCGGCGGTGGTGCTGGTGACACCGCTGATCACCTCGGCGCTGCCGGTCTGCGCCTCGATCGTGTAGGTGGTGGTGCTGTCGGAGGTGGTGCCCTCCAGGAGGTCCGGGACGGACAGGGTGGCGGTGTTGGTCGCGGCGCCCGCCTTGTTGCCGTTCGCGTCGGTCAGCAGGGCGAAGGTCGCCCCGCCCGCGGCGACGGCGCCCAGGCCGACACCGGCCATGCCGCCGAGGAACTTCCGCCGGTGAACGCCCTTGCCGCGCTTGGCCGTCGCGTCCTTGGAGTGCTCGGCCCCGGTGACGCGCTCGTCCTTGGAGTGCTCCGCGCCCTTGGCGCGCCGGCGCCTGCCGCGGGTGTCCTGCTCTTCGCTGCCGCCCGTCTCGAAGGAGGGCTCTGAGGTGTGGGTCATGGCGGGGATGTTTGACCTGAGGACTGTGTGAAATCTGAGGTGAAGTTAGGAAGAGAGCGGGGGGACTGTGAGGCGGCCGTGGGTGCCGGTGATGCTTAACTCCCGTGAAAGGAGACGGAGTTGACCAGGCGCAGCTTGTGCCAGGGGTGGGGGACGCAACGGACACAGACGGCACGCAGAGCGAGCACAGGATAACGATTCAGTCACATGCGGAACCTGGGGTCAGGCCTGTCCGACCCGTCGTACAAGACCCATGTAGCGATCCCAGTCCCAGTGCTTGCCCGGGTCGGTGTGGTCCGTCCCCGGCACCTCCACATGACCGATCACATGCTCCCGGTCCACGGGCATGCCGTACCGCCGGCATATCGCGGCCGTCAGCCGCGCCGACGCCGCGTACATCGCGTCGGTGAAGTCCTCCGGGCGGTCCACGAAACCCTCGTGCTCGATGCCGACACTGCGCTCGTTGTACGACCGGTTGCCCGCGTGGAACGCCACGTCCAGCTCACGGACCAGCTGGGTGATCCGCCCGTCCTTGCGCACGATGTAGTGCGCGGCCGCCTCGTGCGCCGGGTCCTGGAACACCTTCACCGCGCTCGCGTAGCCGCCCTGGGTGACATGGATGACCACCCGGTCGATCGGATAGTCGTCCGGCCGGTCCGCCGTCCGGTAGTTCGCAGGCGACGCGGCCACCCAGCGCGCACCCCTGAAGTCCACCGCGCCCGCCACCCGCGCCTTGCGCACCCCCGGCAGCCGCCAGTACAGCCGCGTCAGTTCGTGCCTGGTCAGCGCCACCGTGCCCGCGGCCGCCGCCGCCCCGCCGACCAGCAGTGCCCGCCGCCCGATCCGCCGGTCCCGATCGCCACTCGTCGCCCCCATGTGATCTCCAACGGATACTCGCGGGCCCCGGTTCCCGCGTCCCCTTACCCTGGAGGGGCTATGACTGACACCCCGCAGCGCAACCGCCCCCTCCGCGTCCTCGCCGCCATGTCGGGCGGCGTGGACTCCGCCGTCGCCGCCGCCCGTGCGGCAGAGGCGGGCCACGACGTCACCGGCGTCCATCTCGCGCTCTCCGCGAACCCCCAATCCTTCCGTACCGGCGCGCGGGGCTGTTGCACCATCGAGGACTCCCGCGACGCCCGCCGTGCCGCCGACGTCATCGGCATCCCGTTCTACGTCTGGGACCTCGCCGACCGCTTCCGCGAGGACGTCGTCGAGGACTTCGTCGCCGAGTACGAGGCGGGGCGCACCCCCAACCCGTGCCTGCGCTGCAACGAGAAGATCAAGTTCGCGGCGCTGCTGGACAAGGCGCTGGCGCTGGGCTTCGACGCGGTCTGCACCGGTCACTACGCGAAGATCGTGACGCTCCCCGACGGCTCCCGCGAGCTGCACCGCGCCTCCGACATGGCGAAGGACCAGTCGTACGTCCTCGGTGTCCTGGACGAGCGGCAGCTCGCCCACGCCCTCTTCCCGCTCGGCGACACACTGACGACCAAGGACGAGATCCGCGCCGAGGCCGAGCGCCGGGGCCTCGCGGTCGCGAAGAAGCCCGACTCGCACGACATCTGCTTCATCGCCGACGGCGACACCCAGGGCTTCCTGGCCCAGCGGCTCGGCAGGGCCGAGGGCGACATCGTCGACGAGTCCGGCGCCAAGGTCGGCACCCACGAGGGGGCGTTCGGCTTCACCATCGGCCAGCGCAAGGGGCTGCGGATCGGCACCCCGGCGGCCGACGGCAAGCCGCGCTACGTCCTCGACATCTCGCCGGTCGACAACACGGTCACGGTCGGCCCGGCCGCCGCCCTGGACGTCACCGGACTGACGGCGATCAGGCCCCGCTGGTGCGGCACCGCCCCCACCGGCCCGGCCCGCTACACCGCCCAGCTCCGCGCGCACGGCGGCGAGACCGAGGTCGGCGCCGAACCGGTCGACGGCGAGCTGCGCGTCACGTTCACCGATCCGGTCCGGGGCGTCGCCCCCGGCCAGGCGATCGTCCTGTACGACGGCACCCGCGTCGTCGGCTCGGCGACCATCGCCTCGACGGTCCGCGCGGCCGACGTGGCCCGCGCCTGACCGGTCACGGCCCGCTGATCAGCCGACGACCTCGACCTCGTAGAAGCAGAGGTGGTCCTTGATCGCGGCGACGTCGGACTTGGGGTCGGGGTAGGCCCACACCAGGTCCGGCGCGTCCGGCAGGGACCAGTAGGAGGCGGTGCCCTTGAAGGGGCACACGCTGTGCGACTCGGAGGGCGTCAGGAGATCGAGCCGGACGTCTTCGGCGGGGATGTAATACCGCACCGGGGAGCCGGTCTCACGCAGGACGAGGGGCCGATCGCTTTCGGCCAGAATCAGATCGCCGTGCACCACGCGCACGCGCTGGTCGCTCTTCTCGATGGTGATCGTGTGTCCAGAAGCCATACAGGGATGACAGCGGCGGGGACCGGGTTGTTCCCGCCTACCCTGACCTCATGCGAATCTGTGTCTTCCTCTCCGCCGCCGACCTGGACGAGCGCTACACCCGGCCGGCCCGGCACTTCGGGGAACTGATCGGCAAAGGCGGCCACACCCTCGTCTGGGGCGGCTCCGACACCGGCCTCATGAAGGTCGTCGCGGACGGCGTCCACGACGCCGGCGGCAGGCTGCTGGGCGTCTCGGTCGAGTTCCTCGCGAACAAGGTCCGCCCCGGCGCCGACGAGATGGTCATCGCGTCCGACCTCGCGGAGCGCAAGCGGCTTCTGCTGGAGAAGGCCGACGCCGTGGTGATCATGGTCGGCGGCACCGGGACCCTGGACGAGGCCACCGAGATCCTGGAGCTGAAGAAGCACGGCCGCACGGACAAGCCGGTCGTCCTGCTGAACACCGCCGGTTTCTACGACGGTCTCGAGCAGCAGTTCCACCGCATGGAGGAGGAGGGCTTCCTGCCCCGCCCCCTGGCGGAGCTGATGCACTTCACCGCCGAACCCGCCGACGCGCTCACCTACCTGGAGGCGAACCGGCCCGTCGACTGATGCGAGCATGGCCCCCATGGCAACTCATGTGATCACCGGTGCCGGATCCGGCATCGGCGCCGCCGTGGCCCGCCGACTGCACGCGCGCGGGGACGACCTGGTCCTGCACGCGCGCGACGCGGGCCGCGCGAAGGAACTGGCCGCCTCGCTCCCCGGCGCCCGCACCCTGGTGGGCGACCTGGCGGACCCGGACAAGCTCTCCTGGGCCTTCTCGCACCAGTCGCTGCCGGACCGGATCGACTCGCTGCTGCACATCGCGGGCGTGGTCGACCTCGGCGAGATCGGCGAGCTGACCCCGAAGTCCTGGCGCCACCAGCTGAACGTCAACCTGGTCGCGCCGGCCGAGCTGACCCGCCACTTCCTGCCCCAACTGCGCGCCGCCCGCGGCCACGTGCTCTTCGTGAACTCGGGCGCCGGCCTCAACGCCAACGCGGGCTGGTCGGCGTACGCGGCCTCCAAGCACGGCCTGAAGGCCCTCGCCGACGCCCTCCGCCACGAGGAACACGGCAACGGCGTCCGGGTCACCTCGGTCTACCCCGGCCGCACGGCGAGCCCGATGCAGGCCAAGGTCCACCAGCAGGAGGGCAAGGAGTACGACCCGGCGAAGTGGATCGACCCGGAATCGGTGGCGACCACGATCCTGACGGCTCTGGACCTCCCGAGAGACGCGGAGATCAACGACGTGACGGTGCGCCCCGGCGCCTGATGCAACACCCTGTGGCAGAGCGCCTGTAAGGGGCGCGGGGCCGCGTTCGACATGCGGCCACCGCCGCGGGGGCGCGACCAGCCCCCACAACCCGCACGGTGACGAACCACCGTCGCACCCCCCCGTCGGCCAACCGAACCTAGGCTTCCCACGTGAACGCAACCCCCTCCTTCGGCCCCGCCACCGGCATCGGCTCGCTCCCCGGCACCGACGCCCGCGAGGCAGCCAAGGCCGCGACCGGCAGCTTCGAGGACTTCCCCTTCCTCCCGGAGCTGCCCGCCCGCGGCCCCGGCGCCGACATGATCGGCCGTGCCGCCGGCCTGCTCGTCGAGCTCTACGCGCGCGTGGAGCCCAGTGGCTGGCGGCTCGGCGACCGGCCGGGCCGGGACACCCGGCGCGCCGTCTCCTGGCTGGGGGAGGACCTGGACGCGCTGGAGGAGTTCACCCAGGACTACGAGGGTCCGCTCAAGGTGCAGGCGGTCGGCCCCTGGACCCTCGCCGCCGCCCTCGAGCTGCGGAACGGCGAGGCGGTTCTCTCCGACCACGGCGCCTGCCGCGACCTGGCCGCCTCCCTCGGCGAAGGCCTGCGCCTGCACCTCGCCGAGGTCGGGCGCCGGATCCCCGGCGCCCGGCTCGTCCTGCAACTCGACGAGCCGTCCCTCACCGCCGTACTGCGCGGTCAGGTGCGGACCGCCAGCGGCTACCGCACCCACCGGGCCGTGGACCGCCAGGCCGTCGAGTCGACGCTGCGGGACGTCATCGGCGTCCACGCCGGCGGCCCGGTGGCCGTCCACTCCTGCGCCCCCGACGTGCCCTTCGCGCTGCTGCGCCGGGCCGGGGCCGCCGCCGTCTCCTTCGACTTCTCGCTTCTCACCGAACGTGACGAGGACGCGATCGGCGAGGCCGTGGAGGGCGGTACCCAGCTGTTCGTCGGTGTCGTGCCGGGCACGGACACGGCATTGTCAGACCCTGCCGGTAGCGTCATGGGTGTCAGGACGCTGTGGCGCAGGCTGGGGCTGCAACCAGGGCTTCTCGCGGAGGCCGTGACGGTCACCCCGTCGTGCGGGCTCGCGGGTTCTTCCCCCGCGTACGCCCGGCAGGCGCTCGCCCACTGCGTCCGGGCGGCGAGATCACTCGCGGACAACCCAGAGTAACGGGAGGAACACGGTGGCCGGCGACAAGCAGCAGGCGGAGACGGCGGTGCCCGCGGAGGCACGGGAACAGCACGCGCGGATCGCCGAGCAGATCGAGGAGCACCGCTTCCGGTACTACGTGAAGGACGCTCCGGTCATCAGCGACGCGGAGTTCGACAAGCTCCTGAAGTCCCTGGAGGCGCTGGAGGACCGGCACCCCGAGCTGCGCACCCCGGACTCGCCGACCCAGAAGGTCGCGGGGGCGTACGAGACGGAGTTCACGGCGGTCGAGCACCGCGAGCGGATGCTGTCGCTGGACAACACGTTCAACGACGAGGACCTCGCCGCCTGGGCCGAGCGGATCCACAAGGAACTGGGCGCCCAGGAGTACCACTTCCTGTGCGAGCTGAAGGTCGACGGTCTCGCCGTCAACCTCACCTACGAGCACGGCCGGCTCACCCGCGCGGCGACCCGCGGCGACGGCCGCACCGGCGAGGACATCACGCCCAACGTCCGTACGATCGCCGAGATCCCGGACCGGCTGCACGGCGACACGGTGCCGGACCTGGTCGAGATCCGCGGCGAGGTCTACTTCCCGATGGAGAAGTTCGCCGAGCTCAACGAGCGGCTGGTCGCGGCCGGCGACAAGCCGTTCGCCAACCCGCGCAACGCGGCGGCCGGTTCGCTGCGCCAGAAGGACCCGAGGGTCACCGCCTCCCGCCCGCTGCACATGGTCGTCCACGGCATCGGCGCCCTGGCGGGCTTCGAGGGCATGACCCGGCTCTCCCAGGCCTACGACCTGCTCAAGACCTGGGGTCTGCCCACCTCGCCGCACAACCGGGTGGTCGACGACCTCGACGGCGTACGGGAGTTCATCGCCTACTACGGCGAGAACCGGCACTCCGTGGCGCACGAGATCGACGGGGTCGTCGTCAAGCTCGACGAGATCCGCCTCCAGGGCCGGCTCGGCTCCACCGCGCGGGCGCCGCGCTGGGCGATCGCCTACAAGTACGCGCCGGAAGAGGTCAACACCAAGCTCGTCGACATCAAGGTCGGGGTCGGCCGCACCGGCCGGGTCACGCCGTACGCGCAGGTCGAGCCGGTCACGGTGGCGGGCAGCGAGGTGGAGTTCGCGACCCTGCACAACCAGGAGGTCGTCAAGGCCAAGGGCGTGCTGATCGGCGACACGGTGGTGCTGCGCAAGGCCGGTGACGTGATCCCGGAGATCCTCGGCCCGGTCGTCGACCTGCGGGACGGCAGCGAGCGCGAGTTCGTGATGCCGGCCGAGTGCCCCGAGTGCGGGACACCGCTGCGGGCCATGAAGGAGGGTGACATCGACCTCCGCTGCCCCAACGCCCGCACCTGCCCGGCCCAGTTGAGAGAGCGCGTCTCCTATCTCGCCGGCCGGGAATGCCTGGACATCGAGAACTTCGGCGCGGTGGCGGCGGCCGCGCTCACCCGGCCGCTGGAGCCGGCCGAACCGGCGCTGGTGGACGAGGGCGACCTGTTCGACCTCACCGTCGAGAAGCTGCTGCCCATCAAGGCGTACGTCCTGGACCCGGACAGCGGACTGCCCAAGCGCGACCCCAAGACCGGCGAGGAGAAGGTCGTCACGGTCTTCGCCAACCAGAAGGGCGAGCCCAAGAAGAACACCCTCGCCCTGCTCCAGAACATCGAGGAGGCGAAGACCCGCCCGCTCGCCCGCTTCCTCAACGGCCTGTCCATCCGGCACGTCGGACCCGTCGCCGCGCAGGCCCTGGCCCGCGAGTTCCGCTCCATCGAGCGCATCGAGCAGGCCGGCGAGGAGGAGCTGTCGAACATCGACGGCGTCGGCGGCATCATCGCGACGGCGCTCAAGGAGTGGTTCGCCGAGGAGTGGCACCGCGAGATCATCCGAAAGTGGAAGACCGCTGGAGTCCCGCTCGAGGACGAGTCCACCGGCGAGGACGAGGGGCCGCGTCCGCTGGAAGGCCTCACCGTCGTCGTGACCGGAACCCTGGAGCACTTCACCCGGGACGGTGCCAAGGACGCACTGCAGAGCCGCGGAGCCAAGGTGACCGGCTCGGTATCGAAGAAAACGTCGTTCGTGGTCGTGGGTGACAACCCCGGATCGAAGTACGACAAGGCGATGCAGGTGAAGGTTCCGGTTCTGAACGAGGACGGATTTGTCGTCCTTTTGGAGCAGGGACCGGACGCGGCGGCAGAAGTCGCCCTTCCAACCGAGGAGTAGCGGTTGAAGGCCACCCGTTCGGCGCATACCAGATGCATACGGGTGGCCGGTGCGTAATCGGGCAACCGTCGACGACCGCTGCCCGTGAAAGCCTTCTGCGGCCTACTGTTGAGGTGTGCACCTGCCGTGCCCAGCTGCGGTTGGGGCATTCCCGTGCTCCTGCAGGGCACGGACCGCATGGCGTGGGCACCGCCGGCTGTGAGAGGGACGGGAATGGAACCGACCGAGAGCGCCGCCCCGGAAGCGCGGCTGCCGCTGCGCCGCCGGGCGAGCGCGTGGCGGGGGGCTCGGTGGACGGTACGGGGCGACCGGCGCGTCGGCATACCGGGGGCGAGCGTCGCACTGGACGCGCGTGACCCGCTGCCGCTGGCCGCCGTCGAGCCGCCGCCCGACCTGCCCGGCCACGAGCACGAACGGCACCTGTCCTGGCCCGCGCTGCCCGCCGGAGTCGTCGCGGCCGCCGCGTTCGCCCTCGGCGCCGGCTTCTACCGTGCCTTCACCGACAACCACGCCCTGTTCCCGTCCGGCACGGTCGGCTGGTCGCTGGCCGTGCTGACCGGCGTCATCGTCGGCCACCTGGTGCTGCTCGGCCGCGCCCGCTGGTGGGGCGGCACCGGCTCCGGCGCCGCCCTCACCCTCGCCGTACTCCTGCTGTACGGCTGGGTGCCCGCCGGCATGGTCAGCCTCACCGTCGTCGTCCTGGTCGGCATAGCCAGGCGCCACCGCTGGCGGCAGGGCGTCCTGCACGGCGCGGTGGACATCCTCGGCATCGGCGCCGGCGCGCTGGTACTCGGCGTCTTCGGGCGGGTACCGACCGTCGAGTCGCCCTGGAACCCCAGCACTTGGAGCGTCGCCACCGCCCCCGAGGTCGTCCTCGTCGCGGTGGCCTATCTCGCGGTCACCCGCGCCCTGCTCTGGTACCTGCACGCACCGCGCGGCGGCGGAGTGCCCACCGTCGCCCGCACCGCCCTGATGCGACAGGGCCTGGTCGCCGTCGCACTGCTCGGCATCGCCCCGCTGATCTGCGTGGTCGCCGTCGCCCAGCCGCTGCTGCTCCCGCTGTTCTCCATCCCGCTGGTCGCCCTCGACTCCACCCTGTGGATAGCCCGGGCCCGCGCGGAGGAACAGCTGCGCGACCCGCTGACCGGACTGCCCAACCGGCAGTGGCTGCTGGAGCGGATCTGGACCGCCCTCGACGACGCCGAACGCATCGGCGCCCGCGCCGCCCTCATGCTGATCGACCTCGACCGATTCCGTTCGGTCAATGACACGCTCGGTCATCTCGCCGGTGACCGGCTGCTGCTGCAGATAGCCGACCGGCTGCGGGCCGCGCTGCCGCGCGGTGCGGAGGCGGCCCGGCTCGGCGGCGACGAGTTCGCGGTGTTACTGCCGGTCGCCGACTCCACGACGTCCGCGACCCGGATCGCCCGGGGCCTGGTCACGGCCCTCTCCTCCCCGCTCGACCTCGACGGCCTCACCCTCGTCCTGGAGGCCAGCGCGGGCGTCGCCGTCTTCCCCGACCACGCGCTGGACGCGGAGGGGCTGCTGCGCCGGGCGGACGTGGCGATGTACCAGGCGAAGCGGGACCGTACGGGCGTCGAGGTGTACGAGTCCAAGCGGGACTCCAACACCCCGGACCGGCTGGGGCTGCTGGGCGATCTGCGCCGCGCCCTGGACGCGCACGAGGTGCAGTTGCACTATCAGCCGAAGGTGCGCTTCGACGGGCAGGTGGCCGGTCTTGAGGCGCTGGTGCGGTGGGTGCACCCCGAGCGCGGCAAGGTACCGCCGGACGAGTTCATAGCGATCGCCGAGTCGTCCGGTCTGATGCCCCATCTGACGGAGTACGTCCTGGAGACCGCGCTCGCCCAGGTCGCCCGGTGGCGGGCACAGGGGCTGCGGGTGCCGGTGGCGGTGAACGTCTCGCCGCGCGACGTGCACACCCCGGGCTTCGCGGGCTCGGTGGCGGCGCGGCTGGCCCGGCACGGGGTCCCGGCGGGGGCGCTCCAGCTGGAGATAACCGAGCATGTGCTGCTCGAGGACCCGCAGCGGGCCGCCGACACCCTCGCGGGTCTGACCGGGCACGGCGTGAAGATGTCGCTGGACGACTTCGGCACGGGCTATTCGTCGTTGGTGCATCTGCGGCGGCTGCCGGTGAGCGAGCTGAAGATCGACCGGTCCTTCGTGGCCCGGCTGGCCGTGGACAACGAGGACGCGGAGATCGTGCGCTGCACGGTGGACCTCGCACATTCGCTGGGGCTGCTGGTCGTCGCGGAGGGCGTGGAGGACGACGAGACGTGGGAGCGGCTGCGGGACCTCGGGTGTGACGCCGTGCAGGGGTGGCTGGTCGCCGCGGCGATGCCGCCGGAGGAGACGACGGCGTGGCTGTTGGCGCGGGGGTCGCGGGGGTGGCAGCGGCCGCGGGCCGCGTTGCCGGCGGCCGAGTAGCCATCCGCCGACGGGGGACGGTGGTGTCGGGGCCGCGGGTGCGTGGTGGCTGGTCGCGCAGTTCCCCGCGCCCCTTCTGCTCGGCCACCGCCGTCAGCGCCGCCCGCTTGCCCTCGCCCTCGCGCGCCGCCCGCCTGCCCTCGGCCCCCTCGCGCGCCGCCCGTAGGTCCGTCGCCAGGTCGGCGAAGCCCTGGACGGCCACCGCCGCCGTCATGATCGCGCCCTTGCCCTTGAAGTGGCTGTAGAGGACCGGCTGGCTGTACTCGATCTCGGCGGCCAGGCGCCGGGTCGTCACCGCGTCCCAGCCCGCCGCCTCCGCGAGGTCCCGCGCGGCCGTGACGATCAGCTGCTCCCGCTCTGCCCGCTCGCGCTCCCGGCGCGTCCGAATCGACATGCCAGAGATTCTAGCGACGCTAGCCAATCTGCCAACGCTCTGCTAGCTTCGCTTTCAGTCCTAGCGCTGATAGAACACACTTCGGGGGGCCGTCATGACCATCACCGCCTACACGCTCGCCGTCGTACTCGACCTGTTCATCCTCTTCATCGGTGCCCGGTTCCTGCTCCAGCCCGGGCCGTCCGCCATCGGCTACGGCGTCCCCGCCGACCCGGACGGCGACGCCTCCGCCTACCTCGCGATCAAGGGCCTCAGGGACGGCACCTTCGGCGTCATCGGTCTCGCCCTGCTCGCCTTCGCCGGCGCCCATGCCGAGGCCTGGTTCATGCTCTGCGTGGCACTCGTGCCGCTGTTCGACACGCTGATAGTGCTGCGCCACGGCGGGACGAAGGCGGTTGCGTACGGGATTCACTTCGCCACCGCGATCGTTGTGCTGATCAGCGCGGTGCTGCTGTTCCTCGTGTGAACGACTCGCGTGAACGGCAGGTCAATCAACAGGGGGTTCTGGAATGTCGTTGTTCGTACCGAAGTTCGATGAGTCCGTGATCGTGCGGGAGGCCGACGCCGAGGTGGTCGGCGGTGACCCGACCCGGGTCCGGCTGCTCGCCGACAGCAGTGCCACCGGCGGCGCGCTCTCCACCGTGCGCGTCACCCTCGGCGAGGGCGCCGACGGTGCCGTACCGCACCTGCACCGCAACTCCGCCGAGATGTTCTACCTGCTCGACGGCGCCGCCGAACTGCTCTCCGGTGACGACGTCGTCACCGTCGAGCGCGGCGACCTGGTCATCGTCCCGCCCGGCAGGCCGCACGCCTTCGCCGCTGTCCCCGGCAGCACCGCGGACATCCTGATCGTCATCACACCGGGCGTGGAGCGCTTCGAGTACTTCCGCCACCTCCAGCGCCTGCGCCTGGGCGAGGCCACCCTGGAGAGCCTCCTGGAGGTGCAGGAGCTGTACGACAACCACTACCTGAAGAGCGTGGCCTGGGAGCAGCGTCACTGAGCCGGTGAGCCGCCGGGGTCTCGGGGTCCGGGGAATCCGTTTCACGGTCACCGGGCCCCGCCCCATAGGATTGGCTCCAAACAACACACACTCACCCCAGAGGAACGCTGCATGCCTGGCATCACGCGCGAGGAGGTCGCCCACCTCGCCCGGCTGGCGCGTCTGGAGCTGAAGCCCGAAGAACTCGACCACTTCGCGGGACAGCTCGACGACATCATCGGCGCGGTCGCCCGCGTCAGCGAGGTCGCCGACCAAGACGTACCGCCGACCTCACACCCGCTGCCGCTGACGAACGTCATGCGCGCGGACGAGGTCCGTCCCTCGCTCACCCCCGCGCAGGCGCTCTCCGGCGCCCCGGCCCAGGAGCAGCAGCGTTTCAAGGTGCCGCAGATCCTGGGGGAGGACTAGACAGCCATGACGGCCAATAAGATCGAATACTGCATCAGGCTCACCGCCGCCGAGACCGCCGCGAAGATCGCCTCCGGCGAGCTCACGGCCGTCGAGGTCACCGAGGCCCATCTCGCCCGGATCGAGGCCGTCGACGAGAAGGTGCACGCCTTCCTGCACGTCGACCGCGAGGGGGCGCTCGCCCAGGCGCGTGCCGTCGACGAGAAGAAGGCCCGGGGCGAGAAGCTCGGGCCGCTCGCCGGCGTCCCGCTCGCGCTCAAGGACATCTTCACCACCGAGGGCGTTCCGACGACCGTCGGCTCGAAGATCCTGGAAGGCTGGATCCCGCCGTACGACGCCACCCTCACCAAGCGGCTCAAGGCCGCTGACGTGGTCATTCTCGGCAAGACCAACATGGACGAGTTCGCCATGGGGTCCTCCACCGAGAACAGCGCCTACGGCCCGACCGGCAACCCCTGGGACCTCACCAAGATCCCCGGCGGCTCCGGCGGCGGCTCCTCCGCCGCCCTCGCCTCCTTCCAGGCGCCGCTCGCCATCGGCACCGACACCGGCGGCTCCATCCGTCAGCCGGCCTCCGTCACCGGCACCGTCGGTGTTAAGCCGACGTACGGGGCGGTCTCGCGGTACGGCATGGTCGCGTTCTCCAGCTCGCTGGACCAGGGCGGCCCGTGCGCCCGTACGGTCCTGGACGCCGCCCTCCTGCACGAGGTCATCGCCGGACACGACCCGATGGACTCCACCTCCATCGACGCGCCCGTCCCGCCGGTCGTCGAGGCCGCCCGCAACGGCAGCGTCGAGGGCATGCGCGTCGGTGTCGTCAAGCAGTTCCGCGGCGAGGGCTACCAGGCCGGTGTCATCCAGCGCTTCGACGAGTCCGTCGCGCTGCTGAAGGAGCTGGGCGCCGAGATCGTCGAGCTGGACTGCCCGTCCTTCGACCTGGCGCTCTCCGCGTACTACCTGATCGCGCCCTCCGAGTGCTCCTCCAACCTCGCCCGCTTCGACGGCCTGCGCTACGGCCTGCGGACCGGCGACGACGGCACGCACTCCGCCGAGGAGGTCACCTCCCTCACCCGTGAGGCGGGCTTCGGCCCCGAGGTGAAGCGCCGCATCATGCTCGGCACCTACGCGCTGAGCAGCGGGTACTACGACGCGTACTACGGCTCCGCGCAGAAGGTCCGCACGCTCATCACGCGCGACTTCGAGAAGGCCTTCGAGCAGGTCGACGTGATCGTGTCGCCCACGACTCCGACCACCGCCTTCGCGATCGGCGAGCGTGCCGACGACCCGATGGCGATGTACCTGGCCGACCTGTGCACCATCCCGACCAACCTGGCGGGCAACGCCGCCATGTCGCTGCCCTGCGGTCTCGCCCCGGAGGACAACCTCCCGGTGGGCCTGCAGATCATCGCGCCGGCGCTGAAGGACGACCGCCTTTACAAGGTCGGAGCCGCTGTCGAGGCCGCCTTCGTGGAAAGGTGGGGGCACCCGCTCCTTGAGGAGGCACCGTCGCTGTGAGCAACGCACTGTCCAAGGCCAAGGGCTTCAAGAAGTCGAAGTCCGGTACGTACCTGTCGATGGCCACCACCGTGTTCGGCGCGGTCGGTGTCGCCAAGCAGATCAAGAAGGCCCGCGCCGAGCACGACACGCTGCGGCTGATCGATGCCACCGTGTCCGCCGTCGCGATCGTCACCGGCCTCGCCATCCTCTACCGCGAGCTGAAGCGGCTGGGCGACGACGACGTCCTGCTGGGCTGAGAGGGAAGTTTCACCGTGACCACCACGACCGACCTGGTGTCGTACGAGGACGCGCTGGCGTCGTACGACCCCGTCATGGGCCTCGAGGTCCATGTCGAACTCGGCACCAAGACCAAGATGTTCTGCGGCTGTTCGACCGAGCTGGGCGCCGAGCCCAACTCGCAGACCTGCCCGACCTGCCTCGGCATGCCCGGCGCGCTCCCGGTCGTCAACGCGATCGGCATCGAGTCGGCCATCAAGATCGGTCTCGCGCTGAACTGCGAGATCGCCGAGTGGTGCCGCTTCGCCCGGAAGAACTACTTCTATCCGGACATGCCGAAGAACTTCCAGACCTCCCAGTACGACGAGCCGATCGCCTTCAACGGCTACCTCGACGTCCAGCTGGAGGACGGCGAGACCTTCCGGGTGCAGATCGAGCGCGCCCACATGGAGGAGGACACCGGCAAGTCCACCCACGTGGGCGGCGCGACCGGGCGTATCCACGGCGCCTCGCACTCGCTGCTGGACTACAACCGCGCGGGCATCCCGCTCATCGAGATCGTCACCAAGCCGATCGAGGGCGCCGGCGAGCGGGCTCCCGAGGTCGCGCGGGCGTACGTCCGTGAGCTGCGCGAGGTCATCAAGGCGCTCGGTGTCTCGGAAGCCCGTATGGAGATGGGCCAGATGCGCTGCGACGTGAACCTGTCGCTGCGCCCCAACGGCACCGAGAAGTTCGGCACCCGCTCCGAGACGAAGAACGTGAACTCCCTGCGGTCCGTGGAACGCGCGGCCCGCTTCGAGATCATGCGGCACGCGGCCGTGCTGAACGGCGGCGGGACGATCATCCAGGAGACCCGGCACTTCCACGAGGACACCGGGTCGACGACCTCGGGCCGCGTGAAGGAAGAGGCCGAGGACTACCGGTACTTCCCGGAGCCCGACCTGGTCCCGGTCGCCCCGTCCCGCGCGTGGGTCGAGGAGATCCGCGCCGCGCTCCCGGAGATGCCGCTGGCCCGCCGCAACCGGCTGCTCACCGAGTGGGGCATCTCCGCTGTGGAGATGCAGGCGATCATCAACGCCGCCGCGCTGGACCTGATCGTCGCCACCATCGACGCCGGATCCGACGCGGCCTCCGCCCGCAAGTGGTGGATGGGCGAACTGGCGCGCAGCGCCAACGAGTCGGGCAAGGCGCTGGACGAGCTGGCGATCACCCCCGAGCAGGTCGCCCGGGTCACCGCGCTGGTCAACTCCGGTGACCTCAACGACAAGCTGGCCCGCCAGGTCATCGAGGGCGTCCTCGCGGGCGAGGGCACCCCGGACGAGGTCGTCGACAAGCGCGGTCTGAAGGTCGTCTCCGACGACTCGGCGCTCGGTACGGCGGTCGACGACGCCATCGCCGGCAACCCGGGCGTCGCCGACAAGATCCGCGGCGGCAAGGTGGCCGCGGCCGGCGCCCTGGTCGGCGCGGTCATGAAGGCGACCCGCGGCCAGGCCGACGCGGCCCGCGTCAAGGAGCTGATCCTGGAGCGGCTGGGCGTCAGCGAGGGCTGAGCCCCATGGACGGCGGTACGGCCCCGGAGGCGATGCCTCCGGGGCCGTACGGCTATCTGCGGCGCGCGACCACGCGGACGAATCCCAGGGTCCGGCCCTCGTCGGCCCGCAGCATCTCGGCGACCTGGCGGGCCATCGTGCGACGGAACTCCTCCGGGCTCTCCTCGGCGACCACCTCGCACCACAGCAGCCAGTCCCGCCAGCCGTCCGGCTGCCAGTCGGCGGTTTCGACCTCGACCGCCCCGCTGCGGGTCCAGTGCCGGCGCCACCAGCCGGGCGAGTGGAAGCACCAGTAGCCGGGCTCCCACCAGGGCCTGAGGTGCTCGGGCGGCTCCGCCCCCGCGGGTTCCTCCCGCAGCGCCGGTACGACCACACCGATCCGGCCGCCGGGCCGCAACAGACGGGCCAGCGTGGGGAGATAGAGGTCGTCGGTACCGAAGTACTGGTAGGCGTCGATACTTACGATCGCGTCGAAGCCGCCCTCGGCGAACGGCAGGTCATGTGCCTCGGCACGCACGGGCTGCACCCGGTCGGCGAACCCGGCCTCCGCGATGCGCCGGGCGTTGTCGTCGGCCTTGATCCAGAGGTCGGCGGCGGTGACCTGGGCGTGGAACTCCCGGGCCAGGAAGACCGACGTCATCGCCCGGCCGCAGCCGAGGTCGAGCACGCGGGCGCAGGGGCGCAGGGCGTCCAGACCGAGGGCGGGTGCCAGCCATTCCAGCAGCCACAGGGCGTGCGGGCCCATCTGGTTCTCGACCACCCAGCGGGGGTCATAGGAGTTGCTGAGCGGGTAACGGGGGTGGGTCAGCCGGTCAGTGAGGCGGTCGCCCCCGGTCCTGGTGTCGGACATGGGTGAACGGGCTCCTTGTGATCTTCGTAGTGGAAGGCGATGCGTAGGAGCTCATTCGGACCGGCAAACAATGCACCCGCTTCGGTCGTCGGCGAGGGGCCGATCAAGGCTGACCAGCGGAAGCTAGCAGTTGTCGACATCATTCGCAGCAGGTTTCCTCAGGTGCGGGTACTACGCTCGCCCGCCATGACCGGATACGCGGAATCCGACACCGAACCCGAGATAACCGAGGTGGAGGCCGCGGAGGACGACGAGGATCCTTACGAGGACGCCCGTCGGGCCCGCTGGACCGCCACCTTGACCGGGGTCCTGCTGACCCTGATGGGTCTGACCGCCTCCCTGATGAGACTGGGCGGCGGCGTACCCGTACTGGTCCCGGCCGCCTATGCGGTGGGCTCCGCCGTGTGTGTGGCCGCGGGGGCGCTCGGGGCCCGGGGCCGTACCCGCAGAGCCCTTTGGCTGATGATCCTGGGGGTCATGGTCATGGCTCTCGGAGACCAGTTCGACTGAGCTACCCGCCCCGGATCAGCATCGAGCCGCCCGAGTGCCGCGCCGCGCATGAGAGGCTCGACGTGCTGGTCGAAGACGTGGTGGAACTGGAGAAGCACGATGTACGCGATATCCCTGGGCGACGACGGCGCCGAACTGCGTCCGCTGGAGCCCTGGCACGCCGAGGAGTTCCTGGCCCACCTGGAACGCGGGCGGGAGTTCATCGGACAGTTCATCTCCTTCGGTTCCAGGGAGACGGACGTGCCCTCCGCGCGGGCGATGCTCCAGCGGTACGCCGACCTGCGCGCCGCCGACACCGGCTCCCTGCACGGCCTGTGGCTGAAGGGCACGCTCGTCGGCGGGGTGCTCTTCCTGAACTTCGACGCGGAGACCGGGAACTGCGAGGTCGGCTGCTGGCTGGAGCCGGCCGGCACCGGGCGCGGACTCGTCACGCGCGCGATGCGGGTACTGATCGACTTCGCGGTCGAGCAGCGCGGCATCCACCGGATCGAGTGGGTCGCCGCCTCGGGCAACGAGCCCAGCCTGAACGTGGCACGGCGGCTGGGGATGACCCGCGATGGCGTACGCCGCCAGGCGCACCCCTATGGTGGCCTACGGCACGACCTGGAGGTGTGGTCGATCCTCGCCCCGGAATGGCGCGAAGCACGCGCGCGTGCCGCACAGAACGATCATTAAGACGCCTCTCAGACAGGATCCGTACGGTGCCGGACATGGGAACCAAGACAGCTGACGAGACCGGTGCCGAGACGGGCGCCGAGGCCACGACCGACGAGGAGAAGGTGAGCGTCACCAAGAACGCCGACGACGTGACGGAGTCCAAGGCGGAGGCCGGTGCCGAGCCGGAGGCGGCGGCCGCCGGGACCGAGGCCGCCGACGGCACGGACGCCGAACTGGACGCGGAGGACCTGGAGGACGACGCCGACCTTGCCGGAGAGCCGGCCGAGGACCTGGCCGAGGGCCCGTCCGGGGTCGGCCAGGGCGCCGCCGCCGTCGTCTCCGTCGTGCTCGGCCTGGTCTCCCTCACGGGTGGCTGGATCGGTACGGTGGCCGCCGCCCGCGAGACACTCGTCGGCCAGCTCCAGACCTCGTCGAGCGCGAGCGTCGCCAAGCAGGTCAAGGAGGTCTACGGCGACGCCTGGCAGACCACCGCGCTGTGGGCCGGCGCGTTCGCGCTGGTGGCGCTGATCACCGGCGTCGTGGTGCTCGCCCGGCCCGCCTTCGGTGCCCCCGGCAAGCCGCAGGCGCCGTGGATCAAGTCGGTCGCCTGGGCGGGTGTCGCCCTCGGTGTCATCGGCCTGCTGCTGGCCGTCCTCAAGTACTCCGACGCGCTCCTCGGACTCCCCTCGACCAGCTGAGACAGCCCAGGTCGGAAGGGGCCTTAGGGCGTCCGTAAGCACCTTATGGACGACCTGAGGCCCCTTATGCGTGCCCGGGGCCCGGCGGCCGTCCGAAGATGCGGAACTCTCCCGATGTGGCGGACCCCCCTGGGAGACGAAGGTGGAGGCATCGCGACAAGCGAAGCCCAACCGCCGTCTCTCACAAGGGAAACATCATGTTCGAGTTCGAACTCCAGCAGGTCCGTGCCGCCGAACTGCACCGCCAGGCCGCCGAGGCCCGCCTGGCCCGCGAGGCCGTCCGCTCCCGCCGGGTCGCCCGCAGCGCGCAGACGGCCCGCCAGGCCGCCGTGCCGGAGGAAGTCCATACCGGCCGCCGCAGCCGACGCCGGCTCCCGGGCACGGTGTGAACAGGGGGCCGGGCGGCACCGACCGCCCGGCGACCCAGAACCCGGCCGGGGGCCCGGCCGAGGACCCGGAGACCGGTGGCCGTACGGGGGTCGGCCACCGGTCCCCGGGACTGCCTTCGGCTCCTACGTCTTCGGCTCCTACGTCTTCGGCTCCTACGTCTTCGGTTCCTACGCCGTCGGCCTGTACGCCGTCGGGTCGTGTGCCGGTGGGCGGGACGCTGTCGGGTCGTGTGCCGGTGAGTGGTGGGCCGTCGGTCCGTCTGCCGGTGAGTGGTGGGCCGTCTGTCCGTGTGCCGTCGGGCGGGATGCCGTCAGGTCGTGTGTCGTTGGAGGGTGCGCGGGGGGTCGGTCACCGTTGGGCGGCTCGTCGGGGGGTCGTATGACAAGCGCACCGGGACTGTGGAAAACCGCTGCCGTCCGCTCCGAACCGCATGCGATGCTCTGGCCTGTGGAAACCAGGTCCGTGAGTCCCGTGTTCGTAGGCCGCAGCGACGAGTTGGGGACGCTGCACGACGCGCTGGCGCGTGCCGAGGCCGCCGAGCCTCAGGCGCTGCTGCTCGGCGGCGAGGCCGGGGTCGGCAAGACACGGCTGGTCGAGGAGTTCGCCGCGGCCGCCTGCCGCCGGGGTGCGGTCGTCGCGCTCGGCGGCTGCGTGGAGATCGGCGCCGACGGGCTGCCGTTCGCCCCCTTCTCCACCGCGCTGCGCGCGCTGCGGGCCGCGCTGCCCGACGAACTGGCCGCGGCCGCCGCCGGGCAGGAGGACGAGCTGGCCCGGTTGCTGCCGGAGTTCGGCGAGGCCTCCTCCAGTCGCCATGACGAGCAGGGTATGGCCCGGCTCTTCGAGCTCACCGCACGGCTGCTGGAACGGGTCGCCGCCGAGCGCACGGTGGTCGTCGCCCTGGAGGACCTGCACTGGGCCGACGCCTCCACCCGCCACCTCCTCTCCTATCTGCTGCGCACCCTGCGCACCGGCCGGCTCGTCGTCCTCGCCACCTACCGCTCCGACGACATCCACCGCCGCCACCCGATGCGCCCGCTCCTCGCCGAACTCGACCGGCTGCGCACCGTCCGCCGTGTCGAACTCGCCCGTTTCAACAGGGAGGAGGTCGGCCGCCAGATGGCCGGCATCCTCGCCGCCGAACCCGACCCCGCCCAGGTCGACAAGATCTTCGAGCGCTCCGACGGCAACGCCTTCTTCGTCGAGGAGCTCGCCGTCGCCTGGGCCGAGGGCTGCTGCACCGGGCTCACCGACTCACTGCGCGACCTGCTGCTGGTGCGGGTCGAGGCGCTGCCCGAGAGCGCCCAGCGGGTCGCCCGGATCGTCGCCGAGGGCGGCTCCACCGTCGAGTACCGGCTCCTCGCCGCCGTCGCCCAGCTCGCCGAGGACGACCTCATCGAGGCGCTGCGGGCCGCCGTCGGAGCCAACATCCTCACCGCCACGCCCGCCGGCGACGGCTACCGCTTCCGGCACTCCCTGGTCCGCGAGGCCGTCGCCGACGACCTGCTCCCCGGCGAACGCTCCCGCCTCAACCGGCGCTACGCCGAGGCCCTGGAGTCCGACCCGGGGCTGGTGCCGGCCGACGCGCGGGTGACCCGGCTGGCCAGCTACTGGTACCAGGCCCACGACCCCGCCAAGGCCCTGCCCGCCGTCCTCGGCGCCTCCGTCGTGGCCCGCCGCCGGTACGCCTACAGCGAGCAACTGCGGCTCCTGGAGCGGGCGATGGAGCTGTGGGACTCGGCCCCCGAGGAGATCCGCGCCGCCCTGCGCCCCGTCGACTACACCGACGTCTACCCTCCCTGCGGCTGCGATCCGGCCACCACACCGCTGCGCTATCTCGACCTGATGGCGGAGGCGGCGGTCGCGGGCCGCTTCTGCGGGGAGCGCGAACGCGCCCTGAAGATCACCAAGAGGGCGCTGCGGATGGTCGAGGACGAGGGGGATCCCCTGCGCGCGGCCTGGTTCTGGGTGCAGCGCTCCCGCCTGGTCCAGGACCTGGCCCGGGGCGACGGCTGGCAGGAGCTCGACACCGCTCAGGAGCTGGTGCGCGGCCTGCCGCCCTCGGAGGTGCACGCCGATGTCCTGGCCAACGTCGCCAACTGGTGCATGCTCCACGAACCCGGCCCCGAGGCCTTCGCCGCCGCCGAACGGGCCGTGGAGTACGCGCGGATGGTGGGCGCCCGGGAGATCGAGCTCAACGCCCGCATCACCGTGGGCTGCCTCATGGTCGACGCGGGCGATGTCGAGAACGGGATGGCGGAACTGCGCCAGGTCAAGGAGGCCGCCCTCCGGGAGGGCGCGGCCGGTGTCGCGGGCCGCGCCTATGTGAACCTGCCCTCCGAGCTGGACTCGGTCGGCCGCAGCGGGGAGGCGGTGCCCATCCTGCGCGAGGGCCTCGTCTTCGCCCGCAGGTACGGCCTGCTGGACTCCGAGGTGTGGATCTGGGGCAACCTCTCCGACTCGCTGTACGCGCTCGGTCAGTGGGACGAGGCCGCCGAAGCCGCTGCGGGCGCCCTCGGCTCCGCGGCCACCGCCAAGCCCCGGGGCGCCGGCGCCCTGCGTCTCGCGAAAATCGCCCTCGCCCGTGGGGACGCCGCCGAGGCCGCCCGCCAACTCGCCATCGCCCACGAGCACTACGGCACCCACGATCCGATGCCCCAGGCGTTGCTGCCCGTCGCCCGGATCGCGGTCGGCGTCGCCGCCGAGGAGGGCCGGTTCCTCGACGCCCGCGCCGAGCTGGACCGTGCCCTGGAGCGCGGCTTCCCGCCGGGCACCCAGCGCTACGGCTGGCCCCTGCTGCTGGCCGCCGCCGTTGCCGAGGCCGACGCCCGGGCCCTGCCCGCGGTCGCCGACGGCCGCGCCGAGTTCCTGGACCGGCTCACCGAGGCCGTCCGCAAACTCACCACCGGTGCGCCCCTCTGGCTGGCGTACGAGCGCTGGACCCGGGCCGAACTGCACCGGGCCCGGGGCACCGACACCGCCGCGATCTGGTCCGACGTGGTCACCGACTTCGAGCGCCTGGACCGCCCCTACGACCTCGCCCGGGTTCGCCGCCGCCTCGCCCAGGTCCTCCTCGAAGAGGCGTCCGGCGACGACGAGCGCGACCGCGCGACCGAACTGCTCCGGCTGGCCGGGGCGGTCGCCGGCCACCTGGGCGCCCGCCCGCTCGCCGAGGCCGTCGCCCTGCTCGCCCAGCGTGCCCGTCTCAGCCTCACCACCGGCAGCCCGCGCCGGTCCCTGGACCCCGCCGAGAGCCTCGGCCTCACCAGCCGGGAGCGGGACGTCCTGCGGCTGGTCTCGGCGGGCCGTACCAACCGCCAGATAGCCGAGGAGCTCTTCATCTCCCCGAAGACCGCCAGCGTCCACGTCTCCAACATCCTGGGCAAGCTCGGCGTCTCGGGGCGGGGAGAGGCCGCGGCGATGGCCCACCGTCTGGAGCTGTTCCCGCCCGACCGCACGGACCGGCCCGACCGCACGGACCGCACCGACCGCGGCGCCACCGCCGGTCAGCGCACCTGAAGCTCCAGGATCCGGTCGTCGCCCGGCTTCGGCTTCCCGCGCCCGTCGGTGTTGCTGGTCACCAGCCACACCTTGTCGCCGCCCGCCGCGACGACCGTGCGCAGCCGGCCGTACTCGCCCTTGAGGAAGGCCTGGGGTTCGGCGCCCGCGACGGTGCCCTTCAGCGGGATGCGCCACAGCCGCTGACCCTTGAGCCCGGCCATCCAGATCACGCCGTCGACGTAGGCGATGCCGCTGGGGGAGGCGTCGTCGGTGTGCCACTGGGCGATCGGGTTCACGTACTTGGCGTCGGAGGACCGGCCCTCCGCGTTCGGCCAGCCGTAGTCGCCGCCGGGCTTGATGGCGTTCAGCTCGTCCCAGGTGTCCTGGCCGAACTCCGAGGCGAACAGCCGCTGGTGGTCGTCCCAGGCCAGGCCCTGCACATTGCGGTGGCCGTAGGTGTAGACCGGCGAGCCGGGGAAGGGATTGCCGGGAGCCGGTTCGCCCTCCGGGGTAAGCCGCAGGATCTTGCCGCCGAGGGAGTCCTTGTCCTGGGCGAGGCCCCGCTGCCCGCTCTCGCCGGTGCCGGCGTAGAGCATGCCGTCCGGGCCGAAGGCGATCCGGCCGCCGTTGTGGATGAACCCCTTGGGGATGCCCTTGAAGATCGTGTCGGGGGCGCCCAGCTGCTCCCCGGCCGGCTTGCCCTCGTCCCAGAGCATGCGCACGACGCGGTTGTCGGAGGCCGAGGTGAAGTACGCGTAGATCATGTGGTCCGAGGCGAAGCCGGGGGAGAGGGCGATGCCCAGCAGACCCCCCTCACCGGCCGCGGACACCCCGGAGACGGTGCCCAGTTCGGTCTTCTTCCCGGTCTTCTCGTCGACCTTGCTGATCGTGCCGTCGTCGCGGTCGGAGACGAGCAGCCCGGAACCGTCCGGCAGCGGCGCGAGCCCCCACGGCGACTTCAGGCCCTCGGCGACCGTGCGCACCACCTTCACCGAGCCCTTCGCGGGCGCGGGCGACCGGCTCGCCCCTGCGGACGCGGAGGAACCGGCGGCCGACGTACCCCCGGCCCAGGACGGCGTGGGCAGATCCTCATCACCGCCGCCGGAGGAACACCCCGCCACCAGCAGGAGTCCGGCCGCGGCCAACACGGCCGGCACAGCACGACGTCGCACAATCATGGTCCCTTCGACACGGACACGGTCCACCGGCACCTTCGACCGTAGCCCGGCGGCCGGGCACCTGTCCGGCGGATCATGACGCGGGGCGTTTCCGGGAAGCGCCCCGAACAGGCGCCCCGTAAGGGGCGCGGGGCCGTGTTGCTGTGCGGCTCCGCCGCGCGGGCGCGACCAGCCACGAAGGCGCGGCAGCGCCCCGACCACCCGTCGCGGCACCTCCGACAGCGCCCTCAGTCCCACGAGCCCTGCGCGGCAGGCAGCAGCCCGAGCTCCCCCAGGTCCTGCGCGGTCAGCCGCACATCCACCGCATCCGCGTTCTCCGCCGCCCACCGCTCCCGCTTGGTCCCCGGCACCGGAACCACGTGCCGCCCCCGCGACAGCACCCACGCCAGCGCCACCTGAGCCGCGGTGACCTCCTCACCGTGCCGCCGGGCGACCCGCCGCAGCCCCGCGACGATCGGCTGGTTGGCCGCCATCATCTCCGCCGTGAAGCGAGGGTGCCGAGCCCGCACGTCGTCCGGTTCGAAGCCCTCGCCCGGCGTGAGCGTGCCGGTGAGGAAGCCGTTGCCCAGCGGCATCGCCGCCAGGAAACCCACACCCCGCGCCTCGCACCACGGCAGCAGCGCCTCCAGCGCCTCCGGCGACCACACCGACAGCTCCGCCTGCACCGCGCTCACCGGAAACACCTGCTGCACCCGCCGCAACTGGCGCAGGGTCGCGTCGTGCAGCCGCGCGCCGGACCTGCGCCCCCCGCGCGCCCCCAGGGCGCACAGCCCCAGCGCGCGCACCTTCCCCGCCTGCACCAGCTCTGCCATCGCGCCCCAGGTCTCCTCGACGGGAACCTCGGGATCGGCGCGGTGCAGTTGGTAGAGGTCGATGACGTCGGTCTGCAGCCGCCGCAGGGACGCGTCGCAGGCGCGCCTCACATAGCCGGGCCGGCCGTTCGCCACGATGTGCTGGTCGCCGACCAGCAGGCCCACCTTGGTCGACACGAAGGCCTCGGCACGCCGCTCCTTGAGCACCCGCCCCAGCAGCAGCTCATTGGTGAACGGGCCGTACATGTCCGCGGTGTCCAGCAGCGTCACGCCCAGGTCCAGCGCCCGGTGCACCGCCCTCACCGACTCGTCACCGCGCTGCCGCGACCCGCTGTAGGCCCAGCTCATCGGCATGCACCCGAGTCCGACGGCCCCCACCGCGAGCGCCCCCGCGCCGATCGTCCTGCGCTCCACCAGCTCGTGAACCTCCTTCTAGAGCCCCCAACCTAACCTCTGCGCGCGCACTCCCTGACATAGCCTCCTGGCATGACCCAAGACGCATGGCTCCCCATCCCGCTGAAGGAGTTCCAGGAGCTCCCCGACGGCCTCAACTATCTCTTCTGGGACGGGGACCAGGACTTTCCCGGTGATCCCGCCGACTGCGCCGTGTATGTCGTCCCCTACACGAAGCCGCAGAAGGTGCGAGCGCGGCCGCTGCCGGAGATGCGCAACCTGCGCCTCATCCAGACCCTCACCGCCGGTGTCGACGACATGATCGCGGCCCGCGCCCTCATCGTCCCCGGCGTGCCGCTGTGCAACGCGCGCGGGGTGCACGAGGCGAGCACCGCCGAACTCGCGCTCACCCTGACCCTGGCGTCCCTGCGCGGTGTCCCGGGGTTCGTGCGGGCCCAGCAGCAGGAGCACTGGGAGGGCGGCTTCCACCCCGCCCTCGCCGACAAGAGCGTCCTCATCGTCGGTTACGGCGCCATCGGTTCGGCCGTCGAGGACCGGCTCGTGCCGTTCGAGGTTGCGCGGGTGGCGCGCGTCGCGCGCTCCGGGCGCGCCTCGGCGCGCGGTCCTGTGCATCCGCTCACCGAACTGCCGCAACTGCTTCCGGAAGCCGATGTCGTCATCCTCGCCCTGCCGCTCACGGACACCACGCGTGGCCTGGTCAACGCGGAGTTCCTCGCGCGGATGAAGGACGGCGCACTGCTCGTGAACATCGCGCGCGGGCCCGTCGTGGACACCAAGGCGCTCCTCACCGAGCTGGAGAGCGGCCGCCTCACCGCCGCCCTGGACGTCACCGATCCCGAGCCGCTGCCCGCCGGACATCCCTTGTGGCAGGCGCCCGGCGTGCTGATCAGCCCTCATGTCGGCGGTCCCACCTCGGCCTTCCTGCCGCGCGCCAAGCGGCTCGTCACCGACCAGTTGACCCGCTTCGTGAACCGGGAGCCGTTGCGAAACGTGATCCTTACGACGGGATCCACCGACAACTGACAATCGCAGCAACACGCGTGTAATCCGCTTCCGGTACGGTCCGCGACCTTCCGGGCGCGGTGCGTACGCGTATAGCCGCTGGCCGTCACGGAGCGTAGAGAAGCTATGTCCCTGAGTGACGAGACTGGTGTATCGTCCCGACAGGGGCTGCGCCGCGCACCGTTCGGCGCCGGGGATGGACATTTCAGATTTGTGAGGGGGGCGACGGGCGATGCACGGCCTATGGGCGAACGATCCGACGCGGCGGAGCCGCCGGCGGCGACCCTGGCGCACAGCTGCGCGCAGACGCGGCCACCACACCAGCCATCACCACCACCGCAGGCACAGCGGACGCAGGAGGCACGCTCACCCGGCGCACCGGGACCCGAGGGACTCGGGAGCGGCGCAGACCGGGAGCATCCGGTGACAGCGCCGACGCCTGTGACGACCACCCTCCCCGGAGCGCTGCGGGCACAGCCTCCGGCGGGGATGCCGCACTCCCGGCCGCCGGCCACCGGCGGCGGGACCGGCATGGTCCGCCAACTCGTCCTGGCCCTGCTCTGCGCGGGATACGCCGTCGGTTCCGCGTTCGACTGGGGCTCGAACCAAATCGCCCTGTTCATGGGTGACTTCGGTCTGACCGCGGCCGCTGGCACCGCCGCCGTGTCCTGCTTCTGCTACGCCCGCTCCCCGCGGGTCCGCTTTCGTCCCGCGTGGCTGCTGTTCGCCCTCTCCTCGGCGATGGCGGCCCTGGGCAACGCGGTCTGGGGGTGGTACGAGGTCGTGCTCCAGCGGCCCGTGCCCAGCCCCAGCTACGCCGACCTGTTCTTCCTGTGCTTCGCGCCGCCCGCCATCGTCGGTCTGCTGGTGCTGGCCAAGCGGCCGATGAGCAGGGCCGGTTGGACCTGCCTGGCGCTGGACGCCTGGCTGATCGGCGGCTCGCTGCTCACCCTGTCGTGGAGCCTCGCGCTCGCCCAAGCCGCCCGGCTCGACGGGCCCAGCGTCGCGCACACCGCGCTCTCGCTGGCGTATCCGCTGCTGGACATCGCCCTGGTCAGCATGGTGCTCGCGCTGCACTTCCGGCGCTCGCCGGGCAACCGCACCGCGGTGAACACCGCGATCGGCGCGCTGGCCCTGACCGTGATGTGCGACGCCCTGTTCACCTCCCCACTGCTGCACAGCAGCTACCGCTCCGGCCAGCTGCTGGACGCGGGCTGGTTCGCCGGCTCGCTGCTGCTGGCGTACGCCCCCTGGGCCGCTCCCCGACCGACCGGGGAGCCCGAGGGACACACGCGCGTGGTCCACGAGCACGTGCCCGGCGGACGGGCCACGGCACCCAAGCAGGCGTCCGCCCCGGGCGGCGAGATCAGCCGGTACCCGGTGGGCCGCCCCCTGACCGGCTCGCTGGCCGCGCTCACCCCGTACCTGGCCGCCGCCGTGTGCACGCTGGGCATCCTCTACAACGTGCTCAACGGTCGCAGCCCGGACCACGTCGTCCTGATCACCGCCGGCTGTGTGGTCCTCGCGCTCGTGGTGCGCCAGGGCATCATGCTGCTCGACAACATCACCCTCACCCAGGAACTGGCGCAGAAGGAGAACCACTTCCGCTCCCTGGTGCAGGGCTCCAGCGACGTCATCATGATCGCCGCGCCCAACGGCATCCTCCGGTACGTCTCCCCGGCCGCCGCCGGGGTCTACGGTCGGCCCGCCGAGGAGCTGGTCGGCTCCGAGCTGGGCAACCTCATCCACCCGGAGGACCTGGGCTGCGTGGTGCACGAGGTGCGCCGCTTCCTCGCCACCAGCCCCCTGGAGGAAGCCACCACCCGTATCGAGTGCCGTTTCCGGTCCGGCGACGGCGGCTGGCTCAATGTCGAGTCCACCGTCAACCGGCACCACGGCGGCCTCATCTTCAACAGCCGGGACGTGACCGAAAGAGTGCGGCTGCAGGCGCAGCTCCAGCACAACGCCGAGCACGATCCGCTGACCGACCTGCCCAACCGCGCCCTGTTCACCCGGCGCGTGCAGCAGGCCCTGTCCGGCCGCCGTTCCTCGGACCGGGGTCCCGCCCTGCGGAACACGGCCGTGCTCTTCATCGACCTGGACGGGTTCAAGGCCGTCAACGACACGATCGGGCACCAGGCCGGCGACGAACTGCTCGTCCAGGCCGCGCGCAGACTCCAGGACGCGGTTCGCCACGGCGACACCGCCTCCCGGCTGGGCGGCGACGAGTTCGCGGCGCTGATCGTCGGTGACGGCACCCGTGAACGCAGTGCCCGGGAGCGGCACATCCTGGAGCTCGCCGACCGCCTCAGGGTGACCCTCTCGCAGCCGTACGCCATTGACGGCAACGATGTCCGTGTCAACGCGTCCATCGGCGTCGCCTTCGCCGAACCGGGTCTTGGCGCCGGGGAGTTGCTGCGCAACGCCGACCTCGCGATGTACCGCGCCAAGTCGGCAGGAAAGGGCCGCGTCGAGCTGTACAAGCCGCAGATGCAGCAGGACGTCGTACGCAAGGCGGAACTGGCCACCCGGCTGCGGGCCGCGCTGCACGACGGCGAGTTCGCGCTGCTGCACCAGCCCGTGGTGTGCCTGGAGAGCGGCCGGATCGACTCGGTCTCCGCACAGGCGCGCTGGCGCTCCTCGCAGGGGGTGCTGTTCACACCGGCCGAGTTCCTGCGGGTCGCCGAGGACAGCGACAAGACCTCCGAACTGGACCGCTGGATCCTCCAGGAGGCGGTCGAACAGGCCGCCGAGCGGGCCGCGGGCGGGCTCGTGGTGCCGGTCGCCGTCCGGACGTGCGCCCGGCGGCTGCTCGACCGGTCCTCGCCGCTCGGCTCCGTGGAGGCTCTGCTCACCCGGCACGGGCTGCCGTCGGGGGCGCTGATCCTGGAGCTGTCCGACACCGATCCCAGGGTTCCGCTGGACGAGCTGGAGCGGCGTCTGACCGCGCTCAGCCGGCACGGTGTCCGGATCGCGCTGGACGGCTTCGGCAGCGGCTACGCGGCGATCACGGCCCTGCGGAAGCTTCCCGTCGACATGCTCAAGCTCGACCGCAGTCTGGTCGAGGGGGTCGTCGAGTCGCCCCGGCTGCACAAGATCACCAGCGGGCTGCTGCGGATCGCCGGCGATCTCGGGCTCCAGTCGGTGGCCGAGGGCGTGGACCTGCCCGAGCAGGTCACGGCGCTGCGCGCGATGGGATGCACGCACGGGATGGGCATGGCCTTCTCCGGCCCGGTGGACGAGTACCGGCTGCGCCGGGCCCTCGGTTCCGGCCACTATCCGGTGCCGCACGCACCGGCCGAGCCGGCGTTCGCGGGCGGAGGCGGCGGGGTGTACACCAGTGGTGTGCCCGCGGTGCTCGGAGGCGGCAGTGCCCTTCGCTCACATAATGAGACTCCCGTCCCACCCACTTGACACGTGGTGCGCGTCAGAGGGAGGGTCAGTTCCATGCGCACCCGAATTCTCGTACTTGGACAGCGCGTCGGCTGAGCTGGGAACCACCGGAGAAGTATCCGGAACCCCCAGCGACCACACCGACGCGCTCCCCTCGCTTGCCTTCCGGCACGAGGGGTTTTTTGTTGCACCAGCACCAGACGTACGGCGGCAGAAATCCGTACGAACCTCGCAAAAACCCTCAGCATCGAGAAGAGAATGCCGATGACCGAGCAGGCCCCGGGGGCCCACCATCCGCAGCCGCGGCCCCGTTCCGGAGGACAGCAGTCCGCGCCCGTCGAGCACGTCACGGGTGCGAAGTCCCTCATCCGCTCCCTCGAGGAGGTCGGCGCTGACACGGTATTCGGTATCCCCGGCGGCGCGATCCTGCCGGCCTACGACCCGCTGATGGACTCCACCCGGGTGCGCCACGTCCTGTGCCGGCACGAGCAGGGCGCCGGTCACGCGGCCACCGGCTACGCGCAGGCCACCGGGAAGGTCGGCGTCTGTATGGCCACCTCGGGTCCGGGCGCCACCAACCTGGTGACGCCGATCGCGGACGCGCACATGGACTCGGTGCCGCTCGTGGCGATCACCGGGCAGGTCGCGTCCTCCTCGATCGGCACGGACGCCTTCCAGGAGGCGGACATCGTCGGCATCACCATGCCGATCACCAAGCACAACTTCCTGGTCACCAAGGCCGAGGACATCCCCCGGGTCATCGCCCAGGCGTTCCACATCGCCTCCACCGGCCGTCCCGGCCCGGTGCTGGTCGACATCGCCAAGGACGCCCTCCAGGCGAAGACCACCTTCTCCTGGCCGCCGGTCATGGACCTGCCCGGCTACCGCCCGGTGACCAAGCCGCACGCCAAGCAGATCCGCGAGGGCGCCAGGCTGATCACCGCCGCGAAGCGGCCCGTCCTCTATGTCGGCGGCGGTGTCATCAAGGCCGGTGCCACCGCCGAGCTGAAGGTCCTCGCCGAACTCACCGGAGCGCCCGTCACCACCACCCTGATGGCGCTCGGCGCATTCCCCGACAGCCACCCGCTGCACGTGGGAATGCCGGGCATGCACGGTGCGGTCACCGCCGTCACCGCGCTGCAGAAGGCCGACCTGATCGTCGCCCTCGGCACCCGCTTCGACGACCGCGTCACCGGCAAGCTGGACAGCTTCGCCCCGCACGCCAAGATCGTCCACGCCGACATCGACCCCGCGGAGATCGGCAAGAACCGCGCCGCCGACGTGCCGATCGTCGGGGACGCCCGCGAGGTCATCGCCGACCTGATCCAGGCGGTGCAGAAGGAGCACAGCGAGGGCCATCAGGGCGACTACACCGCCTGGTGGAAGGACCTCAACCGCTGGCGCGAGACGTACCCGCTGGGCTACGACCTGCCCGACAACGGCTCGCTCTCCCCGCAGCAGGTCATCGAGCGCGTCGGGCAGCTCGCCCCCGAGGGCACGATCTTCGCGGCGGGCGTCGGTCAGCACCAGATGTGGGCCGCGCACTACGTGCAGTACGAGAAGCCCGCCACCTGGCTGAACTCCGGCGGCGCCGGAACCATGGGCTACGCGGTCCCGGCCGCGATGGGCGCCAAGGCCGGCCAGCCCGGCAGGACCGTCTGGGCGATCGACGGCGACGGCTGCTTCCAGATGACCAATCAGGAGCTCACCACCTGCGCCCTGAACAACATCCCGATCAAGGTCGCCATCATCAACAACGGCGCCCTCGGGATGGTCCGCCAGTGGCAGACCCTCTTCTACAACCAGCGGTACTCCAACACGGTCCTGCACTCCGGGCCCGACGACGTCAACCCGGACGCCCGCGGCACCCGGGTCCCCGACTTCGTCAAGCTGTCGGAGGCCATGGGCTGCTACTCCATCCGCTGCGAGTCCCCGGACGACCTCGACAAGGTCATCGAAGAGGCGAACTCCATCAACGACCGCCCGGTCGTCGTCGACTTCATCGTCCACGAGGACGCGATGGTGTGGCCGATGGTCGCCGCCGGCACCTCCAACGACGAGATCATGGCCGCCCGGGACGTCCGCCCCGACTTCGGCGACAACGAAGACGACTGAGCGAGAGAGACGTAAAAGACCATGTCCAAGCACACGCTCTCCGTTCTGGTGGAGAACAAGCCGGGCATCCTGGCCCGGATCGCCGCGCTGTTCTCCCGGCGGGGCTTCAACATCGACTCGCTGGCCGTCGGGGTCACCGAGCACCCCGACATCTCCCGCATCACGATCGTGGTGAGTGTCGAAGCCCTGCCGCTGGAGCAGGTCACCAAGCAGCTCAACAAGCTCGTCGAGGTGCTCAAGATCGTCGAACTGGAGCCGGGTTCGGCCGTTCAGCGGGAACTCGTTCTGGTGAAGGTGCGCGCCGACAACGAGACGCGCTCCCAGATCGTCGAGATCGTCCAGCTGTTCCGCGCCAAGACCGTCGACGTCTCCCCGGAGGCCGTCACCGTCGAGGCCACCGGCAGCAGCGAGAAGCTGACCGCCATGCTCAAGATGCTCGAGCCGTTCGGCATCAAGGAGCTGGTGCAGTCCGGCACGATCGCGATCGGCCGCGGCGCGCGTTCGATCACCGACCGGTCGCTGCGCGCACTCGACCGATCTGCGTAAGGCTGGAAACGGGCGGCCGACGGCCGTCGGCCGCCCGTATGCCGAGACCGCGAAACTTCCCTTCCGCCCGCCGTCATACGGTGGGACGCAACATCTGCACACCAAGGAGAGAACCCAAAGTGGCCGAGCTGTTCTACGACGCTGACGCCGACCTGTCCATCATCCAGGGCCGCAAGGTCGCGGTCATCGGCTACGGCAGCCAGGGCCACGCCCACGCCCTGTCGCTGCGTGACTCCGGTGTCGACGTGCGTGTCGGTCTGCACGAGGGCTCCAAGTCCAAGGCCAAGGCCGAGGAGCAGGGCCTGCGCGTGGTGACCCCGGCCGAGGCCGCCGCCGAGGCCGACGTCATCATGATCCTCGTCCCGGACCCGATCCAGGCCCAGGTCTACGAGGAGTCCATCGCCCCGAACCTGAACGACGGCGACGCCCTGTTCTTCGGCCACGGCCTGAACATCCGCTTCGGCTTCATCAAGCCCCCGGCCGGCGTCGACGTCTGCATGGTCGCCCCGAAGGGCCCGGGCCACCTGGTGCGCCGTCAGTACGAGGAGGGTCGCGGCGTCCCCTGCATCGTGGCCGTCGAGCAGGACGCCACCGGCAACGGCTTCGCGCTGGCCCTGTCCTACGCCAAGGGCATCGGCGGCACCCGCGCCGGCGTCATCAAGACGACCTTCACCGAGGAGACCGAGACCGACCTGTTCGGCGAGCAGGCCGTCCTGTGCGGTGGTACGGCCGCCCTGGTCAAGGCCGGTTTCGAGACCCTGGTCGAGGCGGGCTACCAGCCGGAGATCGCCTACTTCGAGTGCCTGCACGAGCTGAAGCTGATCGTGGACCTGATGTACGAGGGCGGCCTGGAGAAGATGCGCTGGTCGGTCTCCGAGACCGCCGAGTGGGGCGACTACGTCACCGGTCCGCGGATCATCACCGACGCCACCAAGGCCGAGATGAAGCAGATCCTCGTCGAGATCCAGGACGGCACCTTCGCCAACAACTGGATGGACGAGTACCACGGCGGTCTGAAGAAGTACAACGAGTACAAGAAGCAGGACTCCGAGCACCTGCTGGAGACCACCGGCAAGCAGCTGCGCAAGCTGATGTCGTGGGTGAACGAAGAGGCGTGAGCCCCAGGTGACGGGGCCGGAGCGGCACGCTCCGGCCCTGTTGTCCACCCCGTCGAATCTCGGACGGGTGATCCTTCCGCAGAGGCGCAGGACGACCACCACCACGCCACTACACTGCCGTACTACATACGCGTCAGGCCCACAGCGTCGTGCGTCTCCACGCGGCAAGCCCCTCCACCGCCAGCGGCCGTCGGGACGGCCGTCCGCATTGGACATGTGAGGACTCACGTGAGCTCGAAACCTGTCGTACTCATCGCTGAAGAGCTGTCGCCCGCCACCGTCGACGCGCTGGGCCCGGACTTCGAGATCCGGCACACCAACGGAGCAGACCGAGCCGAGCTGCTCCCGGCCATCGCCGACGTGGACGCGATCCTGATCCGCTCCGCCACCAAGGTCGACGCCGAGGCGATCGCCGCGGCGAAGAAGCTGAAGGTCGTCGCACGAGCCGGCGTCGGCCTGGACAACGTCGACGTCTCCGCCGCCACCAAGGCCGGCGTGATGGTCGTCAACGCACCGACCTCCAACATCGTGACCGCCGCCGAACTCGCCTGCGGTCTGCTGCTCGCCACCGCCCGCAACATCCCGCAGGCCAACTCGGCGCTGAAGAACGGCGAGTGGAAGCGCAGCAAGTACACCGGCGTCGAGCTCGCGGAGAAGACCCTCGGTGTCGTCGGCCTCGGCCGCATCGGCGCCCTGGTCGCCCAGCGGATGTCCGCCTTCGGCATGAAGGTCGTGGCCTACGACCCCTACGTCCAGCCTGCCCGGGCCGCGCAGATGGGCGTCAAGGTGCTGTCGCTGGACGAGCTGCTCGAGGTCTCCGACTTCATCACCGTGCACCTGCCGAAGACCCCCGAGACGGTCGGTCTGATCGGCGACGAGGCGCTGCGCAAGGTCAAGCCGGCGGTGCGGATCGTCAACGCGGCGCGCGGTGGCATCGTCGACGAGGCGGCGCTGTACGCGGCGCTCAAGGAGGGCCGGGTCGCCGGCGCCGGCCTCGACGTGTACACGAAGGAGCCGTGCACCGACTCCCCGCTCTTCGAGCTGGACCAGGTCGTCTGCACCCCGCACCTCGGCGCCTCCACCGACGAGGCCCAGGAGAAGGCGGGCATCGCGGTCGCCAGGTCGGTCCGCCTGGCCCTCGCCGGCGAGCTGGTCCCGGACGCGGTGAACGTCCAGGGCGGGGTCATCGCCGAGGACGTCAAGCCTGGTCTGCCGCTGGCCGAGCGCCTCGGCCGTATCTTCACCGCGCTCGCCGGTGAGGTCGCGGTCCGCCTCGACGTCGAGGTCTACGGCGAGATCACCCAGCACGACGTGAAGGTGCTGGAGCTCTCCGCGCTCAAGGGTGTCTTCGAGGACGTCGTCGCCGAGACCGTCTCCTACGTCAACGCCCCGCTGTTCGCGCAGGAGCGCGGTGTCGAGGTCCGCCTCACCACCAGCTCGGAGTCGGCCGACCACCGTAACGTCGTCACCGTGCGCGGCACCCTCGGCAGCGGCGAGGAGGTCTCGGTCTCCGGCACGCTGGCCGGCCCGAAGAACCTCCAGAAGATCGTCGCGGTCGGCGACTTCGACGTCGACCTCGCGATCGCCGACCACCTGCTGGTGCTGCGCTACGAGGACCGGCCGGGCGTCGTCGGCACCGTCGGCCGCATCCTCGGCGAGGCCGGCATCAACATCGCCGGCATGCAGGTCGCCCGGTCGATCGCGGGCGGCGAGGCGCTGGCCGTGCTGACCGTCGACGACACGGTTGCCTCCGGCGTGCTGGCCGAGGTCGAGGCGGAGATCGGCGCGACGTCGGCTCGTTCGGTGAACCTGGTCTGAGGCGCCGTCCGGGGGCTGCCGCCCCCAGGCCCCCGCTTTCGGCCTGAACGGCCTCGTCCTCAAACGCCGGACGGGCTGGGAAACCAGCCCGTCCGGCGTTTTGCGTGGTCACTTCCTCCGCAGCGTCACCCCCGCCCCCACCGCCGCCATGACCAGCAGCACCGCCCCCGCGATCGCCGCCCCCTGCATCCCGCTGGTGAACGCCTCCCGTGCGGCCCGCAGCAGGGTCTCTCCCGCGGGCCCCGGCAGTCGGCCCGCCGTGGCCAGCGCGCCGCCCAGCGTCTCGCGGGCCTCCGCCGGGGCCGTGGCCGGCATCTGGTGACGGTAGACGGCCGTGCCGATCGACCCCAGGACCGCCATGCCGAGCGCCCCGCCGAACTCCGTGCTGGTCTCCAGCAGCGAGGAGGCCGTGCCCGCCCGTTCCACCGGCGCGCCGGTCATCGCGAGGTCGGTCAGCTGGGACATGATCGCGACCATCCCGCAGGCCAGCACTCCGGCCCCGGTCAGCACCAGCCACAGCGAGTCGGTGCCGACGAGGGCGAGCAGGACGAACCCGCCCGCCATGGCCGTGAAGCCGCCGGCGACCACATAGCCCCGGTCGACGCCCCGCTGGACCAGCTGTGCCGTGAGCGGACCGGCGGCCCCGATGAAGACCGAGGGCAGCAGGCTCCACAGCGCGGCCTCCAGGGGGCTCTTGCCGAGCACCGCCTGCAGATACTGCGTGGTGAAGATCGCCGAACCCATCATGGCGAGCGAGGCGACGAGGTTCAGGACCAGCGCCGGGGTGAAGCCATGCCCCTTCAGCAGGGCCGGCGGGATCAGCGGGGAGGTGCCGGTGCGCTGGCGGTGGACGAAGAGGGCCACGAAGAGCAGGCCGACGGTGATCGAGACGACGTACAGCGGGTGCCAGCCCTCGGAGGGGATCTCCTTCACGCCGTAGATCACCGGGAGCACGGCGGCCATCGACAGCGGGACGCTCGGCCAGTCGAAGCGGCCGGGGGAGGGGTTCCTGGACTCGGGGAGCAGGATCGGGCCGAGCACCAGCAGCATCACCATCGCGGGCAGGTTGACCAGGAAGACCGAGCCCCACCAGAAGTGCTCCACGAGGATCCCGCTCATCACCGAGCCGAGTGCGATGCCGCCGGTCATCACGCCGGACCACAGGCCGATCGCCTTCGCGCGCTGGCCGGGGTCGGTGAACATCGTGCGCAGCAGGGCCATCGTGGACGGCATCAGGGTCGCACCGCCGATGCCGAGGACCGCGCGGGCCGCGATCAGGGTTCCGGCGCTGTCGGCGTACGCGGCGAGCAGCGAGGCACCGCCGAAGGCCGCGGCGCCGAGCAGCAGCAGACGGCGGCGGCCGATGCGGTCGCCCAGTGCGCCCATCGTCATCAGCAGGCCGGCCAGGACGAAGCCGTAGATGTCCAGGATCCACAGCTGCTGGGTGCCGCTCGGCCGGAGGTCCGCGCCGATCGCCGGGAGGGCGAAGTAGAGGACCGAGACGTCCATCGAGACAAGGAGCAGCGGAAGCATCAGCACGCCGAGCGCGGTCCATTCACGGCGCCCGGCAAGGGAGTTGGTCTCAGGTGTGCTCGAGGTCGTGCTCGTCGGGTTCGTCATGCCAAGGAATGTACGGACGTCTTAAACGCTTGTCTAGAACGCTTGTATAAGTCACGCGTCTAGGACGGTTGTATGGATCCCGGGGTAGGCTGATCCGCATGGGACACCGTGAGGATCTGCTGGAAGGCGCCAAGCGCTGCCTGCTGGAGAAGGGGTTCGCGCGGACGACGGCGCGCGACATCGTCAAGGAGTCGGGGACCAACCTCGCCTCGATCGGCTACCACTACGGCTCCAAGGACGCGCTGCTCGCGCGGGCCTACCTCGCGCTGGTGGAGGAGATGTCGTTCGAAGGCGGCGACGGCGGGCTCACCGGCGCGCCCGGCTCCCTCGAGCGGTTCCGCGAGGTGTGGTCGAACATCGTCGACAGCATGCGCGGGCCCGGCTCGATGTGGCGGCTCAGCGTGGAGATCGTGACGATGGGCGATCAGCTGCCGGAAGTGCGCGACCAGCTGGCGAGTGCCCAGCGCGAGGGCGGCCGGGGGCTGACCTCGCTGCTGATGGGCGTACCGGAGGAGGAGGTCTCCGACGAGACCGCCGACACCCTCGGCCGCTTCTACATGACCCTGATGTCCGGCCTCATCTCGCAGTGGACCTTCGACCCGAAGACCGCCCCCGACGGCGACGCGCTCACCGAGGGCCTGCGCCAGATCGTCGAGGCCGCGACTCGGAGCTGACCGGGCGTCAGCCGAGGCCGTACGTGACCACCGCGCGGGCCGGGAAGCGGAGGTGGTCGCCGAACAGCGGCGAGCGCTCGACGGTCACGCTGACGCCGTCGACGGGGTCGTAGTACCAGACGGGGGTCCGCAGGCCGGAACCGCACAGGCCGTCCGGAAGCCGGTACGGCTCGTCGGCGACGCCGACGCTGCCGCGGCTCTTGTCGAACAGGTCCTCGCCCTCCGGCGTAATGCCCGCGCTGTGCAGGTAGTCCGACAGGAGCCCGCTCCGGAAGGACACCACGGCGCTGCCGTTCCGGGTGAAGTAGTGGACGTCAGAGGCATCGGAAGGGAGCGGCGTGCCCCGGACGCCGATCGGGTCCGGCAGCCGCTGGTCGCTGCCCGCACAGGCCCGGTCGTCGCCGAACGGAGGGAACAGCTCGCCCCGCAGCATCCAGACGGCCCCGCCGGCCGCCACCGCGAGGACGAGCAGTACGGCTGCGAGGCAACCCGGCCGACGGCGTGACCTGGGACGTCCGCTCATCTCGGCCATGCCCTCCACCCATGCCCTCCATGTCCGCCGCGCTGCCTGATCGGGCACCCCGTGCTGCCCTGCGGGAACTGGTGTCCCCCCGGCGCCGACGGCTATCGACGTCAGGAGAACCGTTTCTGATCCCGGCGGAAGGTACCCCATGCATGCTCACGGCGACACTGGTGCGCGAGAGACCGGGAAGGAGCGTTCGCCGGTCCGGCCGTCCGTCCGTCAGGAGCGGTCGCCGTCGCCCGGCCTGATGGACTTTCGGCACACGGCGGGCAACGCCGCCGTCGTGGAGATGCTCCGCCGCACCGGACGGTCTCCCGGGCAGGACGGGCCGTCCGTGCAGCGCCAGACCGACGGGAAGCAACTGGTCATCCAGGGCGACGACGGTGCCACGACCGTCCGCTCCGCCTCCGACCTGCTGGTGTGGCTGATGAGTCACCCGACGCGTCCGGCGCCGAAGAACTACGCCGAACCCGACATCCTGCGCCGGGTGCTGGCCCGGCTGGAGACGTCCGGAGGGGCCGTCGGCCATGGCGCGGTCTGGGCCGCGGTCCGCGCGGTCGTCGCACGGACGGCGACGACCGCCAGCAGTAGCGACAGCGACAGCGACAGCGACGGCGGGTTCTTCCGCTCCGGCCCGACCCGGCGGGACAGCGA
Organism: Streptomyces sp. NPDC048417; assembly: GCF_040651615.1. Lineage (NCBI taxonomy): Bacteria > Bacillati > Actinomycetota > Actinomycetes > Kitasatosporales > Streptomycetaceae > Streptomyces > Streptomyces sp. NPDC048417. Next base: position 49,405 of record NZ_JBEZKI010000028.1, on the reverse strand, counting down.
CAGCAGCAGTGACGAGGAGTCGGAGACCGCGTCCCAGACGGGCGAGGACTGGGACGCGGGGCACTGGGACACGGACGAGTACGGCATGGCGGAGCCCGCGGAGTTCCGGCGCGAGATGCCCGAGAACGACATCGCCGAGGAGCAGCGGGCGCTGAGCCGGACGCTGTCCGGCTACCGGCTGGTGGGTTTCCACGGCACCAACGCGGAGAACGTCGGCGGCCTGATCATCGACGGCCCTGACGTGGCCCGGATCGCCACCGGCCACGGCATCGGCAAGGGCCGCGGCTTCTATGTCGCCCCGGTCGTCGGACCGCCCGGCGGGAAGTCCCCCGGCACCTCCGGAGCGAAGAAGGAGGCCAGGATGTGGGGGAAGTTCCTGGTCGCCGTCTATGTCGCCGACGATGTCCCGGTCGGAGAGCAGTACGACGAATCGGAGGACGGGTTCGCCTTCGAGGGCGGCGGCTCGGCCGGTGGCGAGCCGGTGATGACCTTCCACGGCTCCGACGAACTCGTGGTGCCCGAGGAGCTGTTCGGCAAGATCAAGCTGGTCCGCAACGTGGACGACGTGGCGATGCCGACGGCCTCCCGGCAGGCCGGGGCGGTCGCCTACGCGGACGGCGTCAGCGGCTACAGCAAGGCCCCGGGCAAGGGCCGCAAGTAGGCGGGCGGTTACAGCCGCGCCCCCTTCAGCGCCATGTGCAGCAGCAGCCGGTCCTCCCCGTCGTCCAGGTCGAGGCCGGTGAGCTGTTCCACGCGGGACAGGCGGTAGTACAGGGTCTGCCGGTGGATGCCGAGGGCCGCGGCCGTGCGGCCCGCCTGGCCCGCGCAGTCCAGGTACGCCTCGGCGGTACGGGCCAGTTCCCGGTGGGCCGGGGTGAGCAGGACGGCCACCGCCGGGTCGTGGGAGGCCTCCGGCGGTAGCGCGGTCAGCAGCCGGTACGGGCCGATGTGCGCCCACTCGGCGACCGGCCCGAACCGGGGCTCGGCCAGCGCGGCGCGGGTGGCCGCGGCGGCCTCCTGCCAGACCGTGCCCAGTTCGGCAAGGCCGGCCCGGGCCTCGCCCACCCCCGCGGCGCACCCCTGGGCCGCCGCGCCCGTGAACCCGGCGGCGACGGCGGCGGCCGTGCGCGCCCCGGCCCCGCGTGCCGAGCCCGGGCGGGCGGCCCGGGCCTCCTCCGCCTCCTTGAGCAGCCGCGCGGCAGCCGTCAGGGCAGGGGTGGCCGTGTCCGTGCTGCGCAGCCGGACCAGGACGGCGAGGCTGTGCCCCGTCGCCCCCCACGGCAGCGTGCACAGCGCGGTGGCGTGCGGGACCGTGCGCGGGGACGGGGCGTCGTCCGGGTCGGCGGACGGCCAGGGCGCGACGCAGACCATCGTGTGCGGACCGTCCGCCCGGGCGCCGAGGGCGGTACGGAACTCGGCCACCGCCATGTCCCGCTGCCAGCCACGCTCCGCGACCAGCACCGCCCGCAGCTCCCGGCCCAGCCCCGCCCCCGCCTGCGCCTCGTCCGCGAGCAGTGCGCCGATCCGCCCCGCCACTCCCATGGCGGCGGCCAGCTGGGTGTCCGTCGGACCCGGATCGTCGTCGAGAAGCCAGACATAGCCGAGGACGACACCCCGATGGCGTACCGGCAGGCAGATCCTTCCCCGGTACACCCCCGCCTCCGGCGTCGGCGGGATACGGACCGGTCCGGTCGCCCGGGTGATGCCGAAGCCCTCGAACCAGGTGCGGACCGCCGCCGTGGAGCGCCGGGTCAGGATCGAGCGGGCCCGGACCGGGTCCAGCGCCGACGGATCGAGGTCGCCCTCACTGTCGTACGCCCCGAAGGCGAGCAGCTCGAAGTCGCGGTTCTCCAGGGTAGCCGGGACGCCCAGCAGCTCGGAGATCTCGTCGACCAGCTCCTGGTAGTCACCCTTGAATTCCGACGTCACCCGGGCATTCTCCCGCAATTCACGGACGCCTTCATACATCTGTCTGAGATCTGCGGCACGGATGCGTGACAGCTGTCGATGGCTCACGATCCAAGAGATCCCTAACTTTCACGGTGGTTCTCCGTGCCGTATCCACATCGTCGGATCGCGGCCGTTCTGGCATGTGTTGTGGAGGTGCCCCGTGCTGGGTCCCGTGATTCTCGCCGCGTCGCGCAGCGACCGGATGCGACGCCTTATCTCGGCGGCCCCGGTGACGAAGCAGGTCGTCGACCGCTTCATCCCCGGTGAGTCGGTCGACGACATCGTCCCGATCGTCGAGGAGCTCACCGGCCGCGGCCTGGAGCTGACCATGGACGTCGTCGGCGAGGACATCACCACCCCGGAGCAGGCAGCCGCCGCCCGGGACGCCTACCTGGCGCTCGTCGACCGGCTGCGCGGGCTGGGCCTCGGCGAGCGCGTCGAGATGTCGGTGAAGCTGTCGATGTTCGGCCAGGCGCTGGAGGGCGGCCACGAGCTGGCCCTCGCGAACGTCCGCCCGGTCGTCGAGGCCGCCGCCGCCATCGGTACGACCGTCACCCTCGACGCCGAGGACCACACCACCCTCGACTCGATGTTCGCCATCCACGAGGAACTGCGCCGGGACTTCCCGCAGACGGGCTGTGTCATCCAGGCCTATCTCTTCCGCACCGAGGCCGACGCCCGCCGCCTCGCCGAGGCCGGCAGCCGGGTCCGCCTGGTCAAGGGCGCCTACAAGGAGCCCGCCGAGGTCGCCTACCAGCAGAAGCACGAGATCGACAAGGCCTACGTGCGGATCCTCAGGACTCTCATGGAGGGCGAGGGGTACCCGATGGTCGGCTCCCACGACCCGCGCCTCATCTCCATAGCCCAGGAACTCGCCCGGCGTGCCGGGCGCAAGCCCGACGAGTACGAGTTCCAGATGCTGTACGGCATCCGCGGTGACGAGCACCTGCGGCTGGCCGCCGAGGGCCACCGGATGCGGGTCTACACCGCCTACGGCACCGACTGGTACGGCTACTTCATGCGGAGGCTCGCGGAGAAGCCGGCGAACCTGCGCTTCTTCGTCCGTTCGATGATCAGCAAGGGGTGATGCGCTGGATGAGCCACGGCTGTCGGTCGCCGAGGAGTTTCGGAGGCCAACAGCCGCAGCCCTGCGGCCGGCTGAGCCGGACGCAGACCCGTGGACAGGAGTTACGGATCTCGTGACTCCGCCCCCGAAGGGGCTTCTCACGGCTCGCCACAGCGAGTCCGTGACGGTCAAGCCCTGACCGCTGCTCACCATACGCAACCGCTTCAGTCGCCTTGGGCTGAAGCCAGGGAATCACTCGGAAGAGGTAACCCATGGACGCTGTGACCCAGGTCCCCACCCCCGTCAACGAGCCGGTGCACGGCTACGCCCCCGGCACGCCCGAGCGCGCCCGCCTGGAGGCCAAGCTCAAGGAGCTGGCCGACAACCCGATCGAGCTGCCGATGACCATCGGCGGCGAGAAGCGGCTCGGCGGCGGCGAGCCCTTCCAGGTCGTGCAGCCGCACCACCACAAGTCCGTCATCGGCACCGGCCGGCACGCCACCCAGCAGGACGCCAAGGACGCCGTCGACGCGGCCCTCGCAGCCGCGCCCGCCTGGCGCGCGATGTCCTTCGACGACCGCGCGGCCATCATCCTGCGCGCCGCCGAGCTGCTCTCCGGCCCCTGGCGCGAGACCATCGCCGCCTCCACCATGCTCGGCCAGTCCAAGACCGCCCAGCAGGCCGAGATCGACAGCCCCTGCGAACTGGTCGACTTCTGGCGGTTCAACGTCCACTACGCCCGGCAGATCCTCGCCGAGCAGCCCCCGGCCAACTCCCCGGGCGTCTGGAACCGGATGGACCACCGCCCGCTGGAGGGCTTCGTCTACGCGATCACGCCGTTCAACTTCAGCGCGATCGCGGCCAACCTGCCCACCGCCCCCGCCCTCATGGGCAACGTGGTGGTCTGGAAGCCGTCCCCGACCCAGACCCACGCGGCGGTCCTGCTGATGCAGCTGCTGGAGGAGGCGGGTCTCCCCAAGGGCGTCATCAACCTCGTCACCGGTGACGGCATCGAGGTCTCCAAGGTCGCCCTCGAGCACCGCGACCTCGCAGGCATCCACTTCACCGGCTCCACCAAGACCTTCCAGCACCTGTGGAAGACGGTCGGCAACAACATCGAGAAGTACCGCACCTACCCGCGTCTGGTCGGCGAGACCGGCGGCAAGGACTTCGTGGTCGCCCACCCGTCGGCGGACCGTGCGGTGCTCAAGACCGCCCTGACCCGCGGTGCCTTCGAGTACCAGGGCCAGAAGTGCTCGGCCACCTCCCGCGCCTACATCCCGGCGTCCATCTGGAACTCCGGCTTCCGCGAGGAGTTCGCCGCCGAGGTCGACCACCTGACCATGGGTGACGTCACCGACCTGTCGAACTTCATCGGCGCCGTGATCGACGACCGTGCGTTCGCCAAGAACAAGGCCGCGATCGACCGCGCCAAGGAGGACCCGACCTGCACGATCGTCGCGGGCGGCTCCTACGACGACTCCGTCGGCTACTTCGTCCGCCCGACCGTCGTCGAGTGCGCCGACCCGGAGAACGAGGTCTTCCGCACCGAGTACTTCGGCCCGTTCCTCGCCGTGCACGTCTACGAGGACGACCGGTACGACGAGATGCTGACCCAGATGGAGTCAGTGTCCGAGTACGCGCTCACCGGCTCGGTCATCGCCGGCGACCGCGCGGCGGCGGCGTACACGATGGAGAAGCTGCGGTACGCGGCCGGCAACTTCTACATCAACGACAAGTCGACCGGCGCCGTCGTCGGCCAGCAGCCCTTCGGCGGCGGCCGTGCCTCCGGCACCAACGACAAGGCAGGCGCCCCGCAGAACCTGCTGCGCTGGACGCTGACCCGCGCGATCAAGGAGACCCTGGTCGCGCCGACCGACTACTCCTACCCGCACATGGGCTGACCCGCAGCCCACCCGAGCTCGGGCCGGGAAGCCTGACCCACGAGCAGGCTTCCCGGCCCGTTCCCATGTGCGGGCCGGCCGGCCGTTCCGTACGACACTTGGGCCATGTCTCTGCGTATCGCGCATACCGCCGATCTCGGTCCCGCCGGCCTCCGGGCCGCCCGCGGCCTGCTCCACGAGGCGTTCGGCGGGGACTTCGCCGACAGCGACTGGGAGCACGGTCTGGGCGGCCTGCACGCCCTCGTCCACGACGAGGAGGGGCTCGCCGCCCACGGCTCGGTCGTCATGCGCCGGGCCAGGCACCGCGGCCGCTGGCTGCGGGTCGGCTATGTCGAGGCCGTCGGCGTCCGGCCCGACGCCCGCCGCCGGGGTCTGGGCGGGCAGGTGCTGGCGGCCCTCGAGGGGATCGTCGAGCGGGCGTACGACTTCGGTGCGCTGTCCGCCAGCGAGGACGGCGCCCGGCTCTACACCGCCCGGGGCTGGGGGCGTTGGGCCGGGCGGGTCTGCGCCGCCTCCCCGGAGGACGGGGTGGTGCGCCTGGCGGACGAGGAGGAGGACGTGTACGTGTGGCCCGGCCTCGCCGGGGACGTCCTCGACCCCGCTCACGAGCTGGTCTTCGACTGGCGGGACGGCGACGTCATGTGATCCGTCTGCCTCCAGGGTGACATCCGTCCCGGCAGTCTCGTCCGCCCCGCCTGTCAAAGGCCCAGGTCACAGCCGTCTGTCCCCGTGCGCCGTCTCAGATAGTAGGAAGCCCAAGTAATTGTGCAGACAGGAGCGGGTTGCTCCTTTACTTTTGTAGGAGCCGAACGTCTCGCTCGATCAAGCGAATGGCGGTCGTGAGCCGGGCCCCGTGCAGGCAACCCCTGCGGCACCGCTCCCCGCCCCTTCCGGCGTCTCGCAACCCCCCATTGCCGTACTCCGTGTATGTCGAAGGAGTCGATTCCCATGGCCGAGACGACCGTCCGCCGCCGCGTCCGCCACGTGTCCCGGACCAGCGAGTCCGAGCGCAAGAACGCCGCCGCCGCCCTCCAGCGCGCCCTCGACCGCCGCGACAACGGCGGCGAGACCGGCCACTGAGCCCACCTGGGAAACGCCGGTAACACGTGTAACACCCCTTGACCGGGAGCCGCACCCGCACGGAGTACGGCGCGGCCGGGACAGCCGCGCCGTACTCCGGGGTGTGCTTCGGCACGTACCCCGGTGTCAGCCGCCCCGCCGTATCTCGAAGTGGTCGATCCGCGCCCCGCTCTGCGCCAGCGCCGACACGCTCAGCCTCGGAGTGGTACCCGTCTCCGCCTCGACCTTGAGGAAGGAGAAGCCGGTGTACCGCACCCGCGACCACTCCACCGTCTCCGCCACGTTGTGCTGCCCCTCTGTCCAGTGGAAGCTGCGCACCGCGCCGTGCCGGGTGACGTGCCCCTCGTAGCTGTCCTTGACCCCGGAGGGGAACGAGTACAGGTCCCGCCCGCCGCCGCCCGCCGTGACGTACACGATCCCGTCCCGCGTCGGGTCGGTCGAGCCACCGACCGGGACCGCGCGGCCGACGCCGCCGGCCCGCACCGCGTCCGTGCGCTCGTAGACGTGGTTGTGCCCGTTGATGACCAGGTCCACCTGGTACTTGGTGAACAGTGGCAGCCAGGCCGCCCGGATCCCGCCGTCGGAGGCGTGCGCGGACGTCGAGTACGCGCAGTGGTGGAAGAAGACGACCACGAAGTCCACGCCCGGCGCGGCCCGCAGCTCCCTCAGCTTCTTCTCCAGCCACTTCGTCTGCCGGCCGCCGCTGTAGCCGAGGTTGGCGGGGATCTCGTACGACACGTCGTTGGCGTCCAGCGCCACGAAGCCGACGTTGCCGTAGGTGAAGGAGTACACGCCCGGCGCCCCGTGCGGGTCGAAGCCGTTGTCGGGGAGGGCGAACCGGGCGTACTGGCCGCCGTAGCCGTCGGGGGAGTACCAGGCCTCCATGTCGTGGTTGCCGGTCGTCACCATCCAGGGGACCGAGCGCGCCACCGGGTCGTTCTGCCGCAGGAACCGGTCCCACTCGCGGGCGTCGTAGCCGTCCGAGGTGCGGCCGGAGCCGTTGCCGTCCGCGTAGCAGATGTCGCCGGCGTGCAGGTGGAAGGCCGGGTTCTGCTTCAGCAGCGCGTTGTCGTTCGCCCTGCCGGCCTGGCTGACGCCCTGGTCGCCGAAGGCCGTGAACACGAACCTCTCCGGGCTCGCGGGCGCGGTGCGGAAGGGGGTGATGCCGGCGCGGTGGTCGGGGGCGGCCGGGTCCCAGCCGTCGTGGCCGACGCCGTAGTAGTAGGTCGTACCGGGGGTGAGGCCGTCCAGGGCCGCGTGCACGTAGTACTGCTCGACCACCGGGCGCACCCCCCGCACCCCGGGCGTGTGCAGATGCCGGATCTCTGCGGCGACCCGCCGGCCCAGGTCGTCCGGGCGCGTCCCGATCCGCACGAACGGCTTCCGCACCGCGAACGGCACCTGCCAGGAGATCCGCATCCGCGTCCGCGGATCGGCGCCGAAGGCGAGATGGCGGCCGAACGGCACGACCGCCGCACCGCGGACCGCCGAGGTCGCCGGAGCCGGGCTCGCCGACTTCTTCGCGCAGCCGGCCAGCAGGCCGACGCCCGCCGTCGTGCCCGCCACCGCGCCCGCCGTCACCAGGGTGCGACGGCTCACCAGCCGGGTGCGCAGATACTCGTACTGCTCGGCCATGCTCATCCGGGCGGCGAGCTGCGGCGGGATGCCGAAGTCAGGGACGGGGAGCCCGGGGGGTCTCCCCCTGGAAGGCGCAGTCATACCGGGGACCGTGCCCAGCACAGGCCGACGCCAGCCCCACGTACGGGTGAACGCCCGTCGACGGGACACCCCCTGTTGTCCGTATGGCGGACAATGTGTGTCATCCCATGGGACGAGGAGTAGGGTGCCGACATGTCTCGCAGCATCGATCTCGCAGTGATCCCCGGTGACGGCATCGGGCAGGAAGTCGTGGCCGAAGGCCTCAAGGTCCTCTCCGCCGTCCTTCCGGAGGACGTGAAGCTGGAGACCAAGGAGTACGACTTCGGCGCCCGGCGTTACCACGCCACCGGTGAGACCCTCACCGACGCCGACCTCGACGCGCTGAAGCGGCACGACGTCATCCTGCTGGGCGCGATCGGCGACCCCGGCGTCCCCTCCGGCGTCCTGGAGCGCGGTTTCCTGCTGAAGCTCCGCTTCGCCTTCGACCACCACGTCAACCTGCGTCCGTCGAAGCTCCTCCCGGGTGTCGCCACCCCGCTGGCGGGCGAGCCGCAGATCGACTTCGTCGTGGTCCGCGAGGGCACCGAGGGCCCGTACACCGGCAACGGCGGCACCATCCGCAAGGGCACCGAACACGAGGTCGCCACCGAGGTGTCCGTCAACACGGCCTACGGCGTGGAGCGGGTCGTCCGGGACGCCTTCGCCCGCGCCCAGGCCCGCCCGCGCAAGAAGCTCACGCTGGTCCACAAGAACAACGTGCTGACCTTCGCCGGGCACCTGTGGACGAACGTCTTCAACCGGGTGGCCGAGGAGTTCCCCGAGGTCACCACGGACTACATCCATGTGGACGCGGCCACCATCTACCTGGTGACCGACCCCGGCCGGTTCGATGTCATCGTCACCGACAACCTCTTCGGCGACATCATCACCGACCTCGCCGCGGCCGTCTCCGGCGGCATCGGCGTCGCCGCGAGCGGGAACATCAACCCGTCCGGCGAGTTCCCCTCGATGTTCGAGCCGGTGCACGGTTCCGCGCCCGACATCGCCGGCCAGGGCAAGGCCGACCCCACGGCCACGGTCCTGTCCGTCGCCCTGCTGCTGCGCCACCTCGGCTACGACGCGGAGGCCGTCCGGATCGAGGAGGCCGTCACCGCGGACCTCGCCGAGCGTAGCCTTAAGGGCACGGGCGGTACCCCCTCGGGCAAGCCCGCCCGCTCCACCTCGGAGATCGGCGACGCGCTCGCCGTACGAGTAGCCGGCTGACCCGCCGCGCTGCCGATCGACTTCGAAGCCGCCGGGTCGCACACGCGCCCGGCGGCTTCCCCATGCCTGCCGCCGGGTGCCACCATCATCCCCGGGTCCGCATTCACCCCGATTCCGTTCATCCCGGCCCTCGCGCGATAATCGAACGCGGAACCGCGCTATGAGGGAATGCTCGGACGTCCTACGAGGGGACAGCCGTCCTACGGCAGGACGGCTCGTCCTACGTCTGGACACCGGCCGTACGGGTGTGAGCGCGGCCCATCACTACAACCGGTGCTGCATTTCCCGGGGGACACCCCCGGACCCCCGGCCGAAAGACCGGAGCTGCCCCGGCCCTAGCCTGGAAGCGAAGGACACCTACTCATGACGACGCCCACGATCGAGCTCAAGCCGTCCGCGCACCCGCTCGCCGCCGCCGAGCGCGAGGCGATCCTGGCCAGCCCCGGATTCGGCCGCCACTTCACCGACCACATGGTGACGATCAAGTGGACCGAAGGCCGTGGCTGGCACGACGGCCAGCTCGTTCCGTACGCGCCGATCCCCCTCGACCCGGCGACCAACGTCCTGCACTACGCCCAGGAGATCTTCGAGGGCCTGAAGGCCTACCGCCGCCCCGACGGCTCGGTGGCCACCTTCCGCCCCGACCAGAACGCCAAGCGCTTCCAGCGCTCCGCCCGCCGGCTCGCCATGCCCGAGCTGCCGGTGGAGACCTTCATCGAGGCCTGTGACCTGCTCGTCCAGCAGGACAAGGACTGGGTCCCGGCCCACGGCGGTGAGGAATCCCTCTACCTGCGCCCCTTCATGATCGCCACCGAGGTCGGCCTGGGCGTCAAGCCGGCCAACGAGTACCTCTTCCTGGTCATCGCCTCCCCGGCCGGCGCCTACTTCCCCGGCGGGGTCAAGCCGGTCTCCATCTGGGCCTCCGAGGACCGGGTCCGCGCCGTCCCCGGCGGCATGGGCGACGCCAAGACCGGCGGCAACTACGCGGCCTCCCTGCTCGCCCAGGCCGAGGCCGCCGCCCAGGGCTGCGACCAGGTCTGCTACCTCGACGCGGTCGAGCACAAGTGGGTCGAGGAACTCGGCGGCATGAACCTGTACTTCGTGTACGGAGACAAGATCGTCACGCCGACCCTCAGCGGCTCGATCCTCGAAGGCGTCACGCGTGACTCCCTCCTCACCGTCGCCCGCGACCTCGGCTACGAGTCCGAGGAGGCCCGGGTCTCCATCGAGCAGTGGCAGCGCGACTCGGAGAACGGCACCCTCACCGAGGTCTTCGCCTGCGGCACGGCGGCCGTGATCACCCCGGTCGGCACGGTCAAGCGCAGCGGCGCCGAGTGGCGGCAGTCGCACGGCGAGCCGGGCGAGGTCACCATGAAGCTCCGCGAGGCGCTGCTCGACATCCAGCGCGGCAAGGTGGCGGACAAGCACGGCTGGATGCACGAGCTCGGCTGACCGGTCTCCCACCGTCCGTTCGACGCGTATCGCCTCCCCCGTACGGGTATCTCCTCAGTCCACACGGGGGAGGGAGCACGCGTGAGCGGACGGTCGCCGATGCCACGGCTGCGCTGGCTGATGCGGACCTTACGGACACCGCGCCGACCGCAGAGCCTCACCGTGCTCGGACTGCTCACCGCCGTCGCGGCCGTGCTGCTGTGGCGGGCCTCGACGATGGACAACTACGGGCAGAACCTCGCCCTCAACCTCGGCACCGACATCGTCGGCGTGGTCGTCACCGTGTTCGTCATCGGCCCGCTGATATCCCGGGCCCAGGAGGGCCGGGTCCGTGAGCACACCCGGCTCGACTACGAGTGGTTCGCCGCCCAGGTGTACGGCTCGACGTCCAACGTGAAGGTCCTCGACACCTTCTCCAACCTGTTCGGCCCGCAGTTCTCCGAGCGTCTCTTCCGCGGCGTCAGATCCGCGACCGCGAGCGGCGCTCGGGTGCAGATCCTGCTGCTCGACCCCGACTCCCTCGCCGTCATCCTGCGCGGCCGCGAACTGGGCGAGCAGAGCGCCGACATCCGCCGCGACATCATGCGCAACCTGCGCACCCTGGACGCGTTCGCACGCCGCCTGGACGACACCTCCCGGCACCTGCTGGAGGTACGGCTGTGCTCGACCTCCCCCGGTGTCACCCTCTACCGCTGGGACGAGCGCTGCCTGGTCTCCTTCCTCACCGTCGGCCGGCTCTCCGGTGAGGGCGTCCAGCTGGAGGTCGCGGTCCGCTCCCCGCTCGGCACCTTCGTGGAGCAGCGCTTCGACGAACTGTGGCAGCAGGGCAAGCCGATGGAACGGTTCACCCGGCTCCCCGTCACCCTGGTCGACGCCACCGACGGGAGACGGGAGTTCGTCTGCCGCTTCGTCTTCCTCGACGACCGCCTGTACGTCGCCGCGCCCGACCTCGTGACCTATCTGGCCCGCCGCCGGCTGGACCAACTCAGCGCGTACAGCGAGGCGCTGACCGGGGCCGGGGCACACGAGGTGATCGTCGTGGACGACGAGAGCGAGCTGCATCGGCGGCTCATCCACCACTTCGGGGAGAAGTACGATGCGCACGCGGCCGCCTTCGTGGAGTTGCGGCCGTCCACGGTCCTGGTCACGGAATAGAGGGCCCCGCCACACATGTGTTCAGCGCACCACCCCCGTTTCCGCGCCTTCACGCCCCGCGACCTGGACGGTCTGCTGCGGCGGGTCTCCCTGACGGACGACCAGCGGCTGGCGCTGCGGGCGGTCTCCTCGGTCCTGCCGTTCCGCACCAACGCCTATGTCGTCGACGAGCTGATCGACTGGTCGGCGGTGCCCGAGGACCCGGTCTTCCGGCTCACCTTCCCGCAGGCCGGGATGCTGCCCGGGCCCGACGTCCGCCGGATGGCCGGCCTGCTGGCCCGTCAGGCACCCCGGGCCGAGGTCCAGCGCGCCGCCCACGAGATCCGCATGCGGCTCAACCCGCACCCCTCGGGTCAGCTCGACGCCAACGTCCCCGTGCACCAGGGCCGCCGCCTCACCGGCCTCCAGCACAAGTACCCGGAGACCGTGCTGGTCTTCCCGCGCCAGGGCCAGACCTGCCACGCCTACTGCACCTACTGCTTCCGCTGGCCCCAGTTCGTCGGCGAGGCCGACCTGCGGATCGCCACCGACGACATCGCGGCCACGACCGCCTATCTGCGCGCCCACCCCGAGGTGAGCAGCGCGCTGATCACGGGCGGCGACCCCCTGGTCATGAGCACGGAGGTACTGCGCCGCTACGTCGAACCCCTCCTGGAGACCGACACGGTCCGCTCGGTGCGCATCGGCACCAAGTCGCTCGCCTTCTGGCCGTACCGCTTCACCACCGACCGCGACGCCGACGACCTGCTCCGCCTCTTCGAGCGGGTGGTGGCGAGCGGCCGGCACCTCGCGCTGATGGCCCACTTCACGCATCCGCAGGAGCTGCGCCCGCCCGTCGTACGGGAGGCCATGCGCCGGGTCCGAGACACCGGCGCCGTGATCCGCTGCCAGGGGCCGCTGGTGGCCGGGATCAACGACAGCGCTCAGGCCTGGGCCGAGCTGTGGGAGGAGACGACCACGCTGGGCGCGGTCCCCTACTACCAGTTCGTGGAGCGGGATACCGGCCCCCAGGGCTACTTCGCCGTCCCCCTGGCCCGCGGCCACGCGGTCTTCCGGGACGCCTACGCTCGCGTCTCCGGCCTCGCCCGTACCGTCCGCGGCCCGGTGATGTCGGCGATGCCCGGCAAGGTCTGCGTGGACGGGGTCGCCGAGGTGGCCGGCGAGAAGGTCTTCGTCCTGCACCTGATCCAGGCCCGCGACCCGGACCTGGTGGACCGGCCGTTCTTCGCCGCCTACGACGAGGGCGCCACCTGGTTCACCGACCTCAAACCGGCGTTCGGGGCGAGCGAGTTCCTGCCGGGGCTGGGACCGGGCTGACCGGCACGACCGGCCGGCGCGGTGCGAGAGCCAGGTAGACCAGACCGCCCACCAGGCCCGACAGCAGGAAGGAACAGTCCACCCCGCCGGTCAGCGACAGCAGCGGGCCCTCGTACGACGGGAGTGAGACCGCCAGCAGGCCGACTCCCGCGCCCAGGGTCCAGGAGACCACGGCCCGGATGTTCCAGCCGGCCCGGTACCAGTAGATCCCGCCGTGCGAGCGGCGGTTGAAGACCTGGAGGGCGTCCGCGTCGTATACGCCCCGGCAGCGGAGGAAGCCGATGAGCGTGATGACCGCCCAGGGGGTGCCGATCGCCGTCAGCAGGAGCACGAAGGACGTCATCGCGGACTGCGCGTTCCAGGCGTAGTGGCCGACGAAGACGCAGGCCGTGGCGACGATCGCGACCGTGTAGGTGGCACGGGCGCGGGACGCGCGGGGCAGGATCGCGTCCAGGTCCAGGCCCATCGAGTACAGCATCAGGCCCGCGTTGCCGACCGAGCCCGCGGAGGCGGAGAGCAGGAGCGGGACCAGGTACCAGGCGGGGGAGGCCGAGACCAGCGGGCCCGCGTAGTCCGTCGCCGCCCGCGCCGCGTACGCGGTGAACGTGCCGAACAGCTGCGGCACCAGCAGGCCCAGGATCAGGCCCAGCCAGGTCGCGTGCAGGACCCGGCGGGAGGAGTGCCGGGCGGGGGAGATGTAGCGCGTGTAGTCGCCGAGGAGGGTGATGAAGGCGACCGGGCCCGACAGCCCGGCCGCGACCGCCGCCAGGCACCAGGTCGGCCAGAAGCCGCCCAGCAGATAGCCGCCCGCGTCCGGCAGCGGGGAGGTGGTGAAGTGCGGGGCGTAGGCGAAGATCCCGAGGACCAGCAGGGCGGTCATGCCGACGGCGAGCACCCGGGACATGGCGAGCAGGACGCGATAGCCGTAGACCGCGCCCGCCACCGTCGCCGCCGCGAGCACCCCGTAGACCACGGCGTACGACACCCCGTCCGCCGGCAGCCCGAACAGCCGGCCCAGCACGCCCACCATCACGTCGCCGCCGATCCACACGGTCAGCGCGGTGTAGCCGAGCGCCAGCAGCAGGCCCACCACCGAGCCGACCAGCCGCCCGCGCACCCCGAACTGCGCGCCGGAAGAGGTGGAGAGGTTGGTGCCGGTGCGCAGCGAGACCAGGGCCAGCGGCGCCGTGAACACCGTGCCGACCAGCGTGCCCGCCACGATCGCGCTCACCGACGCCCACCAGCCGAGCCCGAAGGACGGCGGCAGCCAGCCGAAGATGATCACGCCGAGGCAGAGGTTGGAGCCGAGCAGGATCGAGACCAGGTCCTTGGGCCCGCTGGTGCGTTCCTCGTCCGGGATGGTGTCGACTCCGCGCTGTTCTATCGGCATGGCTGGTCTCCTTCGACGGCCACCTGAGACGTATGGCTGAGACGTGTGACTGAGACGTGCGGCTGGGACGTGTGACTGAGACGTGCGGCTGGGACGTGTGACTGAGACCTGCGGCTGGGACGTACGGCTGAGAGTTAGAGCGACGTTCAATGTGGGTGACCTGGCCGTTGATGTCAATGGTTCCCTTCTCGTAATCGGGCATTTAGAGTGGTGTTCTAAGCGCAGGAAGCGAAGGAGGTACCGGGACGTGCGACTGACCCCCACGGAACGTGACCGGCTGCTGCTCTTCGGAGCCGCCGAGCTGGCCCGCGCCCGCCGCGCCCGGGGCCTCAGGCTCAACGTGCCGGAGGCCACCGCACTGATCGCGGACACCGTCTGCGAGGCCGCCCGGGACGGCAGGCGGCTCGCCGAGGCCGTCGAGGCGGCCCGCGCGGTCCTCGGCCCGGCCGACGTGCTGCCCGGCGTCGCCGACATCGTCACCGAGGTGCACGTCGAGGCCGTCTTCGACGACGGCTCACGGCTCGCGGTGGTCACCGACCCGATCGGGGGCGGCGCACCGGGCGAGGAGGGGCCGGGTGCGCTGCTGCCGGGGCCCGAGCACAGCGACCCGGAGGCGGTCGTACGGCTGCCCGTGACCAACACCGCGACCGTCCCGGTCTCCGTCACCTCCCACTTCCACTTCTTCGAGGCCAACCCGCGCCTCGACTTCGACCGCGCCGCCGCCTACGGTCTGCGGCTCGCCGTGCCCGCCGGATCCTCCGTGCGCTTCGGGCCGGGGGAGTCGCTGGAGGTCGGCCTGGTGCCGATCGGCGGCGCCCGGGTCGCCATCGGCTTCGCCGGGCTGGTCGACGGGCCACTGGACGCGCCCGGGGCCCGCGAGGAGGCGCTGCGCCGCGCGGCCGCCTGCGGCTACCTGGGCGTTCACGACGAGGAGGCAGACCGATGAGCCGTCCCGGAGGGCACCCGGCCGAGGCCCGCCGCCTCACGCCGTACGAGTACGCGGCCACCCACGGCCCCCGCGCCGGCGACCGGGTCCGCCTCGGCGACTCGGGGCTGGTGATCCGCGTCGAGGACGACTCCCAGCGGTACGGCGACGAGTTCCTGGCCGGATTCGGCAAGACGGCCAGGGACGGCCTGCACCTCAAGGCCGCCGCCGTCCGCGAGACCTGTGACGTCGTCATCAGCAATGTCGTCGTGATCGACGCCGTGCTCGGCATCCGCAAGGTGTCCATCGGCATCCGCGAGGGGCGGATCCGCTCGATCGGGCGGGCCGGGAACCCCGACACGCTGGACGGCGTCGACGTCGTGGTCGGCACCGGTACCTCGATCGTGTCCGGCGAGGGGCTGATCGCCACCGCCGGGGCCGTCGACACCCATGTGCATCTGCTGTCGCCGCGCATCATGGAGGCCTCGCTGGCCTCCGGTGTCACCACGATCATCGGGCAGGAGTTCGGGCCGGTGTGGGGCGTCGGCGTGAACTCGCCCTGGGCGCTCAAGCACGCCTTCAACGCCTTCGACGCCTGGCCGGTCAACATCGGCTTCCTCGGCCGGGGTTCCTCCTCGCACCGGGCGCCGCTGGTCGAGGCCCTCGCCGAGGGCGGCGCCTGCGGCTTCAAGGTGCACGAGGACATGGGCGCCCACACCCGGGCCCTGGACACGGCCCTGCGGGTCGCCGAGGAGCACGACGTCCAGGTCGCCCTGCACAGCGACGGGCTGAACGAGTGCCTGTCGGTGGAGGACACCCTCCGGGTGCTGGAGGGCCGCACCATCCACGCCTTCCACATCGAGGGCTGCGGCGGCGGCCACGTGCCCAACGTGCTGAAGATGGCCGGAGTCCCCCACGTCATCGGCTCCTCCACCAACCCCACCCTGCCCTTCGGCCGGGACGCGGTCGCCGAGCACTACGGGATGATCGTCTCCGTCCACGACCTGAAGACCGACCTGCCCGGCGACGCGGCCATGGCCCGCGACCGCATCCGCGCCGGGACCATGGGCGCCGAGGACGTGCTGCACGACCTGGGCGCGATCGGCATCACCTCGTCCGACGCGCAGGGCATGGGCCGGGCCGGGGAGACCGTCCGCCGTACCTTCGCCATGGCCGGCAAGATGAAGGCCGAACTCGGCGCCCCGGACGACGGCCACGACAACGAGCGTGTGCTGCGGTACATGGCCAAGCTGACCATCAACCCGGCGATCGCCCACGGGCTCGCGCACGAGGTCGGCTCCATCGAGGTCGGCAAGCTGGCCGACATCGTGCTGTGGTCGCCCGAGTACTTCGGGGCCAAGCCGCAGCTCGTGCTCAAGTCCGGTTTCCCGGCGTACGGCGTGACCGGCGACCCGAACGCGGCCACCGACACCTGCGAACCCCTGGTCCTCGGACCGCAGTTCGGGGCCCACGGGGCGACCCCCGCCGACATCTCGGTGGCCTTCGTCGCCCAGGCCGCACTCGACCAGGGCAACGACACGATGCCCACCCGGCGCCGCCGGGTCGCGGTCCGCGGCACCCGCGGCATCGGCCCCGCCGACCTGCGGCTCAACTCCCGTACCGGAGCGGTCGACGTGGACCAGCGCACCGGCCTGGTCACCCTCGACGGCGAGCCGCTGCGTTCGGAGCCCGCCGACTCCGTCTCCCTCAACCGCCTGTACTTCCTCTAAGCGTCACAGCCTGTAAGGATCACCGATGTCTGCTGCCTCCGACGGTTTCCGGATGCCCGCCGAGTGGACCCCGCACGAGCGCACCTGGATGGCGTGGCCGGGCCCCAACCCCACCTTCGACGACCCGGACGACCTCCTCGCCTCCCGGATGGCCTGGGCCTCGGTGGCCCGCGCGATCCTGCGCTTCGAGCCGGTGACGATGGTCTGCGGCCCCGGTCAGTCGGCGGCCGCCCAGGCGCTGCTCGGCCCGGGCGTCGACACCGTGGAGCGCGAGCTGGACGACGCCTGGATGCGGGACATCGGGCCCACCTTCCTCACCGACGGGCGTGAACTGGCCGCCGTGGACTGGACGTTCAACGGCTGGGGTGCCCAGCACTGGGCCCGCTGGGAGCACGACGCGAAGATCGCCGGGTATGTCTCGGACCTCGCCGGCGCGAAGACGTACGCCTCGAAGCTGGTGAACGAGGGCGGTGCGATCCACGTCGACGGCGAGGGGACCGTCCTGCTGACCGAGACCGTGCAGCTCGGGCCCGAGCGCAACCCCGGGTGGAGCCGCGCGGAGGTCGAGGCGGAGATCCACGGGATGCTCGGCACCCGTAAGGCCGTCTGGCTGCCCCGCGGCCTCACCGGCGACTACCCTCCGTACGGCTTCGGGACCCTCGGGCACGTCGACATCGTCGCCGCCTTCGCCCGCCCGGGAGTCGTGGTCGCGCACTCCCAGCCGGACCCCGCGCACCCGGACCACGAGGTGACCCAGGAGGTCATCGGCCTGCTCAGGTCCCAGACGGACGCGCGCGGCCGCACGCTGGAGGTCGTCGAGGTCCCGGCCCCGACGGTCCTGGAGGCCGACGGCCACTGGGCCGACTACTCCTACATCAACCACTACCTCTGCAACGGCGGGGTCGTGCTCTGCGGCTTCGACGACCCGCGTGACGAGACGGCCGCCGGGATCTTCCGCCGCCTCTTCCCCGAGCGGACGGTGACGCTGGTGGACGCCCGTACGATCTTCTCCGGCGGTGGTGGCATCCACTGCATCACGCAACAGCAGCCGAAGATCTAGCGGTACGAGGAGCAGCACATGGCCGGTGGGCGCAGACAGGCCCCGCCTCGCGAGGACGTGCTCGCCGTCGCCATGGACATGATCGCCGACCGCGGTCTGGAGAAACTCACCATGGCCGCGCTCGGCCATGAGGTCGGCATGAGCAGCGGCCATCTTCTCTACTACTTCCGCTCGAAGGACGAACTGCTGCTGCGGACCCTGGAGTGGAGCGAGGGCCGGCTGGGCGCCGAGCGCGGCCGACTGCTCACCCGCCGCGGCACCGCCCGCGAGCGCCTCGACGCCTATGTCGACCTGTACGTCCCCGTCGGCCACCGCGACCCGCACTGGACGCTCTGGCTGGAGGTCTGGAACCGCTCGCAGAACGCCGACGAGGCCGCCCGCGACCGCCAGGCCGCCATCGAGGGCGCCTGGCACCGCGACCTGGTGGCCCTGCTCGCGGAGGGCATCTCACGGGGCGAGTTCCGGCCCGTCGACGCCGACCGCTTCGCCGCGCGGCTGCGCGCCCTGCTCGACGGCTTCTCCATCCATGTGGCGATCGGGCTGCGCGGCACGGACCGGGCACAGGTTCTCGGCCATGTACGCGAGTTCCTGGAAGCGGATCTTCTCGCGGACACGTGACCTTCCGACCCGGTTGTACGCAATATGGGTGATTGACCCGGGTTGTGCGGTGCGGTTGCATTCCGTTGAGCCCTCGGCACAGGGCCGGGGCACGGGGAACGACACGATTCCGGGGGTAATCATGTCCACAGCCACACGCGGGCACTTATTCATCGCCACCGCGCTGGCGGTCGCCGCCCTGGCCGCGACCGGGGCGACGGCCACCGCCGCGCCCGCCGGCCCCGCGCACCGAACCGGTCAGTGTCACGCCCTCCGGGGCGGCCGGCGACGGCCCGTCCACCGGCGCGGTCATCAGCCGGAACGGCCGCTACGTCGCCTTCTCCTCGACCGCCACCGACCTGCTTCCCGGCGCCCCGCACGGCGGAGTCTTCGTCCGTGACCTGACGACCGGCAGGCTCACGCACGCGGCCGACGGCACCGACCCGTCGCTCAGCGCCGACGGCCGCCACCTCGCCTGCACCACGGGCACCGGCCTCCGCCTCCTCGACCGCCGCACCGGCCGCACCGAGCGCCTGGACACCGGCCTTCCGGCGGGCTTCGGCCCGGGCTCACACGTCCGTCTGAGCGGTACCGCCCGCTATGCCGTCTTCACCGCCACCAGCGACGCCGACGGCCCGGTCGTCTTCCTTCGCGACCGCGACAGGCACACCACCGAGCGGATCAGCCTGCCGAAGCCGACCTGGGAGCCGCGCAGCGCCGGCGCCCCGACCGTCAGCGACGACGGCCGCCGGATCGTGTACCAGTACACCTACTCCAACGGCCCGCGCGGCGACGACTGGAGCGACATCTGGCTCTACGACCGCGGCACCGGCAAGCGCACCCAGATCGACCGCTCCACCGACGGGTCGCCCACCACCCGCGAGTCCCTGAACCCCGCCCTCAGCGCCGACGGCCGTACCGTCGTCTTCGAATCGGCCGACACCCACCTGGTTCCGGCCGACACCGACAACAGCTGGAACGTGCTCGTCCACCACATCGCCCCGGGCGTCAACGACCGTATCCAGGGCTATGGACGGGAAGCGGCGGTCAGCGCGGACGGCCGCTATGTCACCCTCACCACCCACGAGGGCTCCGCATACCCGCTGTACATGAGCGACTTGAGGAACCGCAGCCGCACTCTGGTCGCCACCGAAGGGCAGGTGGCTCCGGGCGGGGTCACGGGCGGCCGGGTCGCCTTCACGTCCTACGACGGCACCCTCAACCCGCACGGGGACACCAACGACGAACAGGACGTCTTCGTCAGGCATTTGCAGTAAAGGAATCTCCTGTTCCCCCGCCGGGCAGGAACGGCCCATGGGACGACAACAGTGGAAGAAGATCTGGGTCGGTTCGGCGGGCAACATGGTCGAGTGGTTCGACTGGTTCGTGTACGCGAGCTTCGCCACCTACTTCGCCGGGGCGTTCTTCCCGAGCGGAAACCCCACCGCGCAGCTGATGAACACCGCCGGCATCTTCGCCGTCGGGTTCTTCATGCGCCCGGTGGGCGGCTGGCTGCTCGGCCGGGTCGGTGACCGCAAGGGCCGTAAAGCCGCCCTGACCCTCACCGTCACCCTCATGTCGGTGTCCGCGCTCCTCATCGCCGTGGCCCCGACCTACGACGTGGCCGGCTACGGCGGAGCCTTCGTGCTGCTCGTCGCCCGCCTCCTGCAAGGGCTGTCGGTGGGCGGCGAGTACGCGGCCAGCGCCACCTACCTCACCGAGGCCTCCGACCCGCGCCGGCGCGGCTTCGCCTCCAGCTTCCAGTACGTGTCGATGACCGCGGGCCAGATCGCCGGCCTCGGCCTGCTGATCGTCCTCCAGCACACCCTCTCCGACACCGCGCTGCACGACTACGGCTGGCGCATCCCGTTCGTCGTCGGCGCGCTCGGTGCCGCCGTGGTCTTCTATCTGCGCCGGACCATGCTGGAGACCGAGGTCTACGCGGAGGACACCTCGGACACCGCCGAGCGCGGCACCCTGCGCGCACTGTGGCAGCACCGCCGGGCGGCGTTCCTGGTCATCGCGCTGACCATGGGCGGCACGGTCGCCTACTACACGTACACGACGTACCTCACGAAGTACCTCTCCAACTCCGCGGGCCTGTCAAAGGAGACCGCCACCCTGGTCTCCTTCACCGCGCTCACCGTCTTCGCCTGCCTCCAGCCGCTGGCGGGCGCCCTCTCCGATCGCATCGGCCGCCGCCCGCTGCTGATCACCTTCGCGGTCGGCTCCACCGTCCTCACGGTGCCGATCCTGACCCTCCTCAAACACGCGAACGGTTACTGGCCCGCCCTCGGCCTCTCCCTCCTCGCCCTCGTCGTGGTCACCGGCTACACCTCGATCAACGCCTGCGTGAAGGCCGAGCTCTTCCCGACCGGCGTCCGCGCCCTGGGCGTGGCCCTGCCCTACGCCCTCGCCAACGCCCTGTTCGGCGGGACGGCGGAGTACATCGCCCTGTGGTTCAAGAACGCCGGGATCGAGTCCGGCTTCTACTGGTACGTGGCGGGCTGTGCCGCCGTCTCGCTTGTGGTGTACATCACCATGCGGGAGACGAAGGACCTGGATCTGGCGCGGATGAGGTCTCAGGAGGCATCCACCGTGACGACCGCATCCTGAGACGGTCGGTGGACCGGGGGCGGGTTGTGCCAAACTGTCCCCGTGCCCTCGTTCGCCACGATTATTGGCAGCAGGCGCGCCGGTCCGCAGTGACCACCACGTACGACCAGGTACGGGTGGCCATCGTCGTCCTCGACCCGCGCGCAGACCTCTCGCACCCGCGAGGGGTTTTTTCGTTTTCCGGCCCACCTTCAGCCGGAAGGCAAGCGCGAGGGACCATGGAGGGACGGTGGAGCCGGTCATTCCGGTACGACCGAGATTCGACATCAGGAGCCTAGTGACCATGACCGAGACGGCAACCAACGAGCTGGACGACTCGTTCCACGTCTTCGACACCACGCTGCGCGACGGTGCGCAGCGCGAGGGCATCAACCTCACCGTCGCGGACAAGCTGGCCATCGCACGGCACCTGGACGACTTCGGCGTGGGCTTCATCGAGGGCGGCTGGCCGGGCGCCAACCCCCGGGACACCGAGTTCTTCGCCCGCGCCCAGCAGGAGATCGACTTCAAGCACGCCCAGCTGGTCGCCTTCGGCGCCACCCGCCGGGCCGGTGCCAAGGCGGCACAGGACCCGCAGGTCAAGGCGCTGCTGGAGTCCGGCGCCCCGGTGGTCACCCTGGTGGCCAAGTCCCACGACCGCCATGTCGAACTGGCGCTGCGCACGACCCTCGACGAGAACCTGGAGATGGTCCGCGACACGGTGTCCTTCCTGAAGGACCAGGGCCGCCGGGTCTTCGTCGACTGCGAGCACTTCTTCGACGGCTACCGCGCCAACCCCGAGTACGCCAAGGCGGTCGTCCGGACCGCCTCGGAGGCCGGCGCCGACGTGGTCGTCCTCTGCGACACCAACGGCGGCATGCTCCCCGCCCAGGTCCAGGCCGTGGTCGCGACGGTCCTCGCCGACACCGGCGCCCGGCTCGGCATCCACACCCAGGACGACACCGGCTGCGCGGTCGCCAACACCCTGGCCGCCGTCGACGCCGGCGCCACCCACGTCCAGTGCACGGCCAACGGCTACGGCGAGCGCGTCGGCAACGCCAACCTCTTCCCGGTCGTCGCCGCGCTGGAGCTGAAGTACGGCAAGAAGGTCCTGCCGGACGGCCGGCTGCGCGAGATGACCCGCATCTCCCACGCCATCGCCGAGGTCGTCAACCTCACGCCCTCCACCCACCAGCCCTACGTCGGCGTCTCGGCCTTCGCCCACAAGGCCGGCCTGCACGCCTCCGCGATCAAGGTCGACCCGGACCTGTACCAGCACATCGACCCCGAGCTGGTCGGCAACACCATGCGCATGCTGGTCTCCGACATGGCCGGCCGCGCCTCGGTCGAGCTCAAGGGCAAGGAACTCGGCATCGACCTCGGCGGCGACCGCGAACTGGTCGGCCGGGTGGTGGAGCGGGTGAAGGAGTACGAGCTCAAGGGCTACACCTTCGAGGCCGCCGACGCCTCCTTCGAACTCCTCCTGCGCGCCGAGGTGGAGGGCAAGCCGCGCAGCTACTTCCGCGTCGAGTCCTGGCGGGCCATCGTCGAGGACCGCCCCGACGGCACCCACGCCAACGAGGCCACGGTCAAGCTCTGGGCCAAGAGCGAGCGCATCGTCGCCACGGCGGAGGGCAACGGCCCGGTCAACGCCCTCGACCGTGCCCTGCGCGTCGCCCTCGAAAAGATCTACCCCCAGCTGGCCAAGCTCGACCTGGTCGACTACAAGGTCCGCATCCTGGAGGGCAAGCACGGCACCGAGTCCATCACCCGCGTCCTGATCTCGACGTCCGACGGCAGCGGTGAATGGTCGACGGTGGGCGTGGCCGAGAACGTCATCGCCGCCTCCTGGCAGGCCCTGGAGGACGCGTACACGTACGGCCTGCTGCGGGCGGGCGTGGAGCCGGCGGAGTAGCAGCGGTGAAGCCGGGGGCTGTGCTCACAGCCCCCGGCTCGTTCCGCCTCGTTGCTCTACCGACTGCTTTGTTGACCGCTCTATTGCAGGTGCCACTTCTGGTTGGCGGATCCCGTGCACGTCCAGATCTGGCCGCGTGCCCCGTTCGCCGACGAGTTGTCCGTGACGTCCAGGCACTTGTTCGCCGCCGCGTTCACCACGTCACCCGTCGACGCGTTGTACGACCACTGCTGCGCCCCGGTGCCGTTGCAGTCGTACAACTGCACCTTCGCCCCGTCCGCCGTGGAGGCCGAGGTCACGTCGAGGCACTTGCCGAGCGCGCGGACCGAGCCGTCGGACTGCACGGTCCAGTGCTGGGCGGTGCTGCCGTTGCAGTCGTAGAGCTGCACGGCCGTACCGTTGGTGCTCGAACCGCCCGCCACATCCAGGCACTTGCTCGCGAGTCCCACGAAGGCGCCGGTCTGGCTGCCGCCGCCCGCCTGGGTGCCGGACCAGGTGAAGGTCGCCGAGGTCTTGCCGGGCAGTGAGTAAGTGGCGTGCTGGGCACCCCAGTTGATGGTGACGGTCTTGGCGGCGGACGAGTCGTTGTAGGCGATCAGCGCCTTGGACCCGTCGGGGTTGCGCCAGGCCACGTTCGGCACGGCGGTGGACGCGGTGGAGGCGATCCGCTGTGCGCCGGGCCGGACGAACTTGGTCAGGTGCCCCATCGTGTAGTACTCGACGGTGTAGTCGACGGTCCCGCTCGCGCCGTCCCCGTTGTGCACGGTGATCAGCCCGGTGCAGGTGCCGCAACCGCCGTTGTGCGGGCCCATGTTCTGGTCCACGGCCAGCGACCACTTCGTCACCGACTTCGCCCAGTTGCGGGTGTAGTCGATGATGTTGTTCATGTCCTCGCGCTGCTGGTTGGCGATCCAGGTGCCACCGGAGTGCTCGGTGCCGAAGGCGTCCAGCGTGGGGTACTGGTTGTGGACGGTGGTCTGCTTGTTGATGTCACCGCCGTAGCCGTGCCAGGCGATCCCGCCGAAGTTGGGGTGGTTGCGGATCGCCGAGTCGTCGACGCTCGCGGCAGCGTAGGAGTCGTATACGTCCCAGTTCCAGTCGTGCGCGAGGACCTTGGTGGAGAGACCGGCGGCCTGGAGCTTCGGCAGCAGTTCGCTCTTGAGGAAGTACTGCAGGCCCGAGGCGTTCCAGCTCATCGACGGGTAGCCGGAACAGCAGGTCGGCTCGTTCTGCGGCGTGACGTACGAGACCTTCACGCCCTGTGCCTGGTAGGCCTGGAGGTACTTCACGAAGTACGAGGCGTAGGCCCCGTAGTCCTCCGACTTCAGCCAGCCCCCATTGAGCGAGCCGCTGTCCTTCATCCAGGCCGGCGCCGTCCATGGCGAGGCCATGACAGTCAGAGAGGGGTTCAGCTGGAGCGCCTGCTTGGTGAGCGGGACGACGTCCGCGAGGTCGTGGGAGATGGAGAAGCTGTTGAGGTTCGGGTCGGTCTGCCCGGCGGGTATGTCGTCGTACGTGTACCCGTACCGGGCCAGGTCCGAGGCGCCCATCGGATTGCGCAGGAACGACAGTCCGATGCCGTCCGTCGGCGAGAACAGCTTCTGCATGGTCGCGTTCCGGGTCGCCGCCGACAGCGCCCCGCTGCTGTTCATCAGCCAGGCCGCGGTGTCGGTGAAGGACGCGCCGCCGCCGGTGAAGGTCTGGTAGCGGGTGTTCTCGTCGACGGTGATGTTCTCGCCGCTGCCGCCGCTCCCGGACTGGAAGGCGAACGGCGTCTGCGCCTGGAGCCCGCGGGTGACATGGCGCCCGCCGGAGTCGTCGGTGGTGGTGAGGTACGCGGTGACCTGCTCGCCGGCCGCGTGCGCGGTCGGTACGACCGCGCTGAGGCCGGCCACGGTGAGCAGCCCGGCCAAGAGCAGCCGGACCGTGTGGGGGGTGGTTCTCATGGACACATCGCCCTTCCTGACGGATGTCTTGACGGGGGTGCGAGCCGTTAGTTAACTCACGTCGTGATCTAAGCCATGAGTGAACTGTGAGAGCCATGAGTGAACCAGAGAGTCGAGGGAAGGTCCATGCCAAGAACCGCCCTGCTCGTGTCCACCGCCCTACTCGCAGCCCTGATGCCCCTGTCCGCGGCCCGCGCAGCCGACGACCCCGCACCGACCCCCGTCGACCGCTTTGAGGGTGAGGTCCCCTTCGCCTCCCAGCCCGCCGAGGGCATCTTCACCTGGGGAGGCGACAGCGACGACCCGCCCGCCCTCCAGTTCACCGACCGGGCGGACGCCCCCGAGGGCGCCAAGGTCCTCTCCGGGACGTACGACATCAGCGGCTACGGCGGCTTCACCCACGACTTCGCCGCCACCGAGCCCGCCCACGACTGGTCCGCCCACAAGGGCATCCGCTTCTGGTGGGACGGCCAGGACAACGGCAAGAAGATCGCCTTCGAGATCAAGGACGGCGGCGCGGGCGGCGAGGCCTCCGAGCTGTGGACGACGTCCTTCACCGACGACTTCACCGGCTGGAAGCAGATCGAGATCCCCTTCGGCGACTTCGTCTACCGCACGGACTACCAGCCGGTCGGCGGTATCGACCACGTCCTCGGCCTGACCCAGATGTGGGGCTACGCGATCACCCTGCCCGCCGGGCTCCAGGGCCGGTTCGCCATGGACGACGTGGAGTTGTACGGCAAGGCCGACCAGGCCCTGCGCGCCTCCGTCACCACGGACGCGGCCGTCTACCCGGTGCAGGAGGGCCGCACGGCCGCGGTGAAGGTCTCCGTCGGCACCACCGGCTCCGCCCCGCTCGACGAGCCCGTGACCGTCGCGTACGAGACGGCCACGACCGGAACAGCCGCCTCCGGCAAGGACTACACCCCGGTCTCCGGCACCCTCACCTTCCCGGCCGGCACGGTCTCCGGGGCCACCCGGACCATCCAGGTGCGCACGCTGAAGGACCGGTCCGGCGAATCGGCCGAGACCATCCCGCTGAAGCTCACCGTCACCGGCGCCAAGGCCCCCGCCGAGACCCCGCAGGTCGTCGTCGACGCCCACGGACTGCCGTACCTGGACAGTAAGTTGCCCGTGAAGAAGCGGGTCGCCGACCTCCTCTCCCGGATGTCCCTGGCGGAGAAGGTGGGCCAGATGACCCAGGCCGAGCGCGGAGCCGTGGGCAACGGCGGTGACGTCGCCGCCTACGACCTCGGCTCGCTGCTCTCCGGCGGCGGCTCCACGCCCACGCCCAACACCGCCGCGGCCTGGGCGAAGATGATCGACGGCTTCCAGCTCCGGGCGCAGGCGACCAGGTTCCAGATCCCGCTGATCTACGGCGTCGACGCGGTGCACGGCCACAACAACCTGGCCGGCGCCACGATCATGCCGCACAACATCGGTATCGGCGCGACCCGCGATCCCGGGCTCGCCGAGGACACCGGCGCGGTGACGGCCGCCGAGGTCCGCTCGACCGGCATCCCCTGGGACTTCGCCCCCTGCCTCTGCGTCAGCCGCGACGAGCGCTGGGGCCGCTCCTACGAGTCCTTCGGCGAGGACCCCGCCCTGGTGAAGTCCATGGAGACCATGATCCAGGGCCTCCAGGGCCGGGCCGACGGACGCGACCTGAAGGACGACGACAAGGTCCTGGCCACCGCCAAGCACTTCGTCGGCGACGGCGGCACCGAGTACGGCTCGTCCACGACCGGGTCGTACACCATCGACCAGGGTGTCACCAAGGTCACCCGGGAGCAGCTGGAGGCGATCCACCTGGCGCCGTACCAGACCGCGGTCGACCGGGGCATCGGCACGGTCATGCCCTCGTACTCCTCGCTCGACATCCTCGGCGACGGCCAGGGACCGGTGAAGATGCACGCCCGCGCCGACATGATCAACGGCGTGCTCAAGGGCCGGATGGGCTTCGACGGCTTCGTGATCAGCGACTGGAACGCCATCGACCAGCTCCCCGGTGACTACGCCGCCCACGTCAGCACGGCGGTCAACGCCGGCGTCGACATGATGATGGTCCCCTACAGCTACCAGGACTTCACCAAGACCCTGACCGACCAGGTGCAGGCAGGCGGCGTCAGCGAGCAGCGCATCGACGACGCGGTCTCCCGCATCCTCACCCAGAAGTTCAGGCTGGGCCTCTTCGAGCACCCGTACGCCGACACCTCGGGCGCCTCGAAGATCGGCTCCGCCAAGCACCGGGCGGTGGCCCGCCAGGCGGCCGCCGAGTCGCAGGTCCTGCTGAAGAACTCGGACAGCGTCCTGCCCCTGAAGAAGTCGCAGAAGGTGTACGTCGCCGGGTCCAACGCCGACGACCTCGGCAACCAGACCGGTGGCTGGACCATCACCTGGCAGGGCGCCTCCGGCACCCACACCACGGGCACGACCATCCTCCAGGGCATGAAGAACGCCGGGGGAGACGTCACCTACTCCAAGGACGCCTCGGCGCCGACCAGCGGCTACGACGTGGGTGTGGTCGTCGTCGGCGAGACCCCGTACGCCGAGGGCGTCGGAGACGTCGGCAACGGCAACGACCTGGCACTGACCCCCGCCGACCAGGCCGCCGTGGACAAGGTGTGCGCGGCCATGAAGTGCGCGGTGCTGATCGTCTCCGGGCGCCCGCAGCTGATCGGCGACCGGCTCGGCGAGATCGACGCCCTGGTGGCGTCCTGGCTGCCGGGCACGGAGGGCGACGGCGTGGCCGACGTGCTCTACGGCAAGGAGGCCTTCACCGGCCAGCTGCCGGTCACCTGGCCGAAGTCCGAGGCCCAGCTGCCGATCAACGTGGGCGACGCCTCGTACGACCCGCAGTACCCCTACGGCTGGGGTCTGACGACCCTGACCAAGCCGTCGAAGGGCGGCGAGGCCACCCTGCGGGCGCTCGGCGTCGCGGCGAAGGCCGCGGAGCGGGCGGGCGCCGCCTCGGCCGGCCGGAAACTCGTCACCAAGGCGCGGCTGCTGGTGCAGGCTGAGATCGGACAGTCGATCACGGCAGCCGTGTCGAAGCCCTTCGCCGACGCCGACCATCTGCTGCTGACCGGCAAGTACGCGGCGGCGGTGGAGAAGCTGACGGAGGCGTACAAAGCAGCATAAGAAATGACTGGTTATGGGAGGCTTCGGGTAAATTGCGAAACATGAAGGCCGTGCTACGGACCTGGACCCGAAGCCTCCCAGGCCTGCTGCTGGCCCTGCTGGTGATCGCCCTCACGGCGTTCGCTCCGCAGGCCACGGCGGCCACCGGTGTCTCGACGATCGCCGACGCCCTGCGCAAGAGCCCGGTGTACGTCGACCCGGCGGCCGCCGCCCAGCTGTCCACGGCCGAGGCCGACACCCTGGCCCGGCAGATCAAGGACGCGAACAAACCCCTGTTCATCGCGGTCCTGCCGGCCGGCTACCCCACCCAGGACCTCTTCACGAACCTGCGCACCGCCACCGGCATCACCGGCCTGTACGCGGTCCGGCTCGGCGACCGCTTCGACGCCCGCGCCGACTCCTCGGTGCTGCCCCGGACGGCCGTGCAGAACCTGGTCACCAGCGTGCAGGGCGAGAGCGCGGCGACCCAGTTGACCGACTTCACCGACCGCGCCCTGACCAACCTGGGCGGCAAGGCACCCTCGAGCTGGGGCGGCGGCAGCGCGGACGGCTCCGGGGTCTCCAGTACGGCGCTGATCACGATCGGCGCGGTGATCGTGGCCGGCGGAGCGGGCGCCTACGCGCTGGTCCGCCGCAACCGCCGACGCCACCAGGAGGAGCAGCGGGCCGCCCTGGACCGGCTCCGGGTGGTCGTGGACGAGGACATCACCGCCTTCGGCGAGGAACTGGACCGGCTCGACTTCCACCCGGCCGAGCAGGGCGCCGACGACGCCATGCGCGCGGACTACGAGCGCGCGCTGAACGCCTATGAGCAGGCGAAGCAGTACATGGCCGACGCCCGGGGACCGGAGGACGTGCGCGCGGTCACCCAGGCGCTGGAGGACGGCCGTTTCTCGCTGGCGCTGCTGGCCGCCCGTCGTGAGGGCCGTCCGCTCCCGGAACGCCGGCCGCCGTGCTTCTTCGACCCGCGGCACGGTCCCTCGGCCACGGACGCCACCTGGACCCCGGCCGGCGGCTCGCCCCGCGAGGTCCCGGTCTGCGCGGCCGACGCCACCCGGCTGGCCGACGGCCGCGACCCGGCGATCCGCGAGGTCGACACCGACCACGGCCGCCGCCCCTATTGGGACGCGGGCCCGGCCTACGGCCCCTGGGCGGGCGGCTACTTCGGCGGCGGCATCCTCCCCGGCCTCCTCATCGGCACGGCCCTGGGCGGCTGGATGTCAGCCCCCGCCTACGCGGCCGACTACGGCACCGGCTACGGCGACTTCAACACCGGCGGCTACCAGGGCGGCGACATGTCGGGCGCGGACTTCGACCCGGGCGACTTCGGGGACTTCGGCGGGGGAGGGGACTTCGGCGGCGGCGGTGGCGGCGGGGACAGCGGCGACTTCGGCGGCGGTTTCTGACGTACGGGGCACGAGCCCGGCGCGTGGCGGCGCCGGACCCGTGCCCGTGGCTGTTCTACGAGGCGTGGCTGTTCTACGAGTCGTGGCTGTTTTACGAGGCGTACGAGGCGTACGAGGCGGGATTCAGAGTGTTGCCGCCGCTGCGGCGATCGCGGAGGCGAAGGTCGAGACCTCGGAGTAGACACCGGGGGCGTTGGCCCGGGCGCAGCCGATGCCCCAGCTGACTATGCCGACCTGGATCCACGCGCCGGCGTTGTCCTTGCGGAACATGGGTCCACCGGAGTCGCCCTGGCAGGTGTCGACACCGCCCGTCGCGTAGCCGGCGCAGATCTCGTCGGTCGCGACCAGGCCGCTGTAGCCGCTGTAGGAGCGGCAGGTGGCGTCGCTGACGAACGGCACGGTCGCCTTGAGGAGGTAGCGCTGCTGGGCGCCGCCCTCGGTGGCCGAGCCCCAGCCGGCGATGGTGAAGGTGCCGGTGTTGTACGTCGTGGTGGTGGCGATGGGCAGCGTCTGCAGGTTGATGGGCGAGGCGAGCTTGATGAGCGCCCAGTCCTTGCCGTTGCCGTTGTAGCCGGGGGCCCGGTAGACGTAGGTGGACTTGACCTGGACCCGGCCGGTGGTCGACTGGAGGTCCACGACACCGGCGGTGGCCGTGATGCTGGTGTTGGCGCCGGTGCCGCTCACACAGTGCGCGGCGGTGAGCACGATCTGCTGGGTGTAGAGCGCGCCGCCGCAGCCCATGGAGAGCCGGACCATGAACGGGAACTCGCCCTGCGTGGCCCGGGTTCCGCCGACGACGGGCTGCGGGGCGGCCTGCGCGGGGGAGACGGGCTGAAGGCTGACGACCGCGATGGCGGCCGCACCGGCGACCGCGCATCTTCTGAGCGCCTTGAGGAGCTTCTTCAACGTGATGCCTTCCGTGGGGGGTGTGACGTGCTTGACGTGTGCATGCCAACAAAGGGCGTCACGGGAACCGTAAAGGAATGGCCACGTGATGGCATGAGCTCGTCAAATTCTGTTGCTGGATTATGGGAACGCTGTAAGTGCTCACACAAGGGGTGCGATCCGGCCACATCTACGAGGACCGTGCCCCCAGCCGTGTGAGCGGCAACCGCCACGACGGGAGATCGCCGAGTTGCTCGCGGATCCGGGACGCCTCCCGGCCCCACGGGTCACCCAAGGGCACGGCGCCGCCGTCGAGGTCGGCGGGGGAGGCACCCAGAAGACAGCGAGGCGGATGAGGGGGTTCCGCCTCCGTGGTCGGCCCCGATCACAGTCCCGTGAGTCGTGGCGTGTCGAAAGCCGATGTGATCGCCGCTGAGCTGTGACTCTGCCCGTTGCGGCCCTACAAGGGGAGCGATCGAGGGCGCCGTCCTAGACTCGAAGACTCGAAGGACCGCCACGGGGGACCCCACTCCAGGAGGACGCGATGGTGCGGCGGACGAGGCTTGCCGGGGAGTCCGGGGAGTATGTCGGTGCCCGCGAGGAGCTGCGGCTGGCCGAGATCGAGCTGATGCGGCGCCGGGAGGAGGTCGCGGCGCTGCGGCGGGCGCTCCCGCCGGGGCCGGCCGTCGACGACTACGTCTTCCTCGAAGGGCCCGCCGACCTGGGCGCCGGTGACACCCCGGTCCGCGAGGTCGCGTTGAGCGAGCTGTTCTCCGGCCCCGAACGCCCGCTGATCGTCTATCACTTCATGTACGGCAAGCTCCAGACCAGCGCCTGCCCGATGTGCACGATGTGGATCGACGGCTACAACGGCATCGCCCACCACGTGGCCCGGAACGCGGACTTCGTCATCGCCGCGGCCGCCGACCCGCCCACCCTCCGTCAGTACGCCCGCGACCGCGGCTGGCACCGGCTGCGGCTGCTCAGCTGTGGTGACAGCACGTTCAAGTACGACCTGGGCAGTGAGGACGAGGACGGCGCGCAGGACTCCACGGTCTCCGTCTTCACCCGTGCGGGCGACGGCACGGTCCGCCACACCTACTCCGCCCATCCGCGCATGGCCGACGACATCCAGGAGCGCGGCATCGACCTGCTGACGCCCGTCTGGCACCTCCTCGACCTCACCCCGCAAGGGCGTGGCGACTGGTACCCGACCGTCGACTACTAGGGCACAGCACGCAGGACGTCCGGACACGGCCGAGCGCCCGCCCTCAGGGGAGTCGAGGGCGGGCGCTCAGCGGGCGTGATCGGGGCCGGCGGTCCGGCGCCGTGGGCTCACGCGTTCTTGATCGCGGAGATGTCGAAGTTCAGCTTAATCTTGTCGGAGACCAGGACGCCGCCGGTCTCCAGCGCCGCGTTCCAGGTCACGCCCCAGTCGGAGCGCTTGATCTCGGCCTTGCCCTCGAAGCCGACGCGCTCGTTGCCGAACGGGTCCTTGGCCGCGCCGTTGAACTCCAGGTCGATGGTGACCGGCTTGGAGACACCGAGGATCGTGAGGTCGCCGGTGATGCGGTAGTCGTCGCCGCCGAGGGCCTCCGCCTTGGTGGAGCGGAAGGTCATCGTCGGGAACTCGTCCGTCTTGAAGAAGTCCGCCGACTTCAGGTGACCGTCACGGTCCGGGCTGCCCGTGGTGATGCTGCCCATCGTGATGTCGAGGGAGGCGGTGGACTTCGCCGGGTCCGCGCCGTCCAGGTGCAGCGAACCCTCGAACTGCTGGAAGCTGCCCTTGACGTTGGTGACCATCGCGTGGCGGGCCACGAAGCCGAGCGTGGTGTGCGCCGGGTCGATCGTGTATTCGCCGGTCAGCGTGGCCGTGTCGGCGCCGGCGGCGGTGGCGGTGTCGTCGTTCTTGCGGCCGAAGATACCCATGACGTGCTCCTTGAGGGGGACGGGTCGCGGCCTACGAGCGGTGGATGCCGAAGGCGCGGACCGTTGATGTTTAACGTTCAACGAACTCAACGGCGCCCACCGTAGCCCTATTCCGTACAACCTTCAACATCAACCGTTCGCGTGTCGCACTCATTACGCACCGTAATGCCGACTGTTCCGGATCGCGACATGGCGGGAGGGTGTGGCGAGGGTGCGGTTAGGCTCGGAAGGGAGTGGAGCGGGAGCGGGCGCGGGACCGCCGGTCGGAGGGCTCCGTCACTCCAGGGGTGGTATGGGCCACCCATGAATGTGAGGCGCGTCTCAGGCGTTGCCTTTGTGGCACCCCTACAACGCCACAGCCCTCTGAGCAGTCGGAACGGCTGCATGTCGCTCTGGTTCTGTTCAGTGGTTCCAGGAAAACGGGTCGGAGACTGTACGGAGTCGACGTCTCGTAATCCTTGGTGTCCTTCGTAAGGTCGCTACATGACCGTTTTGGAAGAGACCACGGGTGAGCCCACCGGCGAGCCGACGGACGCGCGCGGGCGGGTCGCCGAGCTGCACGAGATCCGTGCGGCTGCCGTGGCGGGGCCCAGCGAGAAGGCGACCGAGGCGCAGCATGCCAAGGGCAAGCTGACGGCCCGGGAGCGTATCGAGCTGCTCCTGGACCCGGATTCCTTCCAGGAGGTCGAGCAGCTGCGCCGGCACCGCGCGGTCGGCTTCGGCCTTGAGGCCAAGAAGCCCTACACCGACGGCGTCATCACCGGCTGGGGCACGGTCGAGGGCCGTACGGTCTTCGTGTACGCCCATGACTTCCGGATCTTCGGCGGCGCGCTGGGCGAGGCGCACGCCACGAAGATCCACAAGATCATGGACATGGCCATCGCGGCCGGCGCCCCGCTGGTCTCCCTGAACGACGGCGCCGGCGCCCGTATCCAGGAGGGCGTCTCCGCCCTCGCCGGCTACGGCGGCATCTTCCAGCGCAACACCAAGGCGTCCGGTGTCATCCCGCAGATCTCGGTCATGCTCGGCCCCTGCGCCGGCGGCGCGGCCTACAGCCCCGCCCTCACGGACTTCGTCTTCATGGTCCGCGAGACCTCGCAGATGTTCATCACCGGCCCGGACGTCGTCAAGGCGGTCACCGGCGAGGAGATCACCCAGAACGGCCTCGGCGGCGCCGACGTGCACGCCGAGACCTCCGGCGTCTGCCACTTCGCGTACGACGACGAGGAGACCTGCATCGCGGAGGTCCGCTACCTCCTCTCGCTGCTCCCGCAGAACAACCGCGAGAACCCGCCCCGGGTCGACTCCACGGACCCCGTGGACCGCCGCAGTGACGTCCTCCTGGACCTGGTCCCGGCCGACGGCAACCGGCCGTACGACATGACCAAGGTGATCGAGGAGATCGTCGACGACGGCGAGTACCTGGAGGTCCACGAGCGCTGGGCGCGGAACATCATCTGCGCGATGGCCCGGATCGACGGCCAGGTCGTGGGCATCATCGCCAACCAGCCGCAGGTGCTGGCAGGCGTCCTGGACATCGAGGCGAGCGAAAAAGCTGCGCGCTTTGTTCAGATGTGTGACGCTTTCAATGTTCCGATCGTCACCTTCCTGGACGTACCGGGCTTCCTCCCCGGTGTCGACCAGGAACACGGCGGGATCATCCGCCACGGCGCGAAGCTCCTCTACGCCTACTGCAACGCGACCGTGCCCCGGATCTCACTGATCCTGCGCAAGGCGTACGGAGGTGCCTACATCGTCATGGACTCCCAGTCGATCGGTGCCGACCTGACGTACGCCTGGCCGACGAACGAGATCGCGGTCATGGGCGCGGAGGGCGCGGCCAACGTGATCTTCCGTCGGCAGATCGCCGCGGCCGAGGACCCCGAGGCCATGCGGCAGAAGATGGTCAAGGAGTACAAGGCCGAGCTCATGCACCCCTACTACGCGGCCGAGCGCGGCCTGGTCGACGACGTCATCGACCCGGCCGAGACCCGCGAGGTGCTCGCCAAGTCGCTGGCGATGCTGCACACCAAGCACGCCGACCTGCCGTCGCGTAAGCACGGCAACCCCCCGCAGTAATCCTGCGGAAACCTCTCTCACGGAGACTGAATCCATGAACGTCCCTGACATTCGCGTGGAGAAGGGCAACGCGGACCCGGAGGAAGTCGCCGCCATAACGGCGGTCCTCCTGGCTCGCGCGGCCGCCCGGCCGACCGCCGACACCGAGCAGACCCACCGAGGCCGCGCGAAGGCCGGCTGGCGCCGCCTGGAACGCGAAAACGGCTTCCGAGCGCCGCACAGCTGGCACTGAGACCTCGGCACGACGTTTCACCACGGCCCCGCTTCTCCCTTGAGGAGGGCGGGGCCGTGGTGTGCCCGTCAACTGATGTCGACCTCCACGCCGGGGAAATTCAGGGCGCTCGGATCGTCGGGGAGGACACATTTCTGGAGGGTGAGCCTGGTAAGGGCCGGTGGTGGGAACGGTGCGAGAGCCATCCACGCCGTGACCAGGATCGCCTCGTCGGACAGGTCGGCGGCGGCGAACGTGTCGCACACGCCGTTGACCACGGCCTCCCGGCCGGACTCCGTCAGACCCGCGAACTCCCGGTCCAGGAACGGCGCGAGGCGGTCGAACACCGCGTCCGCCATCTCCCCGAACTGCCGCTCGACGCCGCGTCGCAGACGCAGGCCCGGCACCCGCAGCCGTATCAACTCGGCCATGTCCATGCGGCGTCCTGCTCCCGCCGCTTGCCGCCCAGCCAGGTCCGGGCCGCCGAGCGGGCCACGGTCGTCCCCAGTCGTAACGCCGCTGCCTCGGCACTCATCCCCAAGTCCCCCTCCGACCCGGCCAGTGTGTCGGCGGGGTATGACAAAGGGGCCCCTTCCGGTGGGAAAGAGCCCCTCGTGCGGCTGACCGCTAGCGCAGGCGGGCCATGAGCGCGTGCTCGACCAGGGTGATCAGGGCCGACTTGGCGTCCGCGCGGTGGCGGGCGTCCGTCGTGATGATCGGGGTGTCGGGGCCGATCTGAAGCGCCTCGCGGACCTCTTCCGGGTTGTACGGCTGGTTGCCGTCGAAGCCGTTGAGGGCGATGACGAAGGGGAGACCCGAGTTCTCGAAGTAGTCGACCGCGGGGAAGCAGTCGGCGAGACGGCGGGTGTCCACGAGGACGATGGCGCCGATCGCGCCTCGCACCAGGTCGTCCCACATGAACCAGAAGCGGTCCTGGCCCGGCGTGCCGAACAGGTACAGGATCAGGTCCTGGTCCAGGGTGATGCGGCCGAAGTCCATGGCGACCGTGGTGGTCGTCTTGTCCCCGGTGTGGGTGAGGTCGTCGATGCCGGCAGACGCGGACGTCATCACGGCCTCTGTGCGCAGCGGGTTGATCTCCGAGACGGCACCGACGAACGTGGTCTTGCCCACGCCGAAGCCGCCCGCCACCACAATCTTCGCGGAGGTGGTGGAGCGGGAAGGACCGCCGCTAGAGCTTGCGAAGTCCACTGAGCACCCTTTCGAGCAGTGTCACGTCTGGCTGGCCACCGGCGTTCTCGTCGCCGCCGGGCTGATGGATGGCGACCAGGCCCGCCTCCGCCAAGTCGGCGACGAGGATCCTGGCCACGCCGAGAGGGATCGACAGGAGGGCCGAGACTTCGGCCACCGACTTGATCTCCCGGCAGAGGTTGCAGATCCGCTGATGCTCGGGCAGCTGGCCCTGCATCTGGTGCGGCTGCGCGGTGGTGTGCACCAGCGCCTCGATGGCGAGCTGGTACCGCGGGCGGGTCCGGCCGCCGGTCATGGCGTACGGACGCACCAAGGGGTTGTGCGACCCCGAGGCCGGCGCCGGCTCGGGACGGCGCTGCGGCTGTACCGGCTGGATGCGCGGCGCCGGCGGCTGGTCGTACGGCGACGGGCCGGGGCCCTGCGGTGCGTACGGCTGCCGGTGGCTCGGCGTGGAGGGGAAGTTGTACCGGTTCGCGGAACCGTCGCCCTGGCCCTGCGCAGGACCGTACGACCAGTTGCCGTTGTTCGAACCGCCTGGGGGTGTTGCCACTTTCTCTCCTCCTCCGACCGTGCCGGGCACCTATCCCTGTGGAGCCGCGTCCCGAAACCTTACGGCCCCGGGACGCGAAAACGCACCGTCTGACTGTTAGTTGAGAAGGCTTCCCTGGAGTTCCGCACGCAGATCCGGGGTAAGAACCGTGCCCGCTCGGTCCACCAAAAGGGCCATCTCGTACCCAACCAGACCGATGTCGGCCTCCGGGTGGGCCAGGACGGCCAACGAGGACCCATCGGAAATGGACATGATGAACAGGAACCCCCGCTCCATCTCCACAACCGTCTGATTCACGCTGCCGCCCTCGAAAATCCGGGAGGCGCCTGCCGTCAGAGACGTCAGACCGGAGGCGACGGCCGCGAGCTGGTCGGCGCGGTCGCGGGGGAAGCCTTCGGACATCGCCAGAAGGAGTCCGTCGGCGGAGACCACCACCGTGTGGGACACCCCCGGGGTGTTGTCCACGAAGTTGGTGATCAACCAGTTCAGGTTCTGTGCCGCCTGGCTCATCGGGCTCACACTAACGCTCCTGGTTGTAGGTGCTGTCAGGACCGAAGCCCTG
Source organism: Streptomyces sp. NPDC048417 (assembly GCF_040651615.1). Classification (NCBI taxonomy): domain Bacteria; kingdom Bacillati; phylum Actinomycetota; class Actinomycetes; order Kitasatosporales; family Streptomycetaceae; genus Streptomyces; species Streptomyces sp. NPDC048417. The sequence goes on along the minus strand of NZ_JBEZKI010000028.1, from coordinate 12,429 downwards.
GCCGTTCGTTTCACTGCCTGCGCTGCGTCCGCGCTGGACGCCCCTGCGCAGGTTGCTCAGCCTGCCCCGGACGTCCTCCGGGGCGCGGGAGACCTGTGGGCCTCCCTGAGGGGTGGTCTCGGCGGCACCCTCGACCAGGTTGGCCTTGGGCACCCGCCTCGGCAGGCCGGAGGAGGTGACCCCGCCCGCCTTGGGCTTGCGCAGCTGCGAGGCCTGCTGCCAGCGCGCGTCGTTCGCCGAACGCCAGCTGCTGTCGCCGTTGGACTCAGGAGCCGAGGGCCCCGGAGCCGAAGCCGCGGCCGAAGCCTGCTGCGCGGGACCCGCGCCGTTCGGGCCGCCCGGACCACCGGAGCCCCGGCGTGGCAGCCCGGCATCGGTCAGCTTGTGGCCGGCGGAGGGGGCCGCTCCCGGACGGTCGAAGCCTACGTGGTTCCGCTCGTCCACGTCACCGGCCTGCGCCGGCTCCGCTTCCGGAGCGTACTGGGCCGGGTAACCGTTCTGGTAACTGTCCTGCTGCTGGCCCTGCTGCGGCCAGTCGTCCTGGTAGGGCTGTTCCCCGAACCCCTGGAACGAGTCGGAGGCGGCGGCGGGCGGTGCCGCGGGCTCTTCCTGGACCGGTTCCGGATACGCGGGCTCCGGGTAGCCGCCGCCGTTTCCGGCGAAGGCGTCCGGCGAGAACGTGTCGTTCCGCGGCAGGCCGCCGTTCGGCGCGTAGTACTGCTCGTCGTACGCGCTCTGCGACCGCTCCTGGTACTGCTGCCCGGCGTCGAAGCCCGCGGGCTGCTCCTGGAAGCCCGTACCGCTGGTGTCGTAGCCCTGCTGGCCCCGGTCGAACTCGTCGGCGTACGCCGGGATCTCCGCGGTCTCCTGCGGGCTCTGCGGGAACTGCGCTGCCTGTCCGGGCTGCGCCTGGGCCTCCAGGGCCGCACGGCGCTCCTCGCGCATCAGGGAGCGGCCGACGGGATCCAGATCGCGGATGTCGTCGGGCACCTCCACGTAGCGGCTGTCGTCGAAGCCGAGCTCGGCCGCCGTACGCATCGGCTGGAGTTGCTGCTGCGGGGTGAAGCTCTCAGCCTGGAACTGCTGCTCCGGGATGATCTGCGAGACGGTGAACTCCTCGCGATCCAGCGGCTGTTCGCCGCCACCACCGTGGGTGATGGCGTCCGGCAGCATGACCAGCGAGGTGGTGCCTGCCTGCTCGCCGGAGGGGCGCAGCTGGACCCGGATGCCGTGCCGGTCGGAGAGTCGGCCGACCACGAAGAGGCCCATGCGCTGGGAGATCGCGGCGTCCACGGTCGGCGGGTTGGCCAGCTTGTGGTTGATGTCCGCGAAGTCCTCGGCGGTGAGGCCGATGCCCTTGTCGTGGATCTCGATCATGATGCGGCCGTCGGGGAGACGGGTCGCGGTGACGCGGACCTTGGTCTGCGGGGAGGAGAACGTGGTGGCGTTCTCCAGGAGCTCGGCCAGCAGGTGCACGAGGTCGGTGACCGCGCGGCCGTGGATCTCGGCCTCCGGGACGCCGGACAACTCGACGCGCTCGTACTGCTCCACCTCGGAGGAGGCGGCGCGCAGCACGTCCACCAGCGGGACCGGCTGGTCCCAGCGGCGGCCGGGCTCCTCGCCGGCGAGGACCAGGAGGTTCTCGCCGTTGCGGCGCATACGGGTCGCGAGGTGGTCCAGGCGGAAGAGGTTCTCCAGCTGGTCCGGGTCGGCCTCGTTGTTCTCCAGGTCGGTGATCAGGGTCAGCTGGCCCTCGATCAGCGACTGGTTGCGGCGCGACAGGTTGGTAAAGATCGCGTTGATGTTGCCCCGCAGCAGGGCCTGCTCGGCGGCGAGCCGGACGGCCTCGCGGTGGACCTGGTCGAAGGCGCGGGCGACTTCGCCGATCTCGTCGGTCGTGGTGATCGGGATCGGCGCCACCCGGGTGTCGACCCGGCCGGGGTCGGTGCGGGAGAGCTGGTCGACCAGCATCGGCAGGCGCTGCTCGGCGATGCCGAAGGCGGCGTTGCGCAGCTGGCGCATCGAGCGGGACATCTGGCGGGCCACCATGCCGGCCAGGATGAACGCCGCGAGCAGGGCGACCACGACCGCGGCACCGGTGATGAACGCGGAGGTCTTCGCGTCGTCGGCGATGCCGGAGGCCTCGCTCACCGCCTTGTCGGCCATGTCCGACTCGATCGTGCGGTAGGCGTTGTACTTGAGGGTGTTGACCGCCCACCAGTTGTCGGCGGTGACGCCCCCGGCCGCCAGCGCCTGGCGGGTGCTCGGGTCGGTGTCCTGCAGCGTCGCCAGCGCCGAGACCATCGCGTTGTCCTTGGACGGCGGGGCCACGTAGTTCGGGTCCTTGGCCTTCGCCTGCTGGACCATCGCCGCGCCGTCGCTCTTGATCTTCTGCTGGAGACCGGCGAGCTTCTGCGCGTCCGTCTCGGTGCCACCGCCGATGTACTCCTCGACGGCGATGCCTTCGAGGTAGGCGTACGACGAGAGGGCGACCCGCTGGGAGGCCAGGTTGCCGGCGTCCGGGCCGGGCTTGATCAGCAGGTGCATGCCGATCGACCGCTCCAGCGACAGGGCCGCCTTGGTGAGCGAGATGGCGTAGACCGTACGGCCGTAGGAGGTGATGTTTCCGGTGCCCAGACCGAGCTCGTTGGCGAACTCCATCAGCGGGTGGGCGACCTGGGTGTAGCCCTCTTCCGTCTTCACGCCGGTGAGCTTGGTGGTGTACGCCGCGGCACGCAGGGTTGTGAGTTTGGGCTCGGCCTCGCGGAACAGCTTCAGGCGGCGCTCCAGGCCGGCCTTCTGCGGCATGTTCTGCGCGGCCGCGTCGAAGGCGTCGGCGGCCTTGTCGGTCGCGGCGCGCGCCGCGGTGACGGTGGACTTGTCCTTGTTCAGGAGCAGCGGTGCCGCGGTGACGTCACGCTCGTTGTACAGGGCGTCGGCGTAGCTGAGGGAGGCGCGGACCAGGCGCGCGGTGTTCTCCGCGTCCCGGGCCTCGTTCCAGGTGTCGATGGAGCTCTTCACCTGGATGCCGCCCATGACCAGGCCGACGACCACGGGTATGAGCAGAATCGCGTTCAGCCTGGTCGGCACTCGCCAGTTGCGCGGGGAGAAACGGCCGCCGCTCTTCGCGGGCGCGGCCGGTGGTTCCGCGGCTGGCACAGGGGTAGGCGCCGCAGCGCGCGGCGGCGGGGTGAAGTTGCCCCGTGCCGACGGCTCGGGACCGTTCTTGCTTCGCCTCACTCGACCAACAACCTCTCGGCGGCGGGCACCTGTCGTCGTGCCGCAGTCTCTCAGAGCCCGGTGTGTCATCGACCACTACTCAGTACGTCTTTGACTATTGGGCAGTTCAGGCATTCCAGCACGGGGGCCTGCGCACTTCCAAACAGCGGAAAGCGGTGGAGTGCGGTCTTGTAAGGCCCAGATAAAACGGTCATAAAGAGCGAGCCCCGCCAAAAGGCGGGGCTGATGTGAGCGCAGCGGTACCGCGCGACCGCGACGCGTGGCGATACCACCGGATTCCTCTGCCGAAACGTTATGAACACCGGAGCCGACCGTGTCAAAGGCCACAGTCGGCTCCGGTTTCCGTACGACAACTGCCGTACACGATGAACGACTTGGGTGCTACCGCAGCCGTGCCATGAGAGCGTGCTCCACCAGCGTGATCAGCGCACTCTTGGCGTCGGCGCGGTGCCGGGCGTCCGTGGTGATGATCGGCGCGTCCGGGCCGATCTGCAGCGCCTCGCGCACCTCTTCGGGCGTGTAGGGCTGGTGTCCGTCGAAGCCGTTGAGCGCTATGACGAACGGCAGACCGCTGTTCTCGAAATAGTCCACCGCCGGAAAGCAGTCGGCGAGCCGGCGGGTGTCCACCAGGACGACGGCGCCGATCGCGCCTCGCACCAGGTCGTCCCACATGAACCAGAAGCGGTCCTGGCCCGGCGTACCGAACAGGTACAGGATCAGGTCCTGGTCGAGCGTGATGCGGCCGAAGTCCATCGCCACCGTGGTGGTGGTCTTGTCCCCGGTGTGGGTCAGGTCGTCGATGCCCGCCGAGGCGGACGTCATCACGGCCTCCGTGCGCAGCGGGTTGATCTCGGAGACCGCTCCCACGAACGTGGTCTTGCCGACGCCGAAGCCGCCCGCCACCACGATCTTCGCGGAGGTGGTGGCCCGACCTCCGTCAGAGCTTGCGAAGTCCACTGAGCACCCTTTCGAGCAGCGTCACGTCAGGTGCGCCACCGTTGTTCTCGTCGCCGCCCGGCTGGTGGATGGCGACCAGGCCGGCCTCGGCGAGGTCGGCCACCAGGATCCGGGCCACACCGAGCGGCATGGCGAGCAGCGCCGAGACCTCGGCCACCGACTTCACCTCACGGCACAGGTGGCAGATGCGCTGGTGCTCCGGGAGCAGCCCCATGAGCGCTGCCGGGTCGGCCGTCGTGCTGATCAGCGCCTCGATGGCGAGCTGATAGCGCGGCCGTGTCCGGCCGCCGGTCATCGCGTAAGGACGTACCAGCGGCTGGTCGCCCTCGTCCCCGTACGGCTCCGCGTACGGATCATGAGAGGCGGTGGGCGGGGTCATCGTTCCTCCGGGCGGGACAGCAAGTCGGTCAGTCGTGCCGTCGGACGTGGCCGGTGGGGGGATTGTGGCGGCCGGACGGTGATTTGGTGAGGCGGGTTGGATCCTGGCGGTCAGTGGAGCAGACTGCCTTGCAGTTCGGCGCGCAGGTCGGGCGTGAGCACCGCGCCCGCGCGGTCGACCAGGAGTGCCATCTCGTAGCCGACGAGGCCGATGTCGCACTCGGGGTGGGCCAGGACCGCGAGGGACGACCCGTCCGAGACGGACATCAGGAAAAGAAAGCCGCGTTCCATCTCGACGACCGTCTGTGCGACGTCGCCGCCCTCGAAGATCCGGGACGCCCCGGCCGTCAGCGAGGTGAGTCCGGACGCGACGGCCGCCAGCTGGTCTGCACGGTCACGAGGGAAGCCTTCGGACATCGCCAGAAGGAGACCGTCGGCGGATACGACGACGGTGTGGGACACACCGGGGGTGTTGTCCACGAAGTTGGTGATCAACCAGTTCAGGTTCTGTGCCGCCTGGCTCATCGGACTCAACTAACGCTCCTGCTGGTGAGTGGGGCTCGGGAAGCTGCCGGTCTGCGGGCCGGTGCCGGCCTGCCGTCCCTGCGCGATACCCCGACGGAGATTGGTCAGCCGGCCGCGGACGTCATCAGGCGCACGCGAGACCTGCGGACCGGTGTGGTGCTGTTGCTGCTGAGCCGTGCCCGGGACGAGGTTCGCCCTGGGCACCCGGCGCGGCAGACCGGAGGTGGTGACACCGCCCGCCGCCGGCTGCCGTACACGCTCCGCCTGCCGGACGAGATCGTCGTTCGGGGAGGTGCGCCAGGCTGCCTGGGCGGGACGCTGGGGGGCCGCGGCGGCCGGGGCCGGCGGCTGGGCAGGAACGGGCGGGAGCGGCGCCGAGCCGTTTCCGTGGCCGTTGCTCTGCGGGTGCTGCTGCTCCTGCTGGCCGCCGTGGAACCAGTTGGTCTCCAGCGTGTCGTACAGCGGGGTACGACCGTCACCGGGACCGCTGGCCGGCGGCAGCGCCTCGGGCTCCTGGCGGGCCGGCGGCGCGGGCGGGACCGGCGGACGCTGCGGCGCGCCGAACTCCATGCCGCGGCCGTTGGTCCCCGGCCGCTCGAACTGGCCCGAGCCGTTCTGGCCGTTGCCGTACTGCCCGTTGCCGTTCTGGCCGTTGGCCGCGTAGCCGTTCTGGCGGCCGGGCAGGGAGTGCTGGCCGGTGGAGCCGCCGTCGTAGGACGGTGCGGCGAACTGGCCGGTGGAGCCGTTGTCGTAGCCCTGCGGGGCGGCGAACTGCCCGGTGTTCTGGGAGCCGCCCTGCGGTCCGCCCGACCCGCCGAAGACATCGGAGCGGACGAACTGCCCCGAGTCCTGCTGGCCGTTCACGTTGGGGCGGGGGAAGGAGCCCGTGTCCTGCGGTCCGTTCGCGCCGGGGCGGGGGAAGGAACCGGTGTCCTGGGAGCCGTTCACGTTGGGACGGGGGAAGGAACCTGTGTCCTGCGGTCCGTTCATGCCCGGGCGGGGGAAGGACCCCGTGCTCTGCGGTCCGTTCGCGCCGGGGCGGGGGAAGGAGCCGGTGTTCTGCGGTCCGTTCGCGCCGGGGCGCGGGAAGGATCCCGTGTTCTGCGAGCCGTTCGGCAGGTTGAAGTCCGGGCGCGGGAACTCGCCGGTGGACGACGGCCCCTGCGGGATCGCCGGCATCTGCGAGGTGGCGCCCAGGTCCTGCCGGTCGTCGATGCGGGGCATCGGCGCGGTGTGGGCCGGGTCCTGCTCGTCGTGGCCGCGCGGGGTGTCCAGCGAGGCACGGGAGAGCGGCGGCTGGGCGTTGTCGTCGCTCCAGCTGGGCCTGCCCTGCTGTGGGTTGCCGCCGGGCAGCTCGGCCCGCGGGCCACCGCGCGGCGGCAGCTGGGGCTGACGGCCCTGGTCGGAGGGGGAGGCGGAGCGCTGCGGCGGGACCGGGGGCCGGTTGCCGAAGGCGTCCTGACCGCCGAAGGAGTCCTGCCGGTTGCCGAACGCGTCCTGGTCGCCGAAGGCACCGCCGCCGCCGTTGGGCCGGCCCTGCGGGGGAGCCGCCGGACCCTGCTGGCCGCGCGGGCCGCCCGGGGCACCGGGACGGCCGCCGCCGTTGGGGCCCGCGCCGGGCAGCGCGGCCCGGGGACCCTGGCCCGCGCCGACCTGGCCGCGCGGAGCCGCACCGGCGCCGAGCAGGCCGCCGCCGGAGGGGCCGCCGGCACCGAGGGCGCCACCGCGTGCACCGGCGGCACCGCCGCCGAGGGCCGCGGCGGGGGCACCCGCGCCGAGCGAACCGCCGGCACCGCCCTGGCCGCCGCGCCGGGCCGCGGCCGCACCGGCCGCTGCCTGTGCGGCGGCCGGACCGCCGGACGACGCCGGGGCGCCGGGCTTGCCGGGAGCGGGCTTCTTGCCGCCCTGGGCCACGTCGACGGGAAGCATGACCAGCGCGGTCGTACCACCGGAGTCGGACGGGCGCAGCTGGATGCGGATGCCGTGCCGCTGCGACAGCCGACCGACCACGAAGAGGCCCATGCGGCGGGAGACGGACACGTCCACGGTGGGCGGCGAGGCGAGCCGCTCGTTGATCGCCGCGAGGTCCTCGGGGGAGAGGCCGATACCGGTGTCGTGGATCTCGATCAGGACGCGGCCGTCGGGCAGCGCGTGACCGGTGACCTTGACCTTGGTCTGCGGCGAGGAGAACGAGGTGGCGTTCTCGAGCAGCTCGGCGAGCAGGTGCACGAGGTCGTTGACCACGCGGCCGGCCACTTCGGTGGTCGGCACGGCGGCCAGTTCGATGCGCTCGTACTGCTCCACCTCGGAGGCGGCGGCGCGGAGCACGTCGACCAGCGGGACCGGGCGGGTCCAGCGGCGACCGGGCTCTTCACCGGCGAGGACGAGGAGGTTCTCACCGTTACGGCGCATACGCGTCGCGAGGTGGTCGAGCTTGAAGAGCGAGGACAGCTGGTCCGGGTCGGCCTCGCGGGACTCCAGTTCGGAGATGAGCGAGAGCTGGCGCTGGATGAGGCCCTGGGAGCGACGCGAGAGGTTGGTGAACATCGCGTTGACGTTGCCCCGCAGCAGGGCCTGCTCGGCGGCGAGGCGGACCGCCTCGCGGTGCACGTCGTCGAAGGCCGCGGCCACCTGGCCGATCTCGTCCCGGGAGTGCACACCGACCGACTCCACGGACGTGTCGACGTCCTGCGGGTCGGACTCGGACAGCTGCTTGACCAGCTCGGGCAGCCGGTCCTGGGCGACCTTGGTGGCGGTCTCCTGGAGGCGGCGCAGCGAGCGGATCATGGAGCGGGCCACGATGAAGGCGCCGACCAGCGACACACCGAGGACGAGCAGGATCAGCGCACCGGAGAGGATGGCTTCCTGCTCGGAGGAGGACCGCAGCTCGCGGGCCTTCTGCTCCATGTCCTCGAGCAGTGAGTGCTCGATCTTGTTCATCTGCTCGATCTTGGTCGAGCTGTCGTCCACCCAGTCGAGGTACGACCGCTTGCTCAGCTCGTTGAGACCGTTCGCGGCGCCGAGCGCACGCTTGGCGTAGGTGTCGGCGGCCTCGATCGTGGGGTTCTTCCCCTCGATCGGCTCCAGCAGGGTCGCGGCGTTGCCGGCGTAGATCTTCCGGAAGATCGTCAGCTCGGAGGTCTCGCTCTCCTGGGCGGACTCGCCGTACAGGCGGTCGTTCTCGGAGAGGTCGCCGGCGGTCGTGTTGTTGGCGGGCAGAGCCGCGGCGATGACGGCGCGCTGCACGGACGCGTACTCCTTGGCGGTGGAGAACGCCGCCAGGGCGCGGGTGCGCTGGATCATCTCCGGGTTGCTGGAGGCCTGCGCCATGTCCTGGGAGAGGTCGATCAGCTGGGTGATCAGCCGGTGGTAGGACTCGACCGTCTGGGTCGAGTTCTCCTTCTGCTGATAGGCGTCCTTGCGGATCTTCGCCAGGTCGTCCAGCTGGCCGGCCAGACCGACGAGGCTGTCCCGGACGCCCTGGAGCTGACCGTCCTTGCTCGCGGTGTCGATTTCCTCGGAGGCGTTGAGGAAGTTGTCGCGGGCGCGGTCGGTCTGCGCCTCCTGGTCCTTGATCGCGAGGCTGCTCGTCGACTGACCGTGCGCCAGCGGACCGGCCGTGTCGTCGCGCTCGTTCTGGAGCGCGACGGCCAGCTCGGTCGCCTGCTTGGTCATGTCCGTCAGCAGCTTTATGTTGTCGAGCTGCTGGATGTCGTCGAGCGACTGGTTGATGCGCACCGCGCCCAGCGTCGTCGCCGCCACCACGGGGAGCGCGAGCAGCGACACCAGGCGCGTGGAGATGCGCCAGTTGCGCAGGGCTATGCGCGAGCCGGGGTTGGACGGGCCCTTGGCGGGCTTGACCGTGGGTGCCGGCGCGGCGTTCGGCTGGGGGCCCGAAGGTCCCGAAGACGCCGAAGACGCCGACACGGCGGGGCGCCCGGAGCGCTCACCGCCGTCACCGCCGACCTGGGCCGGGCCCGGGTTCTGGGCGTGCTGGGGCGAGGAACCGCGGTCGGTCCCGCCGTGCGCCTCCGGCTCCGCCGGAGCGCTGCCATCCCTCTTGAAACGTCCCTGCACTAGCGTCGCAACCTCTGGACCAGGCGCCCCTCCGCTGAACGGAGAGACACGGTGTCGGCGTTGATAGGGGGGAGCGCCCTGAATGCGCGCCCCCTGTTGGTCGTGAGTGTGACCGGCGCTGGTTCCCCCTGTCTCGCCGCCACCCGGCGCTGCGTTGCGCCCCTGCGCGCCGGCTCGATCCCGCGGCGGTCCGTGGAATTCCAGCACAGTGCAGGATCTCCAACAAGGGCCGTGAGCCGAGCTGTGACCTCCGTGACAGCGTGTGAGTGACACGTTACGAGATGTCGAAGTCGATCGCGTACATAAAGGACGTATCCCTGCCAGTCACAGGCGCGGGGGGCGTGTCCCAGTCGCCATGATCAGGAGCGGAATGACAGCTTCAGTTCGCCAATGTCCGTTTCATTGCGGTGACTTGTCAGCCTGAAATGACCGTTTTGGACTCGGCTTCGTGAGCAAACTCACACGGGGATCACAGCTACTTGGCGGCTTCCGCCGGGAATTCGATGTTTAGCCTGGCGCTTTACAAGAGGGAAGTCTCTGCCAACCCACACACGACGGGGTCCACTGCAACCGTGAAGACGACGATGATGTTCCGCAACATAGCCAACCCCCGGCGCACCACCCTCGCCCACCTCAAGGATGCCGAGGAACTGCAGACCCCCGAGCTCCCCGAGCACTCCCTCGACCTCCCCGCCCAGACCGCCAACCCGCGGCGCACCATTCTCATGGAGATCCCGGCCACGACCTCGGTCACCGAGTAGCCGCGTAGCGGTCAGCACGGGTCATGGCCGCCGTTCACTCGCTCACCCGGTCACCGGGTTGTTTTCACGGCGGCCACCCCTTACCGCGTTAGCCTGGAGCGTCAGACTCCAGCCGGCTCAGTGAGGGGCGCAAGGATCCCGTGCGCATCGCCAGGTTCTCCATCGACGGGAACGTCGCCTTCGGCGCCGTCGAGGGCGACAAGCAGGACGAACTCGTCCTCGACATCATCAAGGGCATTCCGTTCACGGACTTCGAGCTCTCCGGCACGAAGGTCCCGCTGAACAAGGTGCGGCTGCTCCCGCCGGTGCTCCCCAACAAGGTCGTCGCCTACGGCCGCAACTACGCGGAGCACGCGAGGGAGCTGGGCAACGAGGTCCCGGACGCCCCCTTCGCCTTCTTCAAGCCGTCCACCTCGGTGATCGGCTCCGGCGACGAGATCCAGTACCCCTCGTTCTCCCAGGACCTCCACCACGAGGCCGAACTGGCCGTGGTCATCGGCCGCATGTGCCGCGAGGTCCCGCGCGAGCGCGTCCAGGACGTCATCCTCGGCTACACCTGCGCCAACGACGTCACGGCCCGCGACGTCCAGAAGCGCGAGAAGCAGTGGGCCCGGGCCAAGGGCTTCGACACCGCCTGCCCGCTCGGCCCCTGGGTGGAGACGGACCTGGACCTCGCCACCGCGTCCGACCTGACGATCCAGCTCACGGTCAACGGCGAACAACGCCAGCTCGGCCGTACCAGCGAGATGATCCATCCCATCGCGGACCTGATCGTCAACATCACCGAGGCCATGACGCTGCTCCCCGGCGACGTGATCCTCACCGGCACCCCGGCAGGGGTAGGCCCCCTCAACGTCGGCGACGAGGTCGCCGTCACCATCGAAGGCATCGGCACTCTCACCAACAAGGTTGTCAAGCGTGGCTAGCGCACCCGGCTCCCCCGTCCGCGTCCGTTTCTGTCCCTCGCCCACCGGTAACCCCCATGTGGGCCTGGTCCGCACCGCCCTGTTCAACTGGGCCTTCGCCCGGCATCACCAGGGCACGCTGGTCTTCCGCATCGAGGACACCGACGCGGCCCGCGACTCGGAGGAGTCGTACAACCAGCTGCTCGACGCGATGCGCTGGCTGGGCTTCGACTGGGACGAGGGCCCTGAGGTCGGCGGCCCGCACGCGCCGTACCGCCAGTCGCAGCGCATGGACCTGTACAAGGACGTCGCCCAGAAGCTGCTCGACGCCGGCCACGCCTACCACTGCTACTGCTCCCAGGAGGAGCTGGACACCCGCCGCGAGGCCGCCCGCGCGGCCGGCAAACCGTCCGGCTACGACGGCCACTGCCGCGACCTCACCGCGGAGCAGGTCGAGGCGTATCGGGCCCAGGGCCGCACCCCGATCGTCCGCTTCCGAATGCCCGACGAGACGATCACCTTCACGGACCTGGTCCGCGGCGAGCTGACCTTCACCCCGGACAACGTGCCGGACTACGGCATCGTGCGCGCGAACGGCGCCCCGCTGTACACGCTGGTCAACCCGGTCGACGACGCCCTGATGGAGATCACGCACGTCCTGCGCGGCGAGGACCTGCTCTCCTCCACCCCGCGCCAGATCGCCCTCTACAAGGCGCTGACCGAGCTCGGCATCGCCCAGCAGATCCCGGCCTTCGGCCACCTCCCCTACGTCATGGGCGAGGGCAACAAGAAGCTCTCCAAGCGCGACCCGCAGGCGTCCCTGAACCTCTACCGGGAGCGCGGCTTCCTGCCCGAGGGACTGCTCAACTACCTCTCCCTGCTGGGCTGGTCGCTCTCCGCGGACCAGGACATCTTCTCGATCGACGAGATGGTGGCCGCCTTCGAGATCTCCGACGTGAACCCCAATCCGGCCCGCTTCGACCTCAAGAAGTGCGAGGCGATCAACGCCGACCACATCCGCCTGCTGGAGGTGAAGGACTTCACGGAGCGCTGCGCCCCCTGGCTCAAGGCCCCCTTCGCCCCCTGGGCCCCGGCGGACTTCGACGAGTCCAAGTGGCACGCGATCGCCCCGCACGCCCAGACCCGCCTGAAGGTCCTGTCGGAGATCACCGAAAACGTCGACTTCCTGTTCCTGCCCGAGCCGGTCTTCGACGAGGCGTCGTGGACGAAGGCGATGAAGGAGGGCAGCGACGCCCTGCTGGCCACGGCCCGGGAGAAGCTGGAGTCGGCCGACTGGACCTCTCCGGAGTCCCTGAAGGAGGCCGTCCTGGCCGCCGGTGAGGCCCACGGCCTCAAGCTCGGCAAGGCCCAGGCCCCGGTCCGGGTGGCGGTCACCGGCCGTACCGTCGGCCTGCCGCTCTTCGAGTCCCTGGAGATCCTGGGCAAGGAGAAGACGCTGGCCAGGATCGACGCGGCCCTGGCGAAGCTGGCGGCGTAACACCCACGCACGAGGGGCGGGACCCCGGAGGTGCGGGGGGCGCCCCGCGTGGGGGCGGTGGTCCCCGCGGCGTTGGCGTGCGCCCCGT